>NC_015931.1:1228844-1536055 GCF_000223395.1 Pyrolobus fumarii 1A | reverse complement strand
TTGGGCGAGGGGCTGCAATCCTAGGCCCTACTATCGTCGAAGAGGAGGTGGTCATAGGCGATTATGCTGTAGTGGGGGCTGCCTCTGGATGGCGGGGCGGCATTGACTGGGGGTCGCGTGGCGTAGGTACTCGTATAGGTGCTGGGTCGCGCGTAGGGAGCCACAGTGTTATCTATGAGGCTGTGAGTATAGGGCGGAGAGTCAGGATAGGCCATCATGTTGTGGTTAGGGAGGGTTGTGTTGTTCGAGACGAGTCTGTTATAGGTACGCGTGTAATCCTGGATAGCCACGTGTATGTTGGTAGGCGGGTGTCTATACAGTCTGGTGTCTATCTGCCGCCTGGCACAGTTGTACACGACAATGTCTTCATCGGGCCTGGTGCTGTCTTTACTAACGATCGTTACCCGCCAAGCCGTAGACTAATCGGTGTGGTTGTTGAGGAGGGCGCTGTTGTTGGGGCTGGTGCCGTAGTGACTCCTGGGGTTAGGATTGGAAAGAGGGCTGTTGTTGCAGCAGGCGCCGTAGTAGCGCGCGACGTGCCACCGGGGGTTGTTGTGGCGGGCGTTCCCGCAAGAATTGTGGCTAGTCGTGACGAGTATGAGGCTAAGCGCGGTACCTGGGAGCGTCTAGTGTTCGGCCCGTTGTGGTGAGCTCCTCCATCCGCTATTCGCGCATTCACATTGTTTAAGGGAGGCTAACCGCCCTGTGCACTAGACCAGGATAAGGTATGCCCAGCGCAAGGCTCGCAAAGAAGTGGCCCATCCGTGGCAAGCTATGGTGGTGCCCTAATTGCAACGTGCCGCTACTCGGACCGGAATGTAGCAAATGCGGCGGGAGAGGCATACCAGTGAGGCTAACTGAGCCTGGCGATGCTAAGCCCTGGTTTGCGGGCGAGGAGACGAAGCTACGACGCGCTTTGGTCGAAGAGTTTGGTAGAGAGGCAGGTCAACGCCTGTATTCGAAG
Source organism: Pyrolobus fumarii 1A (assembly GCF_000223395.1). Taxonomy (GTDB): domain Archaea; phylum Thermoproteota; class Thermoprotei_A; order Sulfolobales; family Pyrodictiaceae; genus Pyrolobus; species Pyrolobus fumarii. The sequence goes on along the minus strand of NC_015931.1, from coordinate 1,535,091 downwards.
ATATTCGAGGGGCGTGCGTTTGCAACCAACAAGATACCACATATGGATGAGATGAAGGAGGTGATACTGGGCGGAGGCCACGCTGGCAAATTCTACTACGATCCTGTGGAGAGAAGATGGAGATTTAGACTCTCAAAATGGACCGCGAGGATAGCCGTCGAGGAGGGCATAGTAGCTACCATTAGGCTCAAGCCTGGCGAGAGGCTAGGCCCAAGTTTTGACATACCAGCAGGCCATAGCATGAGAGAGAACGAGCAGGTCGTAATCCTGGACGCGAATGGCGAGCCCGTGGGCATAGGCTATGTCAGACGCGGCAGAGTTATGCTACAGACGCGTTTCGGCGGAGAAAGAGAGCCTCTCAACACTGACACCAGGGCAACTATCGAGGATGTACTCAAAGCTAATGAGTACGAGCTGTACGTTAGGAGTTCAAAAGCACACGCCTTTATACACGTGATGTACGAGAAGGTTGGTAAGCCTCTAGTAGTATCCTACTCTGGTGGAAAGGATAGCCTCGTAGCACTACACTTAACGCTCTCGACAGGCCTAGAGCCCAAACTCCTATTCAACAATACTGGCATCGAGCTGCCAGAGACAATCGAAGCTGTGAGAGAAGCCGCAGAGCGATGGGGTCTGGAGCTCGTCGAGGCTAGCGCGGGCGACCGCTTCTGGAGGGCTGTTAGATACTTCGGGCCGCCTGGCCGCGACTACCGCTGGTGTTGTAAGATATGCAAGCTAGCTCCTCTATCTCGCACAGCGAGGAAGGTATGGCCCGATGGGGCGTTGAACGTTGTAGGACAGAGAGGCTTCGAGAGTTTCGATCGTGCGAGATCCCCTAGGGTTTGGAGGAATCGATGGGTTCCACAGCTTCTAGCGATATCACCCATACAAGAGTGGACACAAATGCACATCTGGTTGTACATAGCTAAGCACAAGCTACCATATAACAAGTTGTACGATAAGGGCTTCGATCGTATAGGCTGCTTCATGTGCCCAGCTAGCACCATGGCAGAGCTCAGCATAGTAGAGGAGACTCACCCGGAGCTATGGAAGCGTTGGGCCGAGATACTTGAGGAGTGGAGAAGACGCCTAGGCATGCCCGAGAAGTGGGTGACACTAGGCCTTTGGAGATGGAACGCACCTGCAACGCAGAAAGAGCGGCTTGCGAGAAAGGGTGGAGTAGACCTTTCGACCTACGAATGGAGGCCAAAGTTAGAGCGGTGGGCAACGCCTAGACCCATACGCGTCGAGCATAGGGATGACATGGTACTGATAGAGCTAGACTCACCCCTCCGTAGAGACGCGTTGGTAGAGCAGGCATCAATCCTAGGCGCGACTAGAGTTGAGAAGAGGGACGACACTGTTGTGCTCGAAAAGAGCGATGCATGGAGGATATCGTTCGATGGACGTAGGTTCGTCGCCGAGAGCCTAGGTATGAGGGGAGAGAAGCTTCACGAGGAAGCCTATGACGCTCTAAAGCTAGCGTATAGGGGCACCTTCTGTGCTGGTTGCGCCGCGTGCGAGGCTACATGCCCAACGGGCGCTATCAGCGTATCCAGTGGTTATCCGGTGACGAATCCGGAGAAGTGTGTCTCGTGCAGGATCTGTATAGACACGTGCCCCCTGGCTGAGGTCTACTTCGAGCATATAGTGTTGCCACTCGTGAGAAACGATCCGACACCCTGGAGGAGACCAACAAAACGAAAGATAGAGGATACGATAGCAACCGCGAAGAAGCTAATGGGTATAGAGGAGCCGAGCAAGGAGGTAAAGCCCGTAGATACCTTCTGGTTCCCAGGAGAACCAGAGGAGGAAGAGTGACGCATCCCTCACCCTCTCCAATACCTCCTTGTTTTCAGGTACCTTTGCTCAGCCTCCACAAGCGCCTTGAAGAAAGCTTCCTCGCCATAAGCTAGCTGCGATAGAACCCTCCTAGCGGTCTTAGGCCCCACACCCCTAACAGACAGTGCGTATAGCGCATACTTGCCAAAGGTTAGCACTAGGTCCGCCGCCTCACGCAGCTCTCGAAGCCTCTTAGCATCCTCGCCTTTCAGCCTAACACCCTTCCTCGCAGCATCTACCAGCCTACGAGCCTCTCCCGACGATAAACTGGTTGGAGCGATGAAGCCTGCATTACATTTCGGGCATTTTGGCTTCTCGTCAAGACTACCTATTCTCTCCTCAAACACCTCCCCGCAACGCAGACACACTAGTCTCACCTTCTTCTCGTCAAGCCTCTTCCTCAACACACTGGCAAGAACAGAGGATGGTATTGTAGAATCTCTGACACGGTCGCCCGACGAAGCCACACTGATTGCATGCTGGAGCAGAGGGCTCGGCTCAACAGAGTAGACTATCTTCAATCGCACGCGCCCGTCTCTGATATCCTTAAGCAGTCTTTCGAGAGCCTCAAAGTCTAGCTTATCATGCTCGAGTTCGCGTAGCGCCTCTACACCCGCTAGTGTATCCGCGAGAGACTCTAGAAGCCTCCTTTCTGGCTTGGCTCCCTTCTCGACTAGCCCCATACGCACAGCTACATGGTACAGCTTCCACATGAAGAGGTTAGAGCGTTTAGCGGCCCGCTCAACGAGCACCTTAGCCTCGTCTAGAGATATACGTTTTAGCAGCTTTGTAAGTGTCTCTACGAGGAGGGGGCTAGGCTGCGAGTTAAGCTGCAACACGACCGCATACGCGTTACTTGCGCTTCTAGGCGTGTATCCCACCATCTCAGCTACGAGTGTCGAGACTAGGAACTCCAGTGTCTTTGCAAGCCTAGTACCAAAGAATCCTAGGAGCGCAAGTATGTCCCGATAAACCTCGACAAGAACTAGCCTATCGCTAGGCACCGGGTAACCCCTAGACTTGTGCTCTCGGACAACACTCTCCAACAATACCCAAGAGCTACTCGTAGCGGGATAGGAGTCGTGTAATCCGCTATCGTTGTTCGCAAGCCGTCTGAGCAATGCTCCAGCTTCGCGTGCCGCTTTCCACTCTACGGGTATTAGGTCGCCCTCCCAGGCTGGGAGGACAAGGCTACCCTCGTCAACCTTCCTCACCAGCACTCTAGACTCGCCTATATCGAGAACCTCCCATATCTTGCCAGCAAGGACAAACTGCTTTCCAGGCGACAAGTCGGCAACAAACACCTCATCTAGCACGCCTACACGCCGCCCACTACCCTGCTCGATAACCACATACTGCTTGACGTCAGGTATCATCGTAACACTGTAATGGTAGCTTTTGAGCCTCCTACCTGGGCGCAGAACATTCCCATCTCTTCGCAATATCCTCGCAGATTCCATTAACCCGATAACCTCGAGAAGCTCGTCCCACGTAAGGTCACGGAAGGGCCACGAACGAGTAACTATATCGTAAACCTCGTCTATCGTAATAGAGCCCCTCTCGTCAACCATACCGGCTATTTCGTGCACGAGCACGTCTAGAGGCTTCTCGTAGGGTCTGGGCTCCTCAATATCACCCCTCATACCACGAGCGGCAAGCACCATCGACTCTAGCACATCGTAGAAGTTGGACAGCGTCAGCACTACGCCTCTCGATACTCTACCAAGCCTATGACCACTACGACCAACCCTTTGCACAAGCTTCGACGCTTGCCTCGGAGATAGATACTGGACTACAAACTCGACATGACCGATGTCTATGCCAAGCTCGAGGCTCGAGGTCGCAACAAGGATCGGCAGCTTACCCTCACGGAAGAGTTTCTCCGCCTCAAGTCTCTCCTCTCTACTCAGACTACCATGGTGCACACGCACCTTATCATCGCCGACAAGCAACGATAACAGTTTAGACAACATCTCTGCCGTATCACGAGTATTAGTGAACACCAGGACGTGCCGATAACGCTCACTATACTCTACTATCCTTCGCAACCTAGCAACAGTGTCCGGCTCGACCCCCAGTCTAACAGCCTCAAGATTATCACTTGAACCCGGTTTTACAGTCTCAACGATAATCTCATACCTCTTAGCAGACGGGTCCTCAATTATCTCCACATACCGTCCCACACCAGCCACAAACCTAGCTGCCAACATGGGATCGCCTACAGTTGCCGACAACCCAACCCTCTGAACCCGAAACCTCGAGATCCTCTCCAACCTCTCTAAGACTACGCTAAGCTCAGCACCCCTCTTGCTATCGAGTAGTTCATGAACCTCGTCTATGATCACCGCTTGCAAGCTCGCCAGATATTCTCGGAACCGCTTTGACGAGGATAGCAGATACTCTAGCGTCTCAGGCGTTATTATGACCACGTCAAACGGCTCCTGCAAGAATAGCCTCCTTTCACTACTCGTGGAGTCCCCGTGCCTGACAAACACCCGAAGACCAGCTGTCTCCAACAACTTCACTATACGCAGGAATATGTCACGGTTAAGGCTACGCAAAGGAGTAACATAGAGTATCTTGATACCGTCGCCACCCCTCCCCATAACACGGGAAGCTAATGGTAACAGTGCCGCCTCAGTCTTCCCCGATCCTGTTGGCGCCATGACTAAGGCGTTAACACCCCTTAACAATACTGGAATGGCTCTTTCTTGCACTGGCGTAGGTTCACAATACCCATGCTTCACTAGGGCTTCCTTTAACCTGGGATGAAGGAGAGCAAAGGCTCCACTAGGACAGCCCTTGGTATCTCCCACAGCCACTATACCCGACGTGTGAAAGACACACCAAGAAGCTTATATCGAGTTACCGGGTAGAGAGGTAATGCTTTACATACCCGCATTACCAGGCAACATACGCGCCGACCTAAAAGACGGTGAGAGCAATGGTCCTCGAAGAGGAGTATGGCGAAGCTACACTTAGTGAAGAGACCAGCGAGACGCTAACTACTGAGGGCGAGGAAGGAGAGGAGGGAGAAGCGGAAGAAATCAGCGTAAACGTACTACTGTTGGAGGCTATGCTAGACCGCCTCAACGTACTAGAAAAGCTCGCGAGAGGCGAGCTTAGCGAAACGGAGGCTAGAACTGCTCTCGAGGGAATAGCTGTACCAGAAAGCGAGAAGAGGAGACGTAGAAGGCGCAAATAATCTAGCCGTTTATAGAAGACTCTTCTTGACCTCAATTTCTTCATAGCCTATCTTTTTCAACGCTTCCTTCAACTTCTCGATGTCAACCCTTCTATCAAACACTATCACGACGCGTTTTTCTCCAGTATCAGTCTTGTAGAGTCTCACCTTATCAACTATTACCGTACCTTTTATGAAGTCGTCTGGCCTCCGCGGCGGCGCTATGAAGTCCTTAAACTTCTTTCTCATGTACTCGTAGAACTCCTCGAAGTTCTTCACATAGCGTATAGCTTCGCTTAGGTCCTGGGTACGTCTCCCGAGAACCTCCGCAATAGTTTCTAACAATTTGATAGCCTCCTCGGCCGGAAGGTCAACATACTTGTACTTGGCCAGGTCCATCTCGACTACAATTTTTGCCATGCTCTCAACCCCCTATAGTTCGGGCATAGTTAGGGTGTAAGCGGTTAACAACCTATCTAGCGTGTAGCGCTACACGAGGGCAGAGCGGGTCACCCGCGTTCAACGAGCCACGCAATACTAGTGCGCGTGTGAAACACCCGCCTCTACACAACTTAACGTATGGACACTTCTTACATGCCTCAGGCAAGCCTTTCGGCTCGAAAACTTCACCTACAAGTGGGTGCCTTTCAACCATCTCTATGACCTCGCGAAGAGGCTTACCTCTAACACTACCAAGAACAATATCCATGACGTCACATAACAACACGTTACCTTGCGGGTCTATGTCGACGACAGGAGCAAGCCTACAGTAGCTAACAACTATATCATCGTGGTTGACAGGCGGCACAGTCATGAAGGCAAAGGGACTGCACCACAATTGCAGCTTCACTCCTAACTCGCGAGCCTTGCGTGCCGCGTTAATCACCGCCCTGTTATACTCCCATGTTGACACGTATATCCGGTTCTCAAGTGCACGTCCAAAGGGCATAACTGGTATCAATATCGGCCTCTCTGCCCCCAGCTTCACCGCGAGCTCCACAAACTCTGAGGTGTATCTCCAGTTGAGCTTTGACACAGCCATTACAAGCGCGTAAGGCACACCATGTTTTTTCAATCTCTCTATACCCTTGATGACACGATCGTAAGTTCCAGGACCACGTTGCATCTCATGCACATCCTTCGGACCGTCAAGACTCACGAAAACAAATACCTCTAGCTTGGCAAGTAGACGCGACCATTCGTCATTTATCATTGTCCCGTTCGTCACAATGGACGTCTCTATACCTGCCTCCCGCAGGCCCTCCAGCACTTGACGCGTATGTGGGTGCAGCAGCGGCTCGCCACCGCTAATATTCACATATTCTATTTCGCACTCACTAAACTCACGTACAAGGCGCATTTTCTCCTCTAGGCTTAGCTCTCTGCGCCCTCTCCACCTGTAGGCATAGCAATGGAGGCAGTTAAGGTTACAAACACCCGTGATTATCCATATCGCAGTGTCTACTGGACAGGTTTGCAACGTCACTCACCCAGTCTAAACCAGTAAACCCACGTTAATGAGAAACTCCCCAGAGGCTATACTAGCCCGTCTTTCCTTCAAGCTCCTCACGCAGCAATCTACCGAGCCTCTTGATGCCCTCACGTATCTCTTCCACACTCGGGTAACTATAGTTAAGGCGCATTGTGTTAACACCACTACCGTCAACATAGAACGCACTCCCCGGCACGTAAGCCACGCCACGCTCAATTGCCTTCGGGAGCAGCGCTCTCGTATCTACACCCTCAGGTAGCCACACGAAGATGAAGAGCCCCCCAATGGGCCTCGTCCATCTCGACCCTCTCGGGAAGTATTCCTCGAGCGCCTCAAGCATAACATCCCTCTTCATCCGGTATAGCTCTCTCACCCTAGCGAGATTCCTCTCAACAATACCACCATCAAGCGCCTTGGCTGCAATGTATTGGGTTAATGTCGACGCGTGTAGATTCACATGTTGTTTAAGCTTTTCAATCACAGAGATTATCTCTTCGGGGCCGGCAGCCCAACCAAGCCTTAGTCCAGGCGCTAGTACTTTACTAAGAGACCCGAGGTAGACCACTCTACCCTCACGGTCAAGCGTCTTTAACGGCTGAACGCTTCTCTCCTCAAACGTTATTAGACCATACGGGTCGTCCTCGATAACTAGGAAGTCGTACCGCGAGGCCAACTCTAGCAAGTACTTCCTACGCTCATAGCTCATGGTGACTCCAGTCGGGTTTTGACACGTTGGCACCAAGTATACCAGTTTGACTCTCTTGCCTTCACTAGCGAGCCTCTTTAGTCTCTCCTCGAGCAGGTCAACACGCATACCATCCTCGTCTAGCTCTATGGGTTCGAAACGCGCTCCTCTCTTCCTGAACACCTGGACAGCAGCCAAGTACGTGGGCTTCTCCACAATAACAACGTCACCTGGATCTATCAACACCTCAGACAACATGTACAACGCTTCTTGACTCCCGACAGTTGCGATTATAGCATCCTCGCCACGAATATACACACCATGCCTCTCCATGAACCTCTTAACAGCATCAATGAATTCACGGACACCACGACTCGGTGCATACTGGAGTGCAGCCTTACCCTTCTCAAGTATGACACTACGCGCTATTTCTGCTAGCTCCTCGCGCGGGAAGGTTGATGGATCTGGTAAACCCCCTGCAAAACTGATTACTCCAGGTTTTTCAAGCAGTTTTAGTATCTCACGAACATCTGAAGCCTCCAGCTTCTCAACATCCTTTGATAAAAATTTCATATAGTCAACCATCTGCTATACCCAACCTTTACGACATGCCGGTGTGAAGATTTATACTAGCGCCTTCCACGTAGTATCAACACTAGAATTGCACCTACGACAGCTAGGTTTATGCTAAGCGCCACTAGAGCCGCCAGTGTATACATTGTTGTCACGTCAACTTTCCTCATGGCAAGGGCTATACTAGTCGCAAGCGTGTAGTTCAGCCTTGTTATGTCTCTCGTGACCGCGCTACGCACACCTATAATCCCAATCTTTATGTCGTTATTCATTTGCGTTATCATAGATGATATGGTGTCAACAACGTTCTTAGATGTAGTCTCGACTGTCGATTGCAACTTCGTAATCTCCACGTACACCTTTCTAACCTCGCGTAGCACGTCACTCTTCGCTGTATCAACCTTGCTGTTAAGCTTCTCCGCCGTAGCAAGTATGTTATCAAGCATCGCGTCAAGATCTTGCTTTAGACCATAGAGCATATTCTCTACTCTCTTTACCTCATCGGCTACGTTGGAAATCCCTGCCTTAATACTACTCAACTGCTCGTCAAGATACCTTGTCAGGTTATAGCCGAGTTCGTATATGTGCCTTGGCGTCGCAACTGTTACATTACGCTCAACTGTTATCGCAGCGACCGCCAAACCAGTAGCATACACAAGCCTTTCATCCCGGACCGCCTGCACTATTAACGTGTAGACACCAGGCTGTAATGGAGGTATACGTATCATATACACGCCGCGTGTGATGCGCTCAACTTGTAGCAACTGCCCTGCCAGTATAGCCCTGAGATTCGCATCAGTCTCGTTAACACCAAGTCTTATGACCGCGAGTGCTTGGACTGGCTCATCAGGTGGAATGATACTTGGCACAGCTAGTTTGATACTTAACGTCCTGACTACACGCACCTCTATCGCGTCCGATGCTGAAGCATCATTACTAATCGCTGTTATTGTGTGCACGCCCGGCGATGCGATACCCGGTATTGGTATACGCGCATAGAATGAGCCTCTCTCATTGCTAACCGTAGAGCCTATGGCTACACCATCGAATAGTATCGTTATGTGGCTATTGGCGTAGAACCCCGCACCACGCACTTCTAGCTCCTCGCCTGCTGTGACAAGTTTCGAGCCTAGTATTACAATGGGCTCTACCTTGTAGGTTGCCACGCCAAGCCGCCATAGGGTGTCGTTAGCTAGCAGGATGTAATCGCCGTATGGTGTCTCACCTACCTTTACTGTTATGTTCAGCTGGTAGCCCGGATATTGCGATGCAGCGCTTACTAGTCTAACTAGTTGCCCGCCGTATGTTTCATTCCATACTGTGACTTTGAGCCTCCACGACCATACTGATATTGATAGCACGTCTCCTGGGCTGACCCTGCTCGAGTTTACCGCTATGCTTACCGGCCCTGTGGCGGCCGCCACGCTCAACTGTAGAACTGCCAAACCTGCTGGCGTGATGCTCGCCGATAATGAGCGTCCCTCACTCCACATACTCCAGATGTTCGCTATGTAGACTGTATCTTCTCTCGGGTTGTAGAACGCCTCCACAAGAGGACCTATGGGGGTCATCGTGTAGCTCAAGACATACATAGCTTCGCTTGGCGCGACTGTAATGTTATACAGCTTCAGACTGGGCTGGGTAGCAACACCCTCGGTGTACCCGTAAACCGTTGCTAATGGTGCGCCGGGCTTCACTATGGGCTGGTAACCGGGAGTGTATCTCGGGGAAGCAACTAGCGTCACACTCGGATATGCATAGGTGCTGCTAACACCTCTGCGGTACTCGTCTATAGCTTCGCCCATCACGACTAGTCCTCTGCCACGTGCAGACTCAGCGGCACTCCATACTAGTCTAGCTGCCGAGGGGTGCACAACGATTACATCGGGTGTTGTACCTGGCGACCAGGGTGTTAGGCCAACCTCTACTCTGAACCCCATGAAGCGAAGTAGATCCGCATCTTCTTCCGCTCCAGGTCCTTTACCAACTAGATAGACATTCTTCGACTCCACAAAGTACACTCTACCAAGTAGCAGGTCCTGCCTGGGGCAAGTCGCTACATCAACCTCGAATATGCGGGTGAGGTGACCATCCGGCCTTATCGCTATGTAGACCTTCCCGGAGCCGGACGCAAATGCAAGGTAACTACATGATAGCGTAGCGTATAAGCTCCCGCCCTCGATACGCATAGAGTGCATGATCATTGCCAACTTTCTCGCATCCATGGGCCAGAGGTTCTGTGGCAATACATAGACGTCAGCGTCTAGCGCAACACCCTTCTCGTCGAGCAAGAGCGCCGAGATGGTGAACGGGTATGGTAGTGTTGATGGGACACGCACCTTCTTCCAATATCCGGATACCGTCTGTACCCGTATGCTTGATGGTGCTAGCCCCAGCGGCCCGTAGACTGTTAGTGTGTATGGCGTGCTTGGCAACGCCCACATGCGCACACATTCACCAGGTTTGAGCACGACCCCGTAGCGACGCGAGGGAGGCGTGTATAGCTCTGCAATCGCGAAACCCTTGTCGCTATACGAGGGTGCGCATACTACGAAGCCCGAGTTTGACGATAACAGTTCATAGGCTAGCTTTGCATCTGGCAGGCCCCACCCATATATCGTGTCCTTTGATGCAGGGCCTAGGTCGACAACACTAGCCCTTATGAGGAACTCGAGCTGGTATGGGGACGGGGGTACCGCGCGAAGGTCTCGATACATTTGCGCTACCACGGCTGCTAGACCCGCGAATTCTGCCGCCGCTTCCTCACTGCACGTTGGCACGTTTGTAAGATAGCCCGTGGGGCAAGGCGACGCTACGGGCATCACGTAGTCCGGCTCGATTGGGATATCGTTGTAGAGGCTCTCTGGGTAGTGGAGCGTATAGCCTCCAGATCTACCATTGAGCGTGGCCACGATCGGCGTGTAGGAAAGCGGTACTGGCGCGACACTCACAACACCCTCTACACGCGCCAGCACGTTGAATATGCCTGGTGCTGCATCACCTACAGGCACTACCACTAGGCTCGAACCGACGAGATGCGTCAACAGTCTAGCGATGCTGTCTGATATTGTGTAATTGTAGATTGGCAGCCCTATTAGCACTATCCGCGTGTGGAAGCCGCTCACGGGGCATTCAACAAGCTCGCCATTGACGTAGGTGAAGGGGTGAGAGGCCCATTCTAGCGCAGCTTGCAATGCTTTATACGGTACCGTGGGGAGCCCTGTTTCGGGATCTTTATCGTAGGGGACGCGCGCAACAACAATCTTGACTGCAGGTGCCGCCTCTACTACTCTTTGCGCTTGCAACGTGCCTATGCCTACTAGGTCATAAGGCGGGCTGGGTGGCAGAGCTACACCATTCTCGTCGAACGATATGAAGCACGGTGTACCGTTGACTGTCAGTAGAGCGTCCCTAATCGTCGGGTCATTGATGTCAACCCCCGTTGATATGAGCACTAGGAGTACTCCACTACCGTTATAGCTTCCTACGGGCAGGTTGACCACATCGGTCCATGTCTGTGCACTAACCCTCAAAGCTACAAACGAGGCCGTCAGAATTGAAAGTACTACTAGGCTGCCCACGAGGAGCAGTGTCAGCCTCATGATTCTACTCCTTCGCATGGAGGCTAGGAACACCGATTTTAGCGCTAACGTCCCAACGTATGATAGAGGGTAGTCGTGAGCGAGAAGCCTACCCCACCCTTACTCGGAGACGGCAGCATAGTAGGAGACTACACGCTTCTCTACCGCTACTGGGACGAGCTCAGAAGACGTGGCCGCAACCTTGACAACGCGCTGCTACGCAGAGAGGACTTCGAAAAACTAAGGCGACTAGTAGAGGAGCATACCAGCATGACGCTAGAAAAGCTGCTATCGATACTCACCGAGGAGTTTCTCCCACGCGTTGACCGCGAGGCCGCCATGGCAGCAGCAAGAGCCACCTATGGCGTAGAGCTAGACGCTGAGACCGCAGCTAGGAGGGTCGCAAGGATACTCGCAGGCTGGCTTATAGAGGCGGGCAAGCAAAGCGGCATTCTTAGGCTGCGGGGGCCTTCACTGCCAACAGACTAAGCTGCAAGATAATAGGGTCTCATCGGGGTCTCCCTTACTCAAGAGGTAACACGAACAGAGAGATAGACCCGTCTACACGTAGAGGGAGATCGCTCATCACCCTCGCCTTATCTGCGCGCACAACAACTACTAACCGCTCACCACTCCCTAAAGCCAACACCTCCAGAGCCACAACGAGGCTACGAACATCACGCACGGCAGCACAACCCGCCAGATGGTTGAACACCTCCCCAACACTCCTACAAGCATCTACAATATCCTCAACGTCGTTACCAATGAGTGCGAGTACCACGGCTCAGGCGGACCCCGCCCTCATCCCAACCCGGGACTACCGGGGCGTCTGGCGGGTGGACTGCCCGCCCGTTAGAATCTCCTACCCCCACCGACCTATATCACTGGTATTGCGGGGCTCGCGCCGACCGCTCCTCGTCACCAATCAGCACTAAGCCATCACGTCATCGCCCCGTCAGCCTAGGAGCGAGTCTCTCCCTTATTCCTACTCTAGCCACGGAACCAGAGCTACCCCCGCTCATCAACTTCCGCGCAACTAGCGAGGCGAGACGCAACACAGACTCCAACATCCTGATCTCCTCGGCGAATACGTCCGGGTACATTCGCGCCTTTTCTAGCACAGAGGCGACCATCTCGAGATCCTCAAACGCTATCTTAGCGAATAGCCTCCTATCCTGGCTCGTAAGCCTCGGTTTACTCGCAAGCATACGCAGAGTTCTTAGGAGGCCCTGGGGGTCCAACGCAGCTATTTGAGCACGTACAACCTCTAGCTGCGGATCGTCTATCTCACCCCCGATATCCAAGCCCGCTACGCTTGACATGCCAGCATCCGCTTCTACAGGCTCCTCGACACCACCCTCCACATCACCGTTCTGAGGTGGCTGCGGACTAGCACCACGCTCGTACTCGTCAAGCGCCTCTATCACAGCCTCTAAGTCTAGGAAGCGCCACCAGTGCTGATTGCTACTCTTGTAGCTCGTCTCTATAACGGCATACTCGCGCTCTAGTATAGACAAGAGGTTGCTAGGGTTATACTCGAGACCGTAACTCCTAAGCTTCGCGACAACCTCGCGATAGTTAAAGTCGCCTAGCCTTACACCATGACGCCCATTAGAGCCTAGAGTAGCCTCCACGGCAGCACGCAGCACCGCATATCCTCGCTCGCCATATCTCGCTAGAAACTCCAGCACCCTCTCCTTAACGCCGATAGACAGTCGCTGTGCCACACTCAGCCCCACTATTACTGTCAAAGACCTAGCCTAAACCGGGTAAGGCGACCCTCCACAACCTAACCCGCCACACTCCAGTGATACCCGGATATCATACCCAGCCATGAACGAACCAAAAGAAACATCCACCAAGACACTCTCCATACACTCATATACAGCAATGTTTTTAACTCCTTGCCTTCCCCAGGGTGGAAAACGGCGGCCCGACCCGGCCATAGCGGCCGGGCAACACCCGGGCCCATATCGAACCCGGAAGTTAAGCCGGCCGCGTTGGGGGCGGCTGTGGAGTCCGCGAGGCTCCGCAGCCCCCCCAAGCCGGGATCGGGCCGCCTCCTCTCCTCGAAACGCACAAACAAGTTCTACACAATCGTCATTCCACGAACCGCCCCAAGCACCACGCATGTTACATGCTTGCCCGAGAGAAAAAGACTCAGGTTCACTAGCTTAGCCTTCTTGGAATCCTTGGATACACACGTGCCCGACGTTGTCATATCGCGATGTGCCACGCTAGTTCAGCTAGCTAACCAACCTTAAGAGATGCACCATAGGCAGGTACGAACACCATTGACATTCAATCATACTTTGGACGGGGATAGTCATCATGCTGTGAGAAGGAGTGGTGGGCCCGGGGGGATTTGAACCCCCGACCTCCCGGTTATCAGCCGGGCGCTCTACCAGGCTGAGCTACGGGCCCACGTTCTCCGTGTAAATGGTGTTGCGGCTACCGAGGGTTATTTCTGGTTTGCGGGGCCTCGGGGGCCGGCGTGAATCGTCACAGCGTTTGCTAAGCAAACCCGCTTCTCTTCATCGGCCCCCTTCACCGCTATTAACTGGTGCTCTACACCATCTTTTAACTAGGCGAGCTTAGTGAGGACGACCGAGACCATGACGTTACGCGGTGTTAGCGAGATTGTATCTGTGCTTCTTTTGCTGCTAATAGTCTCTGCTGTGGGATTCGCGGTGTATCTTGCATTCCTCTCTCAGGCTGTAGGGCTGACTAGGGTTGCGGAGAGGAACGTAGAGGAGGCCGAAGCGTCAGCCATTGCAGGCGCGTACATAGCATCCGCTTACATATACGTGAACGTCACAAAGGGGTGTGGAGAGATACGCATGTTGCTAACTGCAAGTGCAAAACCCCTTGACGTGGAAAGCGTGTACGTTAATGACATGCTAGTTTATCCGAATATAACCGGCGACGCCCTCGGTTGTTCCATCCTGTCCCCGCCGCCACGTATCACTGTGTATCCAGGCGTGCTGAACTACACTGTCGTGCCGCTTACACAATCCGTTCTACAAGACATACTGGCAGGCCAGCCTAGGAGCGCCACAGTGAAGATAGTTACGAAATACAACACCGATGTGAAAGAAGCACGCATAGTTTACACCTCATGATCGACCGGATTTAGTCTATAACCGTCGCGCCGCGCGCCACGTCTCTCAACAGTTCTATTATGGCCCGTAAGCCCCACGCTGTAGCCCCGCTCTCATAGTATGGTTTCTTAGGGCCGCGGTCCTGCACCCAAGCAACACCCGCTATATCAAGGTGCAACCACGGCTTATCGTCAACGAACTTCTCCAGGAACTTTGCCGCGACTATAGCCGCGCCTGGCCTGCCTCCCGTGTTCGCCATATCCGCTACTGTAGATTCAAGTTGCCTCTCGTACACCGGCCACAACGGCATTCTCCACACATACTCCCCGGTGAACCTTGCAAGCCTCTCGAAGACTTCCGCCAGCCTGTCATTGTTGGAGAAGAGTGCTGCAGCGTGATTGCCTAGCGCGACTACCGCTGCACCAGTTAGTGTCGCAACATCCACGAGTATATCCGCCTTTAGTTCACGAGCAGCGTATGACAATGCATCGGCTAGCGTTAGCCTGCCCTCCGCATCTGTGCTCAACACCTCGACGCTATAGCCACCATACATCTTGAGTACGTCTCGTGGCTTGTATGCAGAGCCCCCGGGCATATTCTCCACAGCCGGCAGGAGTGCATAGACTGTCACTGGGAGCTGTAGCCTAGCCGCAGCGAGTATAGCACCTAGCGCAATGCCACCCCCGCTCTTATCATACTTCATGTCAAGCATGCTATCCGAGGATTTTAGGAAGAGACCGCCGGAGTCGAAAGTTACCGTCTTGCCCACTATCGCTATACTCCTAGGCCCTCCGTTGTACTCGAGTATAACGAGGCGTGGTTCTACGCTGCTACCCCTACCAACAGCAAGTATGCCGTTCATGCCATGCTCTTCTAGCTCTCTGGCTCTCAATACGCGGAGTCTAAGCCCATACTCGCTAGCGAGCTTAGCGGCCAGCCTCTCTACGCCTTCAGGGTTCATCTCGGAGGACGGAGCGTTTGCAAAGTCGCGTGCAACGCGCACCGCCTCTGCTATTATGCGCCCAGTTTCTAGGCTTCGTTCGGGAGCATCGACGAACCCCACCTCCTCAATAACGTGGGGTGCGATGCCTCGCGACTTCTGCGTGTAGACATAGTTTGCCATATCAGCCGCGACGACAAGCTGCTCATAGACCCACTCTACACCACGGTCGCCACTAGTAGCTCTCTCCACGAGGCCATCTGCAACCGCTACAGCTAAACGCGAGATGCCTCGATACCCGCGGGCATAACTAACGGCCGATGCTACGGCCATCCGTAGCCTCTCTATAAGCTCGGGCGGCCACTCTGCATCAACACCCGCGTATATGACGCGCGGCGGCTTACCTGGCATGTATGCCATGCGCACTTCTTCAAGCCTACCCCGAAAGTCGCCCAATTCTATCGGTGCATGTGCCTCGCGGGGTAGGCTTAGGCGCTGAGGTATAGGCCCGTTAGTGATTATAGCGATAGCATCGTATAGAGTGGTAGACGTGGTGGATATCGAAACTAGGCGCGTCAAGCGTTACAGCACCACAAGCGGAGTTGTAAGACGTGTACACAAAAAGAGCTGGGCACATGACCGGATAGTTTTAGACTAAAGTTGACGCCGGTTATCGTCCTCTGTATGTTAGTGCAATACCCGAGTCGCAACTAGTGTCTGCGTGGACTTTACCGCGCGTAGACTGCGTATACCCTCACTCACTATCTTGAAGAGTTCGCTTGTACTACTAGCCTCCAGGAGCACTATGAGGTCGAAAGGCCCAGTTGCCATGAGCACTTCCTTCACGCCCGGCACCGCCATTATCCTCTCAGCAACCTCGTGCTCGCGCCCAGTCTCGACGTTGACCAGGACTACTCCTTTCACGCGCTCCCCCATGTACGCCAAGTAGTCCATAGCCTGGAACGCCAGATCCGTCAACGTGATCGTCGTCAGCTCCCCATCCTTCTTAACGATAAGCCTGGTTACGTCATTCTCATGCATTAGCTCAACAGCTGCTTTCGAGTCGAAGCCCGGAGGCACATAGATTATCTCTCCCTTTGCATAGTCACCGATCTTGGCTTCCGGCCCTCCCTTGATAAGCGCCTCTAGAAAGTCCCACTCTCTCAACACAGTTATCTCGTCACCACGCTTCACGAACACCTCCATGGCACCCGTCTCGTCCATAGCCTTGGCGGCCGCGCGTAGCGACGCGTCCTCCGGAAGAACGACTATCCTCCTAGACACTGGTTCTACACGAGCAAGTCCATATGAGAGCCTTGACCATAGGGCGTATGCCGCGAACCTAGGCTCCAGCACCCCCTTTACCTCGCCAGTCTCGTCAACAACGGGTAGGAAGCGAACCCCCCTCTTTCTCATTATGTTAAGCGCCTCTGTTATGCTATCCGTCGTGCGTACAGTGACGGGCTTCAGCACAGCTTGCTCAGCTACCGTCGCCTTGTCGATGTCAACGCCTGCCGCCACCGCCCTCACAAGCCTGCGGTAGCTCAATACCAGCTCTGGCCTACGCAGCGCATCGAGCGTTATAGTGCCCAACACGCGATTCTCCAACATCACCTCGGCAGCCTTGCGTAGACTCTGGTCAGCCGAAATGATTGGCAGCCTCTTATCCTCCATCACGTTAGCTACTGTGGGGACCATCTCCTTCTCACCCCACTTAACATGTTAAAACATTGTTGAGCGCAGCTCTTGAGGTTAATCTGACACCATCATGGACCTTTAACCTAAGAGCAGGCACTCATGGGTATCTAGGGGCACCGGCAACCGTTGAGAGTATCTAATACGCCTCGTAACCGTATAGGGGCGTATCGTCTGCACTAACACAGTGTGGGTACCTATGCAGCACCAGGGCAAAGCAGAGCGAAGAATCCGCATACCGAAGAACGCTAGGATCGGCAGGTTTCATGTTATGGCTTTGTTGCAGGCTGCTCGTTACTACCTGCTCTACGGCGACATGGATAAGGCGAAGAGCTTCGGTCTAAACCGCGCAATCTTCTACGCATGGGCCAAGTACTATGGCCCGTCAACAGGCCATTATCACCTCAAGAGGAGAGACGCGGTGCCTCAGAAGGTGCGAGAAGTCATGGAGCGTGTAAGGAGGGGGGAGTCAAGCGGGCTAGAGGCTTTCATGGGCGAAGGTGCGGGGAGAAGGAGGGAGCCTCTGGTAGTTGTCGACGATCGTGGCAAGCGCTGGGCTATACTCTTTGATGGTATGGAGGCTGTCCCGGTAGGTAGGAATGGTTGGTTTGAGATGGGTGGAAAGGAGCAACGCCCAGAAGATTTTGATAAGCAGGTGGCCAAGAGTTTTGAGGCTGTTGGCATCCCGTTCGACGTCGCGTGGAGAGCCGCATTAGAGTATGTTAGGAGGTTTCCAGTAGAGGTCTTGAAGAGCCCCTCCAGGTTCTACAAGTATGTATACGAGCCGGTTCGCGACTCGTTTATCGACAGCGTGGTTAGGACGTTCATTGAAGCAGAGCAACAGGGTGAACAACTGCATTCCGCTATAAGCGAGACTAGGCAACAAGATACATCCGAAGATGTCAAGAGAGGGGCGAAGAGCGGGTCTAGAGGTGCGGGTCCCCCGTTTCGCACGCTAGATGAGTTCTTGGGGAAGAGGCAGACTAGAAACGATAAGTGATTCTAGCTGTGAGCATAGTGTTACACAAATTAGCCTGGCGCAACGCGTAACATTTGTGCCGCTTTTCTAGCTTTTTCCCTAGCCTCGCTTACCGTCAATCCTGTGGCCAGCACAACAGCCATCCTTCTACCCTTGTACGTGACTGGCTTACCGAATACACGTATGTCTACACCCTGTATACTCAGCGCACCGTACACCCCATGTACCTTTGGAGCCCAGATGCCCTCAAGGTCGGTGTATACGGCGTAGCTTGCAGCCGGTGTTACAAGCTTAGGCCTCGGCACCGGTAGCCCAACCGACGCTCTAGCGTGTATAGCAAACTCGCTCAACTCCATACTCTTTAGCGTGACTAACCCGGTGTCGTGTGGACGCGGCGCCACCTCACTGAACAAGAGCCTACCATCCTTTGTGTAGAGGAGTTCAACGCCAAACACGCCTACGCCTCCCAGCGCATCAGCCACACGCTTACCAATCTCCACGGCCCGCTCTAGCAGCTCGCTCGGCCTTTCGGACGGCTGCCATGATTCTATGTAGTGGAACTCACCGTACCTCCAGTGCTCAACAGGAGGCAGTGCATCAGTCTCTACTCTCCCATCACCACTTACATAACGGTAAGCTAGCACTGTAAACTCGGTCTCGAGCTGCACGTACTCCTCGACAATGACTCGCCTAGAGGCGCCTCTAGCATGGCTCACCGCGTAACGATAAGCTTCGGCGACTCTCTTCTTATCACTTACATTGACCTTCACATGGCCATGACCGCTGCTGCTCATTTCGGGTTTAAGTAGACACGGGTATCCCACTTTCTCGCAAGCCTCGTAGGCCTCGTCTTCGTTCTCCGCGAAAGCGTACCTGGTGGTGGGTAACCCTAGTTTCTCAGCGGCAAACCTTCTAAGCTCGATACGGTTCATGGCGATCGCCACGGCCTTTGCGTTTGGCACGATATTGTACCCTTCCTCCTCTAGCTCTATGAGAGCGTCTACGCATACCGCCTCGATCTCCGGTATAATTGCGGTGGGCTCTTCACGCCTTACTATGGCCTTGATCGCGCCACAGTCAAGGAGACTAACCACATACCGTCTATGGGCAACATGCATAGCTGGGGCCCAGTCATAACGATCAACAACCACAACCTCGAAGCCAAGACGCTGGGCTTCAATCGCGACCTCCTTGCCTAGCTCGCCGCCGCCAAGCAGGAGTATCTTAACCGGACGCCTAGAGTATAACGGGGTGGGTATGGCATCCAGAGGCTCGGGTACGCCCAAGAGGCCCCCGCGAGGCGAACAGTGAGGCCCTCCTAGAGTCTCTTTCCCTCAGGGCAGCCTCGGCGATCCCCCGCTAATCCTCACCGGCCACTTCTCCTCGGCGCCCTTGGTTCTCGTCACCGGCCCTCCCTAGAGAGTAAGACCAGCACAACAATTATAGCCGATATTATGATGACTTCCGTTACGCTTATGAAGGCCCTAAAGAGCGTCGAGAAGATTGCCATCAGCGCCACTGCCATCACAGCTATGGCTATTGGTGCGACCCGAGGACGAAGTAGCAGTGCCAGCAACACTAGGAACAATAATGGTGCTAGCAGTTGGAGCAACTTCTTCGGCCACTGGGATACCCGAGGCACACCGCCACTTAAAACCTGGTCCGGTGTCGCGCACCACGCTAGGGGCTCGACGTGTCGAAATCTTGGATTGTGAGGGGCAGGGCTATACGGCTAGGCGATGACATAAACACGGACTTTATCATACCGTATCAGTATAAGGCGAGAACCCTAGACCCAAAGGAGCTCGCCAAGCACGTATTCGAGGGCCTCGATCCCGAGCTCCCTAAGAGGATAAGGCCCGGCGACATCGTTGTAGCTGGGAAGAACTTTGGGTATGGTAGTAGCAGAGAGCAGGCGCCTCTTGCGATCAAAGCTGCTGGGATACAAGCTGTTATAGCAGAGAGCTTTGCGAGAATATTCTACCGCAACGCCATTAACCTTGGCCTTATAGTTGTTGAGGCGCCACGCAAATTCATAGACAGTGTCGAGACTGGCGATACAGTAGAAGTGAGGCTAGAGGAGGGTGTCGTGCGCAACGTCAGCAAGGGTGTAGAGGCCAGTGTAAAGCCTCTTCCGGAGTTTGTGAGGCGTATAGTGGAGGCTGGCGGCCTCGCCGGCTATCTCAAGAAGCATGGCAAGTTCCCGTGGGAGGAGTAGGGTGCCTCGGAGCAGCCAGGGGATCAGTCACCGCTCCTCCAGCTACACCCGACGGCTCCTCACCGGCACCAGTGAGTGTTTAAGCCGTATCACAGGGGTTTAATCCGTCTAGCATGGCCTGGCCTCCGCGTATAGCGTGCCATCGATATAGCGTAGACATCCTCTACGGATCGCCTCGCGTATCCTCTCGTGCTTAACATCATCTACCACCGGGTCTAGTAGAACCTCTATACTCGTGCCCCTGTCCACACCCGGCATACAGTCGGTATAGAGCCCGAGGAGCCTAAGCTGCTTAGCCACCAAAGGGTAAGCGGCATCACCGTCAACTCCACGATGTATACAAACTCTTATTGGGCCGTACTCTCTCCTGTCAATGAGGCTTGGTGTTCGTATGCCTCTCTCTATGCTCTCCACGGTATCGTCAAACATCTTGTAGTATAATGCGTCCATGACGTTGAGCAGGGTGTCAAGGCTGGAGGCTAGTGGCATTGTTGCAAGTATGCCTCGCGCATCGATCCAAGCCGCTATCACGTTGGACAGCTTACGCAGGTCTGCTACGGGGAGTCTCTTTGTGTACCTCGCTACTCCTATAACCTCTGTTGGTCTGCGTGGTGCCTTACTAGTCGAGCGTAGGTGCTCATACAACCTCTCAGCTAGGCGACTGATAGATTCCTCCTCTGCTTCGGCAACACTCCTTCCCAGCATCTTTGAAGTCGCTTCATCGGCTTCCAGGAATTTCTTGACTGTCTCCATGCTACCGGTTAGCCCGGGGTAGTAGGGGTCTATAGTGTAGACGATAGCCTCCTCAACTGGCTTCTCGAACCAGTCGAATAGCTTGACTGTTAGAGTTGCCACGGCTCTATTCTCAACCTCAAGAAGCTCTGCAAGCCACTTCTCGGGGCCTATGAAGTCGCCTCTCTGGTCACGATCAAGGCCGAGCCAGTAAGCCATGGCTAGACCAAGTAAGCCTCTATCACCGGTAACAACAACCTCAGACATCATACCCAGCGCGAGACCGGTAAGGCTAGCATCCCTAGCCGCGACTATAGCTGCACGCGTCAAACCCTGGGGCTTGTCTCCCCGCGCTATCACGATTGACGGTGCGCGAAACTCTCCGCTTACCGCTATACTCGCCTCGAAGCCCACGAGAATCGTGGGTTCTCTTACGACGTCCGGTGGTAGAGGAGAGGCTACTATCCACGTATAGATGCCCTTTCCACGCAGTATCGAGTGTAATACCGATGACGCTATGACAGCATCCACACTGGGAAAGATTCTTATCTCAGCGTATCCATATTCCCTCTCTATCACGGCTAGCTGAGAGACGCCGGCGCCGTAGAGTTGCTTTTCTTTCTCACGCCGTGCTCTTTCAAAGCTCTCGTCTAGGGACAAACCCTGCCCCGTGAACGGATCCGTCCAACTCGACTTATATGTGGTAGAGTATTACCTCTGATTGTTGGGTTTCAGTAGTATGTTTACGGGTATGTTTCGCAAACGCCGTCATCGAAAGGTGAGCGTGGAGGCGCTCACCCTAGCGAGACTAGTGCACGAGTATTACAGGTACTATGGCAGGCCTCTGGCGGGGCGTAGGAGACTAATAGCGCTGCTAGCTGCACTCAAGTATCTCGAACCGGATGGCACTCCGAGGAGGAAGGCATTACCACTAAACTTCAACTTCTACATTACATGCGGCCATCTAGACAGTAGCACGGTGAAAGTGGCGATAATTGAGGCTATAGATGCGGGTTTAGTTCAGGAGAGCATAGCCCGCTGCTATGATAGCACCGTATGCTGCGATGATGCTACGCACATCTATGTCTACAAGCCGCGTGGCGCCCCACCACTACTCTCAGCAGGCCTTGAGAGAGAGAGATCCACGGGACCGTTAGGGCATATGGCGAGCTAGCGCCATACCAGATTACATCTCGGATCATCAAGGCATACGGAGGTCACAGTATTCTAGTGGGGCTCAACGGTGTACGCCTCGACGAGGTTATCGCAGCAGTCAAGAGAGAGCGTACGCGTTAAAAACCCAGGCTCAGCTCATCGACCCCTCGCCATCACCCCGAGGGGCTAACGACTATGTCGGCCTCATCACAGCCTTTCATTGTTTATGTGCTCGGCCCCTCTTATCACGAGTGCGGTCACATGCTTGCACGAGAGGGTAAACGCGTGGTACTTGTAGGTGGAAGAGTAGGACGCGTCTTTAGCAACAACGGCGAGCTGGTCATATTGCCTCTTGGCGAACTAAAACGTCGCCTTCTTATCAATTTTTTAGTATCCGTCTCCTCCGGCGTCGATAGAATAGTTGTAGATTGCGAATCCCTCAGCTACACACCGGTCGGTGAAGCGATACTCGTATACAAATGGTTAGTAGATAGCCTTGAGGTGCATGTGGTAGGCGAGTGTGTAGACGAGAGTCTCGCTAATCTCGGACTAAAACCTCTGGATCGACTACCTTGCTAGGAGTAGATACTCGTCCCCACCCCAAACATCACTTATTACTGGCGTCTCGACTATCACCTCGCCTTCCCTGTTGTACACTCTGAAGTATGCTGCTATCGGTTCTAGCAGGTCACCCGCCGGTATACGGGCAATACCGTAGCGGGACTCGGCTTCTCTACGGAAGAAGCCGTTGCGTAGCTCCACTCGATAACCGCTTGGTATACCACGCACCACGATGTCATCACCCAGCCTTGTATAGAGGTATTGACTTGGTATTGGCTCGTAGTCGCCATTAGGTGTTATCCAGCCTAGCACGATACGCCCGAATACGTCATGATTGTAGTATAGTAGGCGTATCTTATGCAAGCCTACATCGAGTTCGATGGGATCGCTGATATAGTGTGTTGGAGGTTGATCCCGCCACGCGTCTATGACGAGCTTGTCGTCAATCCATAGTTTGGCGCCATCATCGACTATGATGTAGAAGCGATAGACGCCTACCTCCGGTACGTGTAGAAAGCCGCGCCACTCTACCATGAAGTTGCCAGCGGGTACGCCCTCCGCTGGCGAATCGTCCCACACGAAATCTATCATTTCGTGGATGGTCTCTCGTACCGGCTCCTCCCGTTCCACTATATTGGGGTCGGGTGGCGACTCGCCATCCCATACGTAGAAGCGTGCATGAAGGCCCCTTGTTTTGCCGCTTCTAGTCCTTACGAGCACAAGCCTTGCTTGGCTCATGCTGCGCCCCGATGGTATGTAGTAAACTAGGGCGGGGCCGTGTGAGTTGGGAGCGGGTAACACACCCTGGGTTCACAACAGCCTAGCCATTAGGTAGGCGTCTTCACCGTCAAAATAGTAGCGTGGTATAACGTGTATCTTACGGAAGCCCAGTTTCTCGTAAAGCTTTATCGCGGGAGTGTTGGATACACGCACCTCCAGGTATACCTCCTGCGCCCCATACTCTCGCTTCAGACTATCCATCGCCGCCTCCATTAGCTTAGTTGCTATGCCCCTGCGCCGGTACTCGGGTAGCACGGCAAGCGATATTATGTGACCCCTCTTGACGAACCCGCGAGCTACGAACCCGACTCCATACTCTACGCGCGTCATCACATACCCAACTATCTTTCCTCTAGGCGCCTCGGCAACATAGAACGCCTTACCCCAATTACGTAAATGATCCTCAAAGAACCACTCCGGGTAGTTTTCCGGGAGGCACTTACGGTTAACCTGAATCACTTGCGGAAGGTCGCTCTCCCTAGCCCGTCTTATCACAACATCGCCTATACGCGCATAGACGTCGCTCGCAGCTACCACCATGCTCCTCTACCCGCTCCACGCGTCTAGGGGTGGCGACTCGAGCCTCTTTAGCCTCAACGAGCGCAGCTTCTCCATAACCCTGTGCAAGAATCGCTCTATTTCCTCTGGCTTCACGCCCCTCTCCGAGGCAATTCTCTTAACAACATCCTCAACAATCGCATATCTCTTATACTTCTCGTTAAGCCTTCTCCAAGGCACGCCCTTCAACGCCTCGGAAAGCCTCTCATCAAAGGGAAGTACACCCTGCAGCATTAGCACAGCTATCAACGGGTAACCTACATAACCACGTAGACGAGTACCGTTATCATCACTATAGGCAACACCCTTTTCAACATCAACATACACTCGATACACACGGTCACCCTCACTACTAGCAACACGCGCAAAAACACACTTATCATTAACACACTCTACACGACCATCAGCAATAGCCCCCAACGCCTCAAGAACCTTTATGCGGGGAGGAAGCCGCAGAGTCGGCAACACACTACAACCTCCTAGTTAGAATACACGGTTGGAACTAACGGTGTTTAAACACGACTTGACACTAGGGCCGCGGGTGCCCTCAGGGTCGCTCCACCTATCCGCATCCACTCGTCGGCACGTCCCTACCTCCTCACCGGCCCGCGGCCCGCATACACTCTACACCCAAACCAAAGGTAATATAGCCACACTCTAGAACAGCTCTTCAAGCTCCTCTTCTATCCCAGGCGGCGTTCTACCAAATCGCTCAGCTAGACTCTCACGCAACTTTCTTATTCGCTCGCGCAACGCTCTCCTAGCAACGATGAACACTAGTGCGACAATCACCAATATGGAGCCTATCAACAGGTAAGGCAGTAGGTGCATGATTATGAGTGCTGGTGACTCTGGGAGCACTATGTCTACATTGACGGACTTTTCAACCTCAAAGCTCTTCTCCTTCACGAGCTCCATGCTTAAGAAGAATATGTTTATACGGTAAATGGCCCTGGCAGTGTAGTTGCCTGGCATTAGCGTGATAGTTGCAACTCCTTTGTCATCCGTTGTTATACGCTTCGTAACACTAATGCCATTGAACGCCACACCTACTATTTCAACCGTCGCGTTGGGAGCTGGACGTTTACCGAGTTTCACCTGGATAGTTACTGGCACTTCCACGGGCTCTAGGAGCACTTTGAGCTCAGTATTCTGGTTTAGTATCACACTCCTCTTCCCGGGTTTATAGTAGTCAGCCTCGACGGTAATCGTGTAGTTGCCTAAAGGCAAGCTTACGAGAGCACCTGCTGGGAACTCCGCTTTATAACCGACAGTCTCGGCTATGACCTTGGCATTCTCGACTACCTGCCTTGTGAGGGCATCTATAGCTATGACCCGCATGTTATAGTGGACCATTGTGAGGTTGACATGAAGTCTTAGCGTATTAGGCACATCCATTGTGAGTATTGCCGTCTTGTGTAGAGGCGCGGAGACTCTGACCTCATAATAACCCCAGATGACCCTAACCTTAATCCTTAAGCTGGTCTCTCCAGCTGGTATTGGTCTTTCAACTCGTATAGGCATAGCTTTAACGGGCTCTAGACGCGTGAGCACGAGCTGCATAGTCGCATTGTGCTTTAGCGGCATCTGCAAATGCACAATGAGTTCTACTGTGAATTCCTGGGGTGGCAGGTACACAGGTATTCTTCTCGCCTCTTGCCTAGTGGTAGAGAGCGGTATCTCGACCTTCACGGTTCGCGGTTGATAGAGAGGACGTGTAACAATTATCGTGTAGTTGCCAGGCGGGAGCATGAAGACCTCAAACGCCTTGGCTACTCCTTTTCGTTTCGTTGACTCGTCGATTATAGTTACACTAGCATCCCGCAAGGGTTGACGGGTATCCAAGGCATATACATTAAGCGACACGCTCTTTAGCAGCGGCTCAAGCTCAAAGTTTACTATGATAGGCTCGTTGTTCTCGCCAACCACTAATTCCTTGCTGCATTCTTTGTAGCCTATCGCCGATACAGTAACATTGTAACGACCAGGAGGCACCTTAAGCGACACACAACCATCATTCCCTGTTATGACAGTCCGTCGGAAACCGAAATCAGCCTTTAGTTTAACCTCTGCACCCTTAATAGGGCCTTTTGCAAAACCCCAACCCTGAGGATCACCAGCACCATATACGCAAATAGTGACATTGACGCTTTTCACTTCTATTACGCTTGGCGGGTCATGCACATGTCTTGCCAGACACTCGTTCGGAGGAAGCACTCTTATCGTGATGTTATAGACGCCGGCATAGACGCTACTATACTCCACCCTATAGGTGCCGGTAGGTAGGAGTATCCACGCGAAGCCGTCCAGACTATACCCGTATCTCGTTAGCACGCCACGGCATTCACCACCAAGACACGTTATTGTTATATTGTACGGCACCGGTCGACCATCGAGTAGCACGCCGAATTCTACAGCATAGAGGGGTTTTAGTAACGATGCCACCTTCATCACATAGAGTTTAGAGCCGCTCTTTGCTGTAAACCAGCCTTCGTTATACCCTAGAGCCTCAGCCTGGCCGAGCGTTATGCCCACTAACATGTTCCAAAGTGGTCTGCCACTAACCGCATCAACCAGATATGCGACCAGATTATCATTGTTATCTCTAGCCACAACTAGTAGATACCGTGGGTTACACGCTGGTATAGCATAGAGTCTTTGTAGCTCGCCTGGTAACGGGATACTCCATAGGAGCCGTGGCTCTCCAGATGTTATGTCAAATGCTTGAAGCGTGTATGTTGGGAAGCCCTCTGCAGAAGTGTAATATAACACTGCAAGTACAGTGCCACGATTTTGTACAATCCATGCTTTGCTAGGCGCACTAATCTCTGTTGGCTTCACACTCGGCTCGTAACCCGTTTGCCAGATAACAAGATAGAGGTTATCCGCGTCGGGCCTAGCGGCAAGGACGTAAAGCGTAGCTGTATACACATTATAAGCGGCATCATACGCTTTGTATCCGTCAAGTAGAGTTATCTTGTTATCACTCTGCCTCTGGAGGAGAATGGCAACATTTCCATCATTCCCGCCTGAATACACGTTGTAAGCAATACCCCAGCCCCATCTACCACACCACGTGATTAACTTAGCCCATGCAACATTAGTGACGTTCCATATCCTCTCCACTTTAGGAGTTACACTGCTCCCGCTGAACGTATACACGTACCCCGCTACATCAACAACTATTATCTTGCCTTCCGGATCCATACCAATATAAATCGGCTCGGAATGCAAAGAATAAATACCATTGATAACTATGCATTCGGGTCCACATATCTTGAGGATCACGATAGTGTTATCCACGGTTGCTTGAGGGGTATGTCCTATACCCACTATCATACCTGGGGCGAGGGGCACGAGTCTGTCGATTATCACGCCAGCATCGGTAATAAACAGTGGCTGCCCTTCAAGCGTGTACAGCCCTATGGTCCCGTTAGTGAAGGCAACTACCAGCTTGTCTAGTGTGACAACCGCATCATCCACAATACCCGAAAGTTCAACTGAGCTCAAGTGTGGCGGCAATACAGTGGGGGTATGCGCGCCTGGGCATAGCGTGACGACAGCGTTTACGCTCTCGGCGTCGGTTACCGTAGCGCACGCCACAGCTAGCATAACGACTATGAGAAGCGTTGTAACAACTGCTTTCATTGCGGCCATCGCCGCCCAAGCATACCAGCTTAGAACGTCTTTAAAACAGTGTTATCGCTGGGTCTTGTACCGGCCTGCACAGCTAAGGTGTGCATAAGGGTTGACGACCGTGCCCAGCGACATACATGATTGCCTACCCCCGGAGGCCTTAGAGCTGCTAAACCTAAGCGACTCTCTCCTCGACTTACTAGCTGCAATGGCCAGCAGCAATGGCGTCCACGCAGAGCCTTTACCAGACGAGCACAAGGTGATGCTAGCGTTTGACAATAAGAGAGTTGAACTAACAGATGCGCTTCTTCTCGAGAAGCTTGGCCTAGCAGAAAAGGTTGTAACCGATCGCGTATTGCGATGCCCACACTGCGACTATCTATGGCTTGATATCAAGCTTCAGTGCCCCTACTGCGGCTCGACTAACATAGAGAAGGTGAAAATGATGCAACACATAATCTGCGGCTATATAGACCTCGAGTACGCTTTCCGTCGTGGCGAACAGCTCGTATGCCCCCATTGCTCGGTCAACCTTACCAGCGAGAACGACTACAAGATACTCGGCACCCTTTACTACTGTCACTCGTGCCACATGAGATTCCACGAACCTAAGGTTATCCTAAAGTGCCGCAGATGCGGAAAAGATTTCAAACCAACAGATGCACTGTACAAGCCCGTTCACACGCTGAATCTAACTGAACGCGGAAAGAGCATCATTGAAAACGCAATAGACATTCGCATAGCGATCTACCGCGCTCTTATAGAGGCTAACGTCGAGTTCAAGTGCAATACAAAGTTAACAGGCGCGACAGGACTTGAACATCAAGTTGATTTCATCGTACCCCGGTCAATGCTAGCCATAGATGTCGTGCCAAAACTAGTTAACGACTCTGAAGCGTTACTACTGTTGCTAAAGGCTAGAGATCTAACAACGGCAGGCATGATAAAGAAGTACGTTATAGTCTCTCGCCTCATATCGGAATCTATATCCTCTCTACTGCAACGTACACCCGCAATAATCCTCATCCCCGAACAACTACCTTCGCGCATCAAAGAACGTATACATGATATTGTGAGTGTATAGTAGCAGCGATTAAAACTCCCTCTATCTTACTAACGAGACCGATTTCTGGGCAGATAGTAGCGTTGCACACACTTAGAACCACGAGCCATACTAGTAGCACAATTGAAGAGAGAGCAAACATCACTCCCCTCAACACGGTTAGCGCAAGAGAGATACTCCAGCGGATTGGCGGTGAACTCGTAGAGCTATACCCTATTGACGCTCCCTACGCATACGTCGCTATAGTGAAGCGCGAAAACGAGTTAATCTACGTACCATTAGAGCCTCCCTTATCCAGAACGGAAAGACAAGTACTTGCCCGTCTTAAGAGGATACTCCTTGAAGAGTTCTTGCCGCGCGCAGCTGAAGAGGTAGAAGGCCCCGAAGAGGAGGTTCTAAGACGTGCCTTAAGATATGCTATAAGAGCTTACCGGATTACATTACCACGATATTCGCTCCTCAAAGTCGCCTATTATCTCAAGCGCGACCTCATAGGTTATGGCAAACTTCATGTTCTTATCCTGGACCCCGAGATAGAAGATATCAGTGTACCAGGTGTAAGGAAGGCTGTATACGTGTGGCACCGGCGTTACGAGAACCTCCGCACCACCATCGTGATAGAGTCTAAGGAGGAGATTGACAGGCTTCTCTCGAGGCTTGCCACCAAAGGCGGAAAGCAGATATCAGCTGCGAACCCCATCGTTGATTCTACACTGCCTGAGGGTTACCGTGCACACCTGGTTCTAGGCGACGTTGCCGCTAGCGGGGGTACCATAACCATTAGGAAATATCGTAGTGTGCCCTATACTATACTCGAGCTTGTGAATCTAAAGGAGCTTGACCTTGACATGGCTGCATACCTCTGGTATCTCGTTGAGAACAAGAAGAGCATAATCATCTTTGGTCCTACTGGTGCAGGCAAGACAACACTCCTCAACGCAATAGCGATGTTCATACGGCCAGAGATGAAGGTGCTGACTATCGAGGAGACTAGAGAGCTAAACCTACCGCACCCGCACTGGGTGCCACTGGTTACACGCGAAGCCGCTGGGGCAGCAAGCCAAGTGACACTATACGATCTTGTGAAGTCGTCGCTTAGACAGAGGCCGGATTATGTAATCGTGGGTGAGATTCGAGGTGAAGAGGCCTACGTGTTCTTCCAGGCTATCGCTACTGGCCACGGTGGCATGACCACTATGCACGCAGAGTCCGTTGACGCCGCCGTAAAGAGGCTCACCTCACCGCCAATGAATGTGCCCTTGCATCACATACCGCTCGTGGATGCATTCATACACGTTGAAAGAGTACGCATAAGGGGTCGTATCACGCGCCGGGTACTCGAGATAACAGAGGTCGTGGGCATTGAGGATAACCAGCCGGTGTTTAACACCGTGTTCCGTTGGACTGGAGAAGCTACAGATACTTTTGAGAAGAGCGCGAAGAGCGTCGTGCTAGATCGTATTGCTTCTGTGAGAGGCGTGCCCATAGAAATGGTTGAGCGCGAAGTGGCCGAGAGAAAAGCACTACTAGCAGAGATGCTAGAGCGTGACATCAGAGACTATGAGAGCCTTGCTAAGATGATACGAGAGTTCTACATGAGAACCTACGGCTACACATAGAGGGTGTCAAATCATGGCTATCGCTGCTAAGATGGCTCGTTTTGGATACCGCATCTTCGGGGGAATACTACCGCCCATAACGTGGCGCGAGATAGAAATAGCCGTTAGAAGGTCATTTATCGGCGTACACCCAAGGGTTTATGGCTATATACATTATGTGACCATGCTGCTTGGCGTCATTGCTTCACTCCCGCTGGCTTTTATCACATTCTCTTACGGTTCAACCATGCTAGCCATCCTTCTGGTCATTACAGGGGCCATGCTAGGTGTAATGACGAGCGTTATCTACCCATACCTGAGGGCTAATTCGCTAGCATCGAATATTGATTCGCGACTTGTCTCGGCTGTAGGCTATATGGCACTGCTCGCAGTAGCCGGCAAGAGGATGGATGAGATTTTCCTCAGGCTTGCACAAGTGGAGGGCCGTGATAAGCCGCTAACACGCGTGCTACTACGCTTTGTAAGAGATGTCAAGATTCTTGGCATGGACTATGAGAGCGCAGTCCGCGACATAGTTGTGTCTTCACCCAGTCACCGGTTAGCAATACTGATAGCGTCTATGTACGAGGCTATAGAGACTACAGGCTCACCTGCAGACTACCTACTCTCCGAGTTCAGAAGCCTCGTTACAGAGAAGAGAGCCAGATTGACCAAGAGCCTTTCCTCGATAGCTCACCTTGCAGAGGCTTTCATAATCCTAGTGATGCTCGGCCCGAGCATAGCAATGCTCACAGTCCTGCTTGGCGGGGCCATGGGCATAGGTTTCGCCGGCATGTCTCCCGAGAGCCTCATGGCGTTCATGGTGGTTGGCGTTATACCTTTTGCCACAGCTGGCATGCTGATATTCCTGGATATGGTGCTCAGCGAGGCAGAGACGGTATGAAGCTTGTACCCGGGAGGCTCAAGCAGCTATGCAACACCACCATAGGAGCTAGCATTCTCGCGACTCTCATCCTACCTGTCCTAGGCGGCTTAATCTACGGCTTCGCATGGCCGTTGCCATTCCCTGCCGACCCGTGGGGCAGCATTACGATAGGTTACCTCGCCGCATTCATAATACTCGGTGGTAGTCTACCCTGCTATCTGCGTGCCAGGCTCCACGTTTCGATGATATGGGCTGCGCCCAGGTTCATACGTGGAGTGGCGAGCAGCGTTAGATCTGGCATCCCCCTTCACGAGGCTATAGAGAGGGTCGCTAAGACGGGAATCTATGGTGTCCTGGGTAAGATAATGTCCAGGGCTATTGCCCGTGTGAAGGCAGGCATGGACTTCGACAAGGCAATGGCCACAGCCGCTAAAGAAGCCGAGGACCCCGTTGTGGATAGGCTGACAAGCCTGCTTATCGAGGCTTACAGTGCAGGCCCGAAGGCTCACGACGTGCTCGATGCTTCGGCGGAATACTTTACAATCCTAGAAGAGTTTCTCTTGCTGCGCGACGCATACACTCGTCCATATTTCGCGATAGTTTACCTCATGGTTGGAGTCTACCTCATCATAGTCTATATCGTGGTAAACGTGCTCTTAGCTGCAATGACATCTGGCGAACTCCCGTTCCAGATAGCTATTGACCCGCAGAAGCTAGCCATCCTATTCTACTGGCAGAGCTTCGTATCCGTAATAGCCGCTGGGCTGTTCCTGGGCAAGATACTCTACAATAATGCGAGAGCAGGCTTCTTCCACGCCGCTATATTAATACTGCTCGTCACGACTTTCTTCGCGCTGAGCGTCTTTGGGCCGGTACGTTTACCTCTAGGCACTGCGCCCAACGTAACTACAGCTGTGACGCCTACAACCCCCGCGTAATCCTCAACGGAGCGGCAGCTAGCGTTGCCAACGCGCGCCATGCTGCATACTCCAATGCTTCTATAATCTCGATGGCGTTTATGAGAGCGCGCTTGGGGTCCCCCTCACCAACAGCAACAACACCATGCCCTGAGAGTATAGCTGCTCTACACCCGCTCTTCTCGAGCCTCGTTGCTGTTTCGATGGCTAGTTCTTTGCTGCCTGCCGGGTAGTGTGGAACTATAGTTACACACGTGTCTAGGGCCTCGCCTGCAAAAGGTTCGAGTGGTATACTCTCGCCTAGAGCCACAGTCAATGGGTTATGCGCGTGTACCACTGCAGTAGCAAACGACATCCTCCTGTATATCTCGAGGTGTAGTCTATACTCGCTGCTAGGCTTCCCGTAGATTATACTCCCGTCGAGCAACACGATAGCAACATCATCCGGGTTTATACTATTTTTTGCAACGCCGCCAGGCGTCACTAGCATACCATCTATGCCACCTAGGCGGAAACGCACACTGACATTACCGCCTTTAATGTCCACAAGTCCACGCTCATACAACATGCGCATCGCGTGTACCACTAGCTCTGAATGCACCATGTTCCACCCTTAAGGGGCTTGTCTACGCTCCTCTAAAGAGGGAGGCCGCGGGCTGTGGATACCTCCCTGCTGCGAGGCTACACCCGATGAGCTGAGGGTGAGCTTGCCCGAACCGCGGCCCCATTCTCCCGGCGCAACGACAAGTCGAGGTTTTGTAGCGGGCCTCGGCGACGCCGACCCTACGGCATTGCCCCGCGGCTACCGTCCCGGTGGATGTCCTCAACGGCCCGTGAATGCATATAGTGTTACCACCCCCGCTTAAACCCGGCCCTGGCGCCTCACCACCCACCTAAGGGGAAGTGTACGAGACATGTCCAAACACGTTAACGCGAGCCGCATAGCTAGGGTGGCTAGCGTACTACGCAAGGTCAGTAGCGAGGCTCTGGATGCCGCTGAGGCTAACGACCCCCAGTTCCAAGCTGTAGTGACTATTGCAGGGAGGCACGGAGAGGCAGTCGTAGCAATAGTTGTCGCTAACGCGGTTGTAAGTTATAGGCTGAATATGCACGGGGAAGAGTATTGGACGATGTATGGTAGATTCTGGAGCACGAGACCCACGCCCACTACTGCAGACGAGGTCATCAAGGGCGTCCTGGAGTTCATGAGGGAAGTGCGCGTGCCTGTATACGAGCAGAAGGCGAGCAGACTTAGAAAGGTGTATGACCTAATCTCGGAGCTAATAGAGGATCCAAGGGTATTCACGGACCTCGAGCTACTCTATAAGAGGCTTGTAAAGAGTCTCGGTAGAAATCGCTACCAGAAGACTAGCGCTTTTGCAGCTAAAATGGCGTACTACGCGTTCCGCGCGCTAGACCGCGAGGTTACGAGGCTCGATGCTATACCAGTGCCGCTTGACCGAAGGTTCGCTGTGCTGACCGCTACCTCCGGCATCATACCAATGCACCCCGACGTTATCTATACGAGGCTTAGGGATGTCGCAGAGCAAGCATGGAGGCGCGTGTCACAAGATGCTATGATACCGCCAGTTAGGCTCGATACTCTGTTGTGGCTCCCAGCACGTTCCATAGAGCCGGTTGTGATGAAGGGCCTTATTGGCATAGCCCGTGACGAGTTTGCACATAAACTGGTACACGTGACGCTCGGCAGGATTGACGTAAAGCTCGCCGATAGGATAGCAGAAGAAATACTGTATACCATAGAGTGGCTCTAGGCCCCCGAGAGCACCCTAAGAAGAGTCTCGTAGAACTCTCGCTCTTCTCTTCCCTTAGCCCGGTAGAGCAGCCTTCTAACCACAAGCTCTGGCGTGCTTCTCGCGAGGTAGTAGTAACGCGGGTTACGATCAACTATGAGGTTGTAATTCTCGTCTAGCCCGCGCGCCTCTATACCATCAACGCGTATGCATCCCTCTACCTTCTTCACGTTGGACAGTATCTCGCGAGCCATGTGCGTGACTATAACAGCTACAATGTTATCGCGGCTACAGAGCTTCTCTACGACAACACTCATTATTCTTGCCGCTGCACCCGCCTCCGTAGCAGCCTCAAGCTCATCTACAAGTACAAGCCTTCTACCGCTACCACCTGCGACTATGGCAGCCAGGATGCGTAGTGTGGCTTCTAACGCGCCCGCGTCAACCATACCGCTCGGCTTCGAGAAGAAATGCACATAGTCAAATGCCCCTATCCACGCTTGCCGAGCTAAAACCACAAGACCGGATTGCGCCAGGAGAGCCGTCTCACATATCGTCTTTAGTAGTGTCGTCTTACCGCCGCTATTAGCACCTGTTAGCAGTACAACCCTCTCCCCCTTCGTATCATCGGGCTTGTAAGGAGTCGAACCAACCACATAACTTATCCTCTGGACGTTGGGCTTTCCTACCAGACTAGCCTCAATCGCATCAACAAAACCAACACCCAGATACTCGCTAGAGACTTCAGGCACACCAGCAACCCCATCCCCGACAAGCTCTACTTGTGCCAACAACACGTCTAGAAGAGCCAACGCATCAACGAGTCTCTCTAACTTTGCTTTCACACCAACTAGCTTAGATGCAAGCTTCTGCATAACTTCAAAACGTTTGACAGATAACTTTGCACGAAGAACTCTCCTAAGCTCCTCAACCTTATCGCGGTTCAGCTCGATAGGGAATAGCGGGGTTCGAGGCACTAGACCCCTCATAGCCTCAGCTTCATCCGGTGTAAGATGCAGCTTCTCTACTACCCTCTTCTCTGCCTCCTCAGCAACCTCCTCAAACACCTCGTATATCTCCTCTGGAAGATCCACACCTTCGACACCACCCTCACGTAGTACACGAAACAGTCTAAGAAATTGCGCTGCGCTAAGTCTCACTTCCAGCTTCTCAAGTCTCGTCTGCACCTCGTTATTGACCCACAGCTCGATCTCATCAACAACTCTATCAAGGTTCGTAAGCGCAGTGTATAGCCTCTGGTATTCAGGGTCGATGTCCGGCGCCACCTCGCCGCCTTTAAACACGAGCGCCTCTCTGAGCCTATTCAGTACCCTTGTCGGGTCAAAGTCTAGACCAACTATCTTGAGGATATCTGGCGCCCATCTCCCCAAAGCCTCCAGAGCATCTACAACAGCTTCTATAACACGCCAGTTTACACGGAAATACTCGACTATAGCCTCGGGCACCACTTCAGCAACACTTAGCTCTAGCACGCGTGGTAACGGACCGGCATACACGCCATCCGGGTCATAGACGAGCGCTTCGCCGCGCTCAGCAGCCACTCTATCAACTTCATCAGCATCGTTTACCAATACTATATCAACGAGGTTGGAGAGTGTTCTCTTCGCCTTCTCGTATGCAACGTTGTCACCAATTATTATCAACGTGCGTTTTATGCGACTAATTTTTACCGGCTTGGGCCACTCGAGCTTCGATAAGGCACTCCTGAGTGCCTCGATGCTTTCACGAGGCAGCTCGCGTATGGCCTCTTGTAGCGACTTGACAAGGGTTAATCGTCGTTTGGCCTCCTTGACCCCCGTGGACGGCATTGGGAGGAAACACGCTAATACATCGCGTCCGGCAGGACTTGACACCTTCTTGAGTATAACCCCCTTAGCTGCCTGGAAGAGTTTCCAAGCATCATCGTTCGCGGCTACGTCTCTAGGCCATGCACCGAACAGAGCACGATACAAGCCATGCACGAGCCTCGTTGCGGCAGCACGCCCTATGGCCTCGGAGATTAGCGATATTCGACATGATAGTATGGCTTGAAGGGCCTCCTCTTCGTCCCCGAAGTACTCTACGAGCTTCTCAGCTATACGGGGGCCGACACCGGGTATGTCACTAAGTTTTCCTACATTGCCGGCCGCGAAGAGCACCATACCCTTCCTTTACCTAGACAAGGATGCGCCGCTTCTCACTCTTAAGCCCCCATCGCTACGCCTAGCAACTCTCCTTATCCTTGAGACGATTCTGCCTTTCAGCATACGGTCACTGATTACACCCGTTATCTCCACTTTGACGAGCCACCCTATCAGACCCCTAGGGCCTCTTACCAACGTGACTGGGCCGTGTGGAAGAGGATACACCACTAGCATTTTCTTTGCAGGATGCCAGCCAGCCACGATTCCGCGCACAACACGACCGAGCCATCGCCCCTTCTCTGCACGGTTCAACTCTCTCGCCTTTGCTAGTATAGCGTAGCTCTCGGAGCCCGGCACGGGTGGCTCGTAATCCTGGAATGCTGTCCCAGGGAGCGGCCTAAACCTATAAGCCGTTACCTTGGTAGCCCCTAGCTTCCATAACTCCTCCATGAGCATAATCGTCTCGTGCACTACTTTACTATTCTCCCATGGCAGGCCATATATGAAATACACGTATGGCTCGAGACCTGCTGAGCGCAGTAGGCTAACAGCACGTTTAGCGTCGGTAGTCGTGATCGGCCTTCCAAGCATCCACATGTGGTTGTCACTGCCGGTCTCAACGCCTATGTGTACAGGTGTGCCACGCAGATACTCACCTAATACTTTTGCAACACGCTCGTCAACGAGACACGCCTTCACGTTCTCGATCATGAGGTATGCTTCGCGCATCGCGAATTCTGGGATTTTGTCAAACAACGCTTCCAGAAGCTCACGGATAGCGTTTATGTTGGCGGGTGGATTGCACGGGTCTGTTAACGGCTCGGGCTCGACCAGCACGTCCCTCTTATAGTCCAGGAAGTCTGGTGCACTTAAGACTACACGTGTAACGCCTAAGTCGATGAGTCTCTTTACCTCCTCGACTATGGTGTCAACTTCGCGGCTTCTTGCTGGTCCGTATAATACCGGGACACTACAGTAACCACACCCCGGCTGTATGGATACGGGGCACTTTATCCTTGCACGAAGCGGAGCACTAGTACAAATCTCGCAATGAATGCACACCCTCCCGTCGGGAAGCCGACCTCTTGGACGGCGCCAATTGCTGCACCCTCTCACGACTTCCACGTATACTCTCGCCGCCCAGTATGCGTCATAGTTGCGTATATCCGTGTAGTGTATGTAATTTAGTGTTTCTCGTGACGCGTATGGCGGCTTGCCGGTGAAGACTATCCGACCTTTTCTCGTGAAAGCAACACCCTTTATATGAAGCAGCACGTCATTGTCGCGTTTTAACATTGGTTTTAACGCGTTTGGAAGAACTACTTCGGCTTCGCCTATAACCGCGTAGTCATAGCCCAGTCTTAGAGCCTCGCCTATCTCGATAGAAACTGGACCACCTATGACGCTGGGACCGTTGGAGAAACGTTTCCAGAGCTTGGCAAGCCTCTGGGCAGCAGGCTTATCGCTGCTCATGGCACTGACGAACATAGCGTCGTACTCCGCGAGTATGGACGGCTCTTCTAGTACAGCTTCAAGGGGGTATAGTGAGGCGCGCACCCCTAGCTTCTCAATGAGTCCGGCAACTGCTCTGGGCCCCACTCCTATCACGTCAACGGTGACCATTCGTTTGCCATGTTCCCGTGCCAGCGCATCTACGACGATGACCCTAGCCACTACCGTGTACCCACGAGTTTACAGATGCAACAATACGAGGCTATATTACACAACGGTGTTACGCATCTTGAAGGACGCCGCTACACAGTGGTTTAAAACGCCCCATCGTAAGGTTGGCGACTGGGGTAACCCTGGTGGCCGAGTACTGGGGCAGTACAGAAGAGACCGAGTTTACACTTGTCGAGATGAGCCTTTCAGAGCAGCTTCTCGCACTCGCACGCAACGTTAATGACGCGATCCGCGACGCTATGAACGCTGTTAACGACTTCATAGAGCACAATGCTGAGGCTGTAAGGCAGCGTTCCGTCAAGGTCCGTGGATTCAAAAACGGTGCTGAGAGGGTCAAGGATCGGATAGTTGATTATCTTGCTCGCTTAGGTTTCTCTCTTCCACTTCGAGACGTCTACCGCCAACTTGTACTACAGCTCGATAGGATAGCCCAGAATAGCGACGCTATAGCTTATCGTCTATCTGTGGTCGCGAGTGAGAGGAGCGTGAAACTCAGCAACTCTTTCGCTAATAAACTACGCAGCATGGCACAGCTAGTGTTCAACGAGTATAGTACCCTCCTTTCCTCCATCCGCATGCTGCAGGAGAATCCGAGAAGAAGCGTAGACGAGGCAAAGAAGGTTATGGCGATTGAGGAAGAGATAGACCAGAAGTACCGCGAGCTAGAGCTAGACGTGATAACCGAACTAAAGGATGATCTCCTATCCCTAATGCTGATGCGCGAGATCATAGACTTGATCGAGGATACAGCTGACACTATCAAAGATGCAGCCGAGAACATACTATTCCTTGCGCTATACAAGGTCTCTAGGTGAGACGGGCCATACAAGCTCTAGGTTCCTAACGTTTCTTATTTTACCTGACGCTGATTCCCTAGGCGCTTATTGACCGCCAATCAAGAACACACCTTCCCGAGTGACAGTTCGCGGGGCGAATAGCATGGACTCTATGTGGTCATGTGGGTGTGAAAACGTGATTGAGGACACGCTACTCAGATCGCAGAAGAGAGTTTACCGAGGCACCCTTCTAGGCTCGCGTGTCGTGATATTCGATTTAGATGATGCTAGGAGTTTGTACGCGGAGGGCTTCTACGGCAAGCCCATAGGCATATCCAAACCTAAAGGGCCGTCATTCGACTCCCCGCTTGAGCTTGACCTGATAGAGGCTGTGTACCTCGTTAGGAGGGGTTTGCTTGTAGTCGAGGATAGTGAAGGTCGTGTTTTAACACCGGATGAACTCGAGAGCATCGCAGCCAGGTTTGTACCGCGCTTCCACCTCCTCTATAGAGTGTATAGCGAGCTGCGCGATGCTGGGTATGTTGTTAGGTCGGGTTTGAAATTTGGCACAGACTTTGCTGTTTACGTGCACGGCCCTGGGATAGATCATGCACCTTTCCTGGTATCTGTCGTAGAGTATCACAATACTATAGACCCGCTAGAGATTGTTAGAGCTGGCAGGTTAAGCCACAGTGTAAGAAAACATTTTGTAATAGCGGCTGTGAACGTCAAGACAGGTAGCGTGACCTACCTGGGCTTCAGTTGGGTTAAGTTGTGAACATACACTCACATAGGATAAATCCTAGCGCGGCCCCTTCCAAGCTGGAGTGGGTCCAACCAGATGCTCGGAACCGGTGAGGTGCTATGAGTAGGCCCGCAGGGCCCGGAGGTCCTACTAGTAGACGTGGTGGTGGCCCCGGTAAGCGTCCTCAGCCACAACCACTGCCTAACGGGCGCTGCAATCCTCTATGCCCGTACTTCCGTTGCATGAATAAAGC
This sequence comes from Pyrolobus fumarii 1A, assembly GCF_000223395.1. Taxonomy (GTDB): domain Archaea; phylum Thermoproteota; class Thermoprotei_A; order Sulfolobales; family Pyrodictiaceae; genus Pyrolobus; species Pyrolobus fumarii. The sequence continues at coordinate 1,495,560 of NC_015931.1, read as the reverse complement.
GTTGACAATAACGAGGCGCATCGTCCGTGGCCGCATGCAGCGCGTCGCACTATGTAGGATGGTTGGTGGACCCTGCATAGGCCCGGATTGCCAATATGCAGCTTGCGCCATGCACGCATTGCTGCCGGACGGTACATGCGCCTATGCTAAGGAGAAGGGCAGCAAGAGCGCAGAGGAGGTTGAAAAGGAGATACTAGAGGAGCTGAAGAAGGAAGAGGAGGAGCTGAGAAGAGCCGAGAGGATAATGCGGAAGCACGGATTCGAGGTCGACGAGGACATGCTTTAGTGCTGTTGAGGATCCCAACGTTTGTAGAGTTCATGTGGTATCCCTAACACATCAAGCACTTTCCCTACTACGAAATCCACGATTCCTTGTATGTCCCTGGGCTTGTGATAGAAAGCTGGCGATGCAGGCAGCACTACGGCACCAGCAAGACTAGCTATCATCATGTTGAGCGCGTCTATAGCCGTTATTGGCGTCTCGCGGAACACGAGCACAGTTCTGCGTCTAAGCCTAAGCGCGTTTAGAGCTAGACGCGACGCGAGAGTATCGCCTATCCCACTGGCAATCTTTGCTAACATCGTTTGCGAGCACGGCGCTACAACAACTGCATCCGGCACACGGCTCGAAGATGCTAACGGAGCCTCTATCTCATCTTCGCTGTACACTTCATCAGCCATCCTCTCGAGAACAGAGCGCAGATTTTCAATACCCTCCTCGTAGCGAGCTACCTGCTCAGCAGCTTTCGTGTACACCGCATAGAGTTTAACCCTCCCTCTAAGCACCTCGAGGAGCCTCAGACCGTATCTTATACCACTAGCCCCGCTGAGTATAACCGCGACGCTCGTGGGAGTGCACGAGCACGAAGAGTTGGAACGCGAAACCTCCTGCAACACGCTCAAGCACCACCCTATATGCCTCCTTGCGCGCCTCCTTTGCAAGCTCGTCGGGTGTAACCCAGCGTGCTATAGTCTTGGCGAGCGCGATATAGTGCCCCGGGTGTTTCTTCGCTAGTATTAGAGCCGCTAGTGGCACTATCCCGCCCCACCAGAGGAGCTGGAGTAGCAGCATGAAGCCACGTCGACGGGCTATATCGAGAATCGCGTAGCAGCTTTTAACCACCCTGCTGAACTCGTGCAACCCCCTCCTCCAGTCGACAAAGTCGCGTAGAGAGAACGCCGCCACAGCGGCATCTACACTCTTATCACGCAGGGGGAGCCTCTCCCCCACTGCCACTACATAGTCAGCAAGGACATCCCTTAGCCTCGCCTTGGCCTCCTTTATCATGGGCTGCAACGGGTCAACGGCTATGATGTATGCGCCCAGCTTGGCTAGTTTTCTCGATAGAGTGCCCGGGCCGCAACCAACATCAAGCATCACACGTGGTTTTTGGCAATACTCGCCAAGCTTCTTTACAAAAGCCTCACGAACACCCTCATCTAAGCCCAGACTCATGACACGGTTCATATAATCATACACATCGATTATGCTTGAAAGGTGGTTGAGCAGCTCATCCCATTCTATCCTAGACGCTACTCCCTGCAAGACGTCTTAGCTCCTCTAACCGTGTCATACCATACCTCGCTAGAAGCTTTACCACCTGCGCCACGCTCTCAAGGCCAAGCGCAGACGCTAACCTTGCAAGCATGGTCGCGGTCTCACCATCTACTTCAATAGTCTCGCCCGATGAGCCATAGCTGGCCATCTTTGCAAGCTCGTTGGCTAGCTCCTCCAAACCACGCGGGTCGAAACCAACGCCATCAATAACAACTATTTGCTTATCCTCTAGGTTCTCTCGTATCCTCTGCGGCACCTTGGCACGAGAGACTAGGTACAGCTTGTCCGGCTTATATATACGCGCATATAGCTTGACTATCTGTGGCTCGGATAACCGGAGCCCTCTACGCTCCTTGACAGCCTGATACGCCTTCTCGGGAGTCTCAACACCCAACACATCTGCTAGACCGGCCCAGAGTCCCCGCAGCCATCTATTCCTCCACTCAACGCCGCTCATCGGCCTCGCGAAAGGACCGCGAATTTCGCGAACCCTTGCATACCAGTCCGGCAACTCCTTACACTCTATGATGACGTTTGGCCGGCGAATCGGCGGGTTACGCCCCGCTTCGACCATGTTGAGCACTTTCCCGCTGTACACCATCATATCGGGACGCAACGCCACATAGAGCCTCCAGGCTTTCGCGAGATCAGCGTTATCGCCCCAGCCTATCGGCCTAGGAGCCTCGATGAAGAAGCTGAGGTAGCCACGCCCTTCGAGCAACAACACAAGGTTAGGTGGTATAGTGCCGCCTCTCTGTCTTCCACTCCTCTCAAGCAGGATGTGACCGTGCTCAGGAAAGACTATTTTCGCTCTATTATTGCGACCGAGGGTCTCCACTACTACAAGGAAGACCCAAGCCTGGTATATACTCCTCATGTTGGTGTTTAGACTGGTCCTAGCCGCCGCAAGTGCAACCTTTTCGAACTCCTCCGGCTTTAGCTTAGAGCGCTGGAGGTCCAGCGCGTAGATGTAGAGCTTCTTGGCCAGGTGGCGCCGCGGGTCAGCAAGAAAGCTCTTCAGTTCCTTTGTCCATAACACACCCTCTGCACCAACAGTTCTTGAGGCCCTCTCTGCGACCTCTTTCAGTACCCTGACCCACTCGTAAGCCTCAGCTAGTTTAGAACCGAAATACTCGTCGACAAACTCTAGCCTCAACCTCTCTAGTATCTCGTCACCCTCATTCAGCCTCGGCAGCAGCTCTCTCCAGCTCACCACATCACCGGATAAGGGTACACCCTTACGCCCTAGTAATACGGGGTTAGTCCGGCACACGACATACGCGTATAGACCTCATAAGCTCGCGAGTATCCCCTGGACGGGGGCCGGTACCGTGATGCCGCCGAGAGTGACGCTTGGCTGGCTAGCACTGCTACCCATATCCAGGCTTGACAGTTACGATGTACCATGGGTGCCTACACGCCGCGAGCTACTAAAACACGTAATGAGGATAGCACGCGTTGGCCCCGACGATGTGTTCTACGACCTGGGCTGTGGAGATGGACGTGTTGTCATAGAGGCTGCAAAGAGGGGGGCCAAGGGCGTGTGCATAGAGATACGCGAAGATCTAATCAAAGAGGCCATGAGAAGAGCGCGTGAGGAAGGAGTCTATGAGCGTATAAAGTTCATCCACGATAGCTTCATGAATGTCGACCTTAGGGATGCAACAGTCGTCTACATGTATCTCTTGACGCGCGTGAATAGCGCGTTAAGACCGAAGCTAGAGAGGGAGCTTAGGATAGGTACGAGAGTGGTGACGCTCGATTTCGAGATACCAGGGTGGCGGCCCGTACACGTCGAGAAACACTACACGGGCAGCTTAGAAAGAACGATATATTTGTACATAAAAGGTGTTAGCGACCTCCGCGCTTGACTTCGATCATAGCCGCTACGAGTAGGGGTACTATTATTGTCGCATCCCCGTATACAACCACGTGTTCCGCCTCTGGCCTAACCTTGCCCCATGATATCGCTTCGCGCGGATGAGCACCACTTAGACTCCCGTCGTACTCTACCGCTGTAGTCACATACACTACGAAGTCAAGACCATCCTTGAACTGATTCCACCATATGGTGTGGTGCTTGCTTATACCACCTCCTATGATTAGAGCTGCACTCTTCTCTCCGCGCGCCGCAGCACCGAACACGATATCCGCAAGCTCCTGCTCGTCCTTGAATGGGTCTATGACGAGATCCTTGTGCGTCCTTGTGTACGTGAATAGAGCTGTGCCGAATGCGCCATCAAGCCACCCGGGTACATAGACTCCAACGTTCTTCTCGTAAGCCGCTCTTAGTATGCTATGCTCGTCTTCGATCCTCTTGCCGATCTCGTGTAGTACTTCCCGTATGCCCCAGGACCTGGACCGGTCAAGCTCATCGAGAACTTTGTAGACGAACTTTTCTATCCTTGGCCCATAATCCTCAACAGGAATGAATATGTTACCCAACCTATGTATCTCGAGCTCTTTGAGCATCTTATCATCCGCCTCAAATAGGCCTTTGTAGTACTTGCCGCCCGTCCCACGGGCAATATCATGATCTATGGTGCCGCACGTTGTCACGACAACGTTGAATAGCTCCTCGCGTATAGCCTGCGCGAGTATACCGCGGAGACCCGTCGCTACAAGGTTGCCCGTAAACGCTAGGAACCTCCATCTTGCTTCGCGTAGCGCCCTGGCTAGCACTTTGACGGCACGTGCCAAGTGACCAGCCATGAATCCGTACATATCCTCGTATATCTTTATCAGCCTCGAGATGCTCATATCAGGGTCTATCGTGACGTCCTTCACGGGTTCGCGTAGAAGCTCCTCCCGCTTCAACCTCAGCACCGGCTCACTGCTTTATCGTGGGTGGGTGGTAAGTCCCGCGGTGGACCCTGCATGGCGAAGATATTCACGGATAAGGATGCCTCGCTTGATGTACTCAAAGACAAGACTATCGCAGTAATCGGTTATGGTAGCCAAGGTAGAGCGCAAGCCCTGAACCTCCGTGATAGCGGCCTTAACGTGATAATCGGCGTTAGGCCCGGAGGACGCTCTTGGAACCTGGCCAAGCAGGAGGGATTCGAAGTCTACCCTATCGACGAGGCTGTGAAGAGGGCCGATGTGATTCTCATGTTGATACCAGATATGGTTCAGCCAGAGGTTTGGAAGAAGCAAATAGAGCCCCATCTCCGCGAGGGCATGGTGGTTGATTTCGCACACGGCTTTAACATACACTTTGGTCTCATCAAGCCACCGGAGTATGTGGATGTCGTGATGGTTGCTCCCAAGAGCCCAGGCTACATGGTACGCGAGATGTTCATGAAGGGCTATGGTGTGCCGGCACTCGTGGCAGTACACCAAGATTACTCGGGAAGAGCTCTCGACTATGCACTAGCGATAGCCAAGGGGATAGGCTGTACCAGAGCAGGCGTCATACTCACAACTTTCAAGGAGGAGACTGAGACTGATCTCATAGGCGAGCAAACCGTACTCGTAGGCGGGTTAATGGAGCTCATAAAGAAGGGTTTCGAGGTGCTTGTGGAGCTCGGCTACCAGCCGGAGGTCGCCTATTTCGAGGTCCTCAACGAGGCTAAGCTAATCATGGACCTCATATGGAGGTACGGTATCCGCGGCATGCTAGAGAACGTATCGGAGACCGCGCGTTACGGTGGATTAACCGTAGGGCCAAAGGTGATCGACGAACATGTCAAAGAGAATATGAAGAGAGCGGCACAACGCGTGATAAGCGGCGAGTTTGCAAAAGAATGGGTTGAGGAGTATCGCAGAGGTATGCCAACTCTCAAGCAACTCCTCGAAGAAGTATCCAACCATCCGATAGAGAGGGTTGGACGCGAGCTAAGGAAGATAATCTTCCGCGAAGAGCAGAGCAACCAGTAGCATAGCTACACATCTCGATCATCGTTCTCAAAATATTTAACACATAGTTATCCCTGTTTTTGAGAGACCTATTCATCGGAAAAATGCGCATTCTCGTAGGGGTCTGGAGCTGAGAGAGTAACGCGGCTCAGCCAACCCGGCTTACGTCACCGGTTTAAACCTCGGGCCGGGGTTCGCTTCCGGCGCGTTCATCACAACCATGTCTATGGTGGACGGTGAGGGCTTTGGGCTTTGTGGTGCGCCTGGCGCTTTACGTGTTAAAGGGGTATCGCGAATGGACAGAGAGTCTCGGCGAGGATAGAGAGTGGCTCATCCAGTCAAAACAAGGCGAGCTTCACAGCATGACTAGTGTTGAGGCTGCACTAGCTGGCGGCATAGCAATACCATTTAGACATGATGTTATCCTCGTCGCCGCATCCGGCGTGCCAGGTTTCAAGCTAGAGGCTCTGAAGGCCGCCATTTCTAGAGTTTCGCCGGTGCCCGTAGAGCTTCGCATTGGTTGCGACGAGACGCCAGCTGGTGCCCTAGATAGAGGGTTTAGAGGCGAGGGTTGCAAAGAGGGTAGCGATGCTCTTCTGCTTGCACATGTGGATATAGATGATATAACTGGGTTTGCAGCCGAGCATGGATTGTACGCGTCGTACCTGCGGATAGAGGAGTTGCGGTACAAGCTTGTAGATAGCCTCTCAGATTATGGCGCTCTGGTATCGTATCTAGGCGGCGACAATATCATAGTATTGCTGCCCTTTGATAGGGATGCCCTCGAGACCCTTATTGACGTCGTTGAGAGCGAGGACGCTAAGGCTGGCATTGGGTTCTCTTACTCGGCTAGGAGAGCTGCCTCACTAGCAACAAAGTGCCTTGATAGTATTAGGAGGCTGCGTGGAGAGAACAAAGTGCGTGTTTGCATAGAGGGTGAAGCTCCTAGCTGGTTACGTGTTTACGCGTGGGAGACCGGGGGGCTGTTATAGGGGGAGAGACGCCTGGAGTAGTGCTGGGTATTGTAACCCCTTGGCGTTGTGGATGTTCCGGCGCGGCGTTGTGCTACGCTGCGTTAACTGTGGCGAGATTTACGAGCCCGATCCGTTCCTGTTCAAGTGCCGCAAATGTGGAAGCCTACTAGAGGTGTTGGTGCCGGTCGAGGGTGTATCATGGTCTTCTTTCCGTGGAAGAGGTGTTTGGAGGTATAGGCCTCTGCTGCCAGTCTCGGATGACGTCAAGCCAGTTACAATGGGGGAGGGGGGGACACCACTCATACGCTGTGAGAACATCGAGGCTTGGCTTCGCGATCGTTATGGCGTTGCACCGCGCGTGTATGTCAAGTTTGAGGGTGCGAACCCCACGGGAAGCTTCAAGGATCGTGGAATGACTGTCATCGCCTCCATAGCCAGGTCGTTACGTGTGAAGCTCGTAGCTGCTGCTTCGACCGGCAACACTGCCAGCAGCGCAGCCGCTTACACCGCGAGAGCTGGGCTGAAAATGGTACTCGTGCTTCCGAAGGGCAAGGTGGCAAAGGGCAAGCTTGGACAGAGCATACTCTACGGCGCCACCATAATAGAGGTCGATGGTAGCTTCGATGATGCGATGAAAGCTGTGCAGGACGCTGTAGAGGCAAGCAAAGGCGGGATATACCCGTTCAACAGCTTCAATCCTTGGAGACTCGAGGGCCAGAAAACGATCGCGTTTGAGATTGCGGAAGAGATAGGCGTCCCCGATTTCGTTATAGTGCCTGTCGGCAACGGGGGCAACATATCAGCCATCTGGAAGGGGTTCAATGAGCTGCACAAGGCAGGTCTCATAGACAAACTGCCGAGAATGGTCGGAGTGCAGGCAGAGGGTGCAGCCCCGCTTGCGACTGCCTTCGAGAAAGGTCTCGATAAACCATTGTTTGTCGACAAACCGGAGACCGTCGCCACAGCAATACGGATAGGACGCCCGGTAAACTGGATGAAAGCTCTGAGAGCTGTAAAGGAGAGCGGCGGTCTCTTCACAAAAGTAAGTGATGATGAGATACTCTCGGCTATGAGGATGCTTGCCTCGATGGAGGGTGTTGGAGCCGAGCCTGCCGGCGCATCGAGCCTAGCAGGCCTTCTGAAACTCGTTGAGGATGGCACCATAGGCAACAACGATACTGTAGTGCTCGTGGCCACAGGTCATGCACTAAAAGACCCGGATGCTATGCTGAGAGCTTCCACGAAAATGCTACACGCTAGCAGCTCCAGCGAAGCTGCAAAACTGCTGCTAGAGATGGCCGAGAAGAGCTAACACGGTTACATGGCCAATAGCAGCGATTTATGGACGCCCTTAGACTTTCTTCCATCACAACTGTGGGAAATACGCCTTGGCTACTAGCGACATCCTCGAAGGCGTAAAACTCCTCAACAATCCACCCAGAGATCCTCGACGCCTTAAAGCATGGGTAGTCTACCTGCTCCTCTCCATGATCCCTCCGGGCCGTGTTGTCACCTACTCGCTACTAGCTAGACTGGCTAACACCTCTCCACGCGCAGTGGGTTCACTAATGCGCGCAAACAAGTATCCTATACTCATCCCTTGCCACCGCGTCGTATCAGCTAGCGGCGATATCCACGGATTCTCACTTGGCGGGCCAAAGGTCAAGGAGAAGCTTCTGCGCATAGAGGGTGTTAAGGTAGAGAACGACAGAGTACCAAAGAGGTACATTATTACTAGCGTCGACGATTTTTGGCGCATACTCGAAGAGAATGGGTACACACTGCAAGTGGATATCGCGTAGTTCTCATACTACGGTCTCGTCTTTATAGCCTCGTTTAGTGTAAAATGACTAGGGTGTAGGGCGTATGCCCGTTGAGCGTGTAAAGACAGGAATACCTGGTATGGATGAGATACTGCATGGAGGCATACCAAAGAGAAATGTCGTGTTAATTAGCGGCGGCCCCGGCACCGGCAAGACAATCTTCGGACAGCAATACCTCTGGAATGGCCTCCAGATGGGCGAGCCTGGTATACTAGTCGCGCTGGAGGAGCACCCCGTCCAGATCAGGATCAATATGCAACAGTTCGGCTGGGACGTTAGACCGTATGAGCGCGAAGGCATGTTTGCAATTATTGATGCGTTCACCGGCGGCATTGGTGAAGCCGCTAAGAGGGAAAGGTATGTGGTGAGAGATCCTACTGACGTCGGCCTACTGATAGACGTACTTAAGGAGGCTATTCGTGACATTGGTGCCCAGAGAGTCGTCATAGACTCTGTCTCAACCCTCTACCTCACAAGGCCAAGTGTAGCCAGGAGCGTCGTAATGATGCTGAAGCGCGTTCTTAGCGGCCTGGGCACAACAAGCCTACTGATAAGCCAAGTGTCAGTTACTGAGCGCGGCTTCGGCGGTCCCGGCGTAGAGCACGCTGCCGATGGAATCATACGCCTTGATCTAGACGAGATTGAGGGTGAGTTAAAGCGCAGCCTCATAGTCTGGAAGATGAGAGGCACTAGCCACTCAATGAGGCGTCATCCGTTCGTGATAACCGACAAGGGTATCATAGTCTACCATAACAAGGTGCTAAGAGTGACTAGGCGCGGCGTCTTTGAAGAGGAGCTGAGAGAAGAGGGAGAGTAAAACCAGTCTAACCGTGTACAACAACTTTTTTGACTCCACTGGTTGACGGCAGGTCTTCCTCGCCAAAGGCCATGACGTTATCCTCGAGGAGCGTCGCGCCCCAAAGCTCTCTCTTTAGCAGCTCTCTTACAGCAACCCGTATAGCCTCACTCCTGGAACTATACCTTCCCATGCGCACAAGCTCATCTAGACCCTCCACATAGGTTTCGGGCATCTTCACTGTAACGAGCTTCATACCGCACACCCGCCGCCTCTATGCTTGGGGCTCAGAAGGTAGGGGCCCTCGGGGCCCGGTAACACGTGGGCGTAGTACCGACACCCTTCTAGGCTTATACCCCATCCTGGCTAAATACCACAGTTGACTACTTGATACATGTCGGGCCCAGCGTGTCGCGCAAATGCTGCTTCGAACTCCGAGAGTGGATTATCCCCGAGTCTCATCCCAGACGCGAAAGCCTTCTCGAACGCGAGAAGCTAGTAGAGGGTATGTGCGACGGTGTAGTGGTGCCTCAGGGCCTAATAGCACATGGGCGTGGCGAATGTTTCGACTATCTGCTGGGAGAGACTAGTATACCGCCAGCTTTGGAAGCCGAGCGCGCGGCTGCTGCAATGTTCCACCTCGCAAAACACCCGGTGATTTCAGTCAATGGTAATGTAGCTGTTCTCGCAGCACGCGAAGTTGTAGAGCTCTCCGAAGCAACAGGAGCCTTAATCGAAGTCAACTTGTTTTACCGCACCCGCGAGAGAGCCAAAGCAATAGCAGACCTCCTATATGCTCATGGAGCGCGTCAAGTGCTAGGTGTTGACGACGCAACTGCTCGGATACCGGGACTTGACAGTATGCGTGGCCTCGTATCACCAAACGGGATATACAAAGCCGATTACGTCCTGCTTGGGATAGAGGATGGAGATAGGACAGAAGCCCTTGTACGCATTGGTAAGACAGTCGCAGCCATAGATTTGAACCCGTTATCTAGAACATCCCTAGCAGCATCTATACCAATAGTTGATCATATTAAAAGAGCTTTGACAAATATAAAACGCTATTATGAGAGTATGAGCCGAGAGGAGGCAAGCCGTGTCATCAACTCGTTCAACCCGAGAAAGGTGATCGCGGATACGTTACTCTACATACGTAATAGACTCGAAACACTCGCAAGACAGCTAATGTACGACTACCGTTAACCTCCACCTCATTATCAATTCTCGAGTCTCTGAGGTTCACAAAGTATAAGCTCCATGCATAACCAGTAATCTGGTGGTATGGCGATGCATGTTGTTGCCTATCGCTTCACTTCTATCACATTCGATATATACGGGCGTACAAACTACTCAGGGATTAAATGTACCTAGGGATTGTAGCTGATATTGTTAAAACCTACACTGTATTTGCCGATACGTGTTGTATTTATCTAGCTGTAGGATAGCTCTAGCGCGCGGGGCGGAGAAAGTAAGATGGCTAGCGGGGGCAATGCTCCAAGGCGAAACGCTATCACAATACTAGTTGACGTGTTAAGGTGTATCGAAAAACTGCAAAACTCCTCACCATACCGCGCTGCTAAGAGGAGTGAAGTGGCGCAATGCAGTAATCTAAACACAGCGACATTCAACAAGTACATAACTGTGTTAGAAAGCGCGGGACTTGTCACGTTAAAACGTACGCCACGATACGTGTTCATAAGGCTGACACATCACGGGTACCTTGTACTACGTATGCTAGAGCGGCTAGTGGCTATCTTACACTTAGCTAGTCATAAACCGCATGTGCTACGCCTCGGAGTCAAAATAACACGCAAGCTCCACGAGGATCTTCCTCCCTCACTCCCTCCAAAATTATCGCCACTGCTTCTGGAAGAGTGCGACTATGTAGTCATTGTCTTAGGTTCTAAGGCAGTATGCCTGCGCGCCTCTAGTGACAACAGTATTGAAGTGAGATGCTGCAGAATAAATCATCGTGTGGAATGTGAAACTCTCCATACAGTTACACTGAACGAAATAGACAACGTGGAAGATCTCCTTAAGCTTATACGCTCAAAATGTCTATCTCAATAGGGCCGCCGTCCCCCGCCCCCCGCTGATACAAACCGGGGCACACCCGGCGTATTATGAGGCGGGGATTCCAAGGCGGCCTACAACCAAACCAATTGTTAATAGCCCCCGTTTACAATTACGATGTATCTTATGGGTCTCGCGGGGGTGAGACAGGTATGACAGCCAGGCTTGCCGCTATGCTCCGCTACCTGCTGCTAGGCAACAAGGGTGATTTAGTATAGGTTTAGCGAGAAGGACAGTGATGATTGCCCTAGCACTACTATTCGCCTATATGGCGTATAGGGAGCATCACGAGGATCCGCTGTGGAGTCTGATATATCTGTTGATAAGCATAGAGTATGGGCTTGACATGATCGCCATTGCTAAGCCAAAGAAGGTAGTGAAGAACTAGAATATTAGCGCGCCGATATTACGCGGCTAACATGTCCACCCATGGCTCAAATTCGAGTTAATTCAGGTTTAGCGCCTCTCACATTCTTCTCTTTTGTTTTTATGTATTTTTGTTCATGATAGTGTGTCGTGGTGCGCGTTTCAACGCGTATCATACTGTTGATGTTGAGACTAGGCTCCTTTTTACTCCCCCAGCAACCACTCGCAGGGGCAGTCACCTCATGGGCTCACTGCCCGGGTATGCCGGTAGGATAGCTGTAATTGATCTCAGCGAGAGTGAGGTCAGTATACTCGAGACTCCAGGCTGGTTACGCGAACTGTTTGTCGGCGGTAAAGGGTTCGCGTATGCACTAGTCGCTAGGTATGCACCCTTCTCGACTTCAGACCCTCTATACGACCCGTCTAATGTTGTCGTCGTTGCTGCTGGCGCATTAACCGGTGTTGCACCAGGCTCTAGCAAAGTCGCCTTTGCAGCAAGGAGCCCCCTTACCAACATGATATGTGATTCGTACTCTGGGCAAGTGTTCGCCGCTAAGCTGCGTTACGCTGGTTTCGATGCCCTCGTGTTAAAGGGGGTATCACCCGAGCCGGTGTATATCTACGTTGAATCGGGTAAAGTTGAGATTAGGAGCGCCTCGCACATATGGGGCGCCTATGTTAGCGACGTGACTGAGACTTTATGGCGCGAGACTAAGAGAGGCGCCAGTATAGCTGCGATCGGCCCCGGCGGCGAGAAACTAGTTAGATACGCGAATGTTATGATAGATGGCTTTAGGGCCGCTGGACGCTGTGGCATTGGCGCGGTCCTGGGCTACAAGCGCGTGAAGGCCATTGTTGTTTATGGTGGTCGTCGACCCACTCTTGTCAACGAGGATGAGTGGAGAAAGACATACATCGACGTGTATAAGAGTCTGCAAGAGCATCCTGCTGCTAGGTACATGTCAAAGTACGGTACTAACAACGGCGTTGTCACATGTTCGAAGTGGTCAATGTGCCCAGGTAAACACTGGATGATACCCTCCCCTTCGCGGGAGCTAGTTGAAAAGATGTCCGGCAAAGCTGTACTGGCACGCGAGGTTGGGAAGGAGGTATACTCTCGTTACGCTGGCATAATCTGGGGTTGGGGGTGTCCTGTTAAGTGCAGCAAACTAGTGAAGCCTCAGCTGAAAGGCTTCGAACACCTGGTGGTCAAGCCGGAGTACGAGCATCTAACTATGCTTGGCGTGATATTCAACATCTACGATGTAGATGAGGTGCTTCGGTTAGAGTGGCTGGTCAACAATCTGGGGCTAGACTCTATCAGCTTTGGCGAGACTGCCGCCTGGCTAATAGAACTCTATGAGAACGGTCTAGTGCGGAAGGAAGAGCTTGACGGGCTTACCGTCGAGCCTAAATTCGGCGATCCGAGGGTAGCTGAGGAGCTAGCAAAACTCGTAGCTGAGAGACGCGGTATAGGCGCGATACTAGCCGAGGGCGTTGAGAGAGCGTCAAGAATACTCGGTAGGGGTGAGGATAGGGCTGTCCACGTTAAGGGTTTGGAGTCTGCAGCGTGGGATCCAAGAGGACGGAGAGCTATGGCCCTTAGTTACGCTACGGCGGATGTCGGTGCATCGCACCTACGTGGATGGCCCGAGCCACACTCCAAGCCAAGTGATGGCCCTGCAGAAGAGATGGTCGAGAGTCTAATCAACGACCGCGACTGGAAGGCACTAATGGATGCACTTGGGCTGTGCGCCTTCGTACCATACGATCGCGACCAAGTAGATAAGTTGCTTCGCGTGACACTGGGCAGAAGTTTTGATGAGGTGTGGCCAGTTGGAGCCCGTACTGAGGCCATAGCAAGGATATACGGCGCTCTAGTAGGGAGAGTGCCAGAGGGCGACACGATACCCAAGAGGTGGATGGAGCCTATACCGGATGGCCCACTGAAGGGCGAAAAAGCCTTCCGCGACTGGGACGAGTTCAGGAGGGCTCTCCTAAAGTTCTATAAGCTCAGAGGCTACGACGAGAAGCTTGGCATTCCAAAGAGGGAGACCCTCGAGAAACTTGGACTCACGAAACTAGAGTGGCTTATGGAGGCTTGGAGGCGGGCATGGGAGGAAGTAGAGCGCCGCATAAGCTCGTAATCTCTAAACTCACGGTAGCATTACCAGGCTTTAAGCTAGGTCCTGTGAGCTTAGAGCTGAGTACAGGCCTCCATGCTATTCTAGGTCCCAACGGCTCGGGTAAAACAACACTCTTACGCAGCATAGCCGGCCTCGTCAAGCCACTGAACGGGCGTATACTGCTCAACGGGAAACCATTATCACCACCGTGGAGGTTTGTATCCGCTAATCTGGCTACTGCACCACTAGGATTCGGTGCAAGAATAGCCGATTATGCCCGTGTAATACTCTACCGTTTGCATGGTGAAAACTGGCTTGAGAGGATTAGACGAGTTTTCGCCGAATTCGAAGTAGAGTGGTTAATTTGGAGGAGATGGGAGGAGCTCAGTGATGGGCAGAGGAGCCTCGCACAGACTCTCGTTACTCTAGCCAGAGGCACGCCAGTTATACTCCTGGATGAGCCGTTTGCACACCTAGACCCCTACTGGCAGTGCAAACTTGCTATGCTATTGAAGCGGTACTCGAGGAGTCGTATAATCGTGTATACCACGCACGAGTTTACAACACCGCTTACCAGCGACACACTTACAATAATGGCCAACGGCAAGGTGCTTAGCCACGGAGAGCCCAGTACCACACTTACGCCGAGTATCCTCAAACGCGTATATGGGGTAGATTTCGCTATTATCCCTGGGGTTGGGCTCCTTCCAAGCTGCGGGGCCGATGAGATACGGGCTATACCCTGAGCTACTGCCGTGAAGAGGTGCCGCGGCTTAAACCTCTCGAGGCCCCAGTTTACCCATGGCGTCCAGATTGGAGGAGATTGGCGCACAACTCGCATCACTTTTCGAGGCGCTGCCGAAGAGCGCTAGACGAGAGATTATCCGGGTGCTTGTAGAGGATAGGGGTCTGTTGAAGAGCGAGATAGCTCGAAAGATGGGTGTCACCCCATCAGCCGTTACTAGGTTCATGCGGGGCGATGCAGCTCCTAGCCCGGAGAGCCTGGCAAAGCTATATGAGAGTCTGGAGCCAGAAGACCAAGCCATTATAATCAAAATAGTGTTGGACTACATAGCGTCGTTGCTACGCACCACGGCAGCGATCCTTGCAAACATAACGCCTTTGCTCGACAAACACACACATCGTCTCATACAAGTTTCCATTGAGGAGGTGGTTGACGAGGCAGCGTCACTTCTTGAGGCCGCGGAGGGCTACAGCGGGGCTCACTCATCACATTCTCAGCTAGGGGAGCGTTTCTCGTCAACACCCTCCGCGGCTTCCAAGAGAGACTCTATGCTGCGAAGCAGGCTATAGACATATTCCATTACTTCGTCTAGGGTTGCACGTACGCTCATCACTCTCTCTACGGGCGCCTCTATCTCAACCACAACAACATCGTCCCCTATCCTCTCTCGTATCACTAGCCAGTCTGGCGCCTCACGGTTATCTGGCCTTATCGCTTCCACAATCGCCACACATTCACGATTTTCACAAGGTATGCTAAGAGTGACACGTATGTGCGAGGTGCATGACTGGGGTCGGACCTGCGCGGGCACCCCATCCTCCCCCTTAGAGGACGTCGGCCCTTTCGAGCCTCCTCACACCCCACTCTGTTGCATCGCACCAAAGACCCTATAATACTGCGACGCTTTGCATGCCCCTCCTCAACAACAACTACCCTTTTAAGCTATGTTCCTGCCCACCGATGTACATGATAGGGGTATAAGGTGGTATGCCGAGACTACCGAGACGAGCGACGCTGCTGTTACTTGGACTGCTCGGTTTATCTACGCTGATAAACGTCTACGATTATCGGGTATTCCGAAACTGGTTCATCGCCAGCCAACTTCTAGGAGTGTTTAACCTGTATGCCGCTGCACCCGTACTTGGCCACGAATTTCGCGTGGTATACCCACCGCTTGCCCCATTGCTCTTCCTCGCAAGCCTGGCTTTCATAGCAGCTATCTACCCAAGCTACGTTATGAGCACAATACCCGCCATACCCATTCGAGCCGCTCTCAAAGCACCAATCATCGCCCTGCTCTATGTCGGGTATAGTGTCTTAGAGCGGCGCGTGGGGCCGGACGCAGCTAAACTATTCATATTCAACATTGTAGTGCTCGCAGTCATCAATGTCTATTCGTTTGATATCCCGGCCACAGTTGCTGCACTGCTAGCAATCTATAGTGGCGCTTCGTCACCAGTTTTAGCCGCAGCTCTTACGGCAACAGCAACGTTACTGAAACAAAGCTTTGCACTACTAGTACTACCTCTAACCCTATACTATGCTACCAAGAGAGATTGGAGATCATTAGGTCTCTTCGCAACAAGCTATACCACGATAATCTTGTGCGTGACGCTACCATTCCTGGTATTTAGCGGTTTTACGCCTCTCCTCGACTACCTGTTACTCTTTCACGCCGAGCGTCTTCCACAAGGCGTCTCTATCTGGATGCTACCCTTGCTACTCTCAGGCTACAATATCAAAGTGGGGAAGACTCTCAGCAGCTACTGGGTTATACCTTTCGTTGCGCTTCTCGCCATAGGCTTGTATCGTGTTAGACATGTTTTAGATGCTCCCGAAGGCTTGGAGGTCGCAACAACACTTGTCCTATTAGCGTTCTTGGCTACGTCTAAGGTGCTAAATCCACAGTATATGGTGTGGCCTATACCATTCCTCGCTGCACTAGCCGCCAGGGGCAAAGCCAGACGCGCCTACAAGCTATACACTATCGCAGCCCTGCTCGAGGTATTCTACCCAGTACTCTACATAACATCCGCGGCTGTCGTCGCGAAACCGTTCTTCCTGGAAGAAGAGGCTAGATGGGCACCAGCAAGCATGGCTGTAGGTCTTGTTGAGGACTCGCTTCCCGAGATAGGCACGTTACTACTCGCAGTACTGCGTAGCCAACCATTCTATTCTCTATTCGAGCTGGTATACACCGCATGGCCGTTTATACATGCATGCCTTGCACTAGCCTATACTACGCTCATGCTACTCGTATTCGTTGATGTCATAAATGCTGCTAAACTACGGCCTAGTGAGTAAACCGGGTTATACCGGGGGCTTAACCTCTCACCCAGTGGTGGCCCTGGATGGTCGACCTTGAGAAGATTGGCCCTGGTGAAAAGGCGCCGGAAATCGTGAACGTGCTTATAGAGATACCTATGGGCAGCGGCGTTAAGTACGAGTTTGACAAGGAGGCTGGAGTCATCAAGGTCGATAGGTTCCTTTACACTAGCATGGTTTACCCGTTCAACTACGGCTTCATACCAGGCACCATGGAGGAGGATGGCGACCCTGTAGACGTTCTCGTTATAACGAGAGAGCCTCTGCTACCCGGTGTCGTGATAGAAGCTAGGCCTGTAGCACTACTTATCATGGAGGATGAGGAAGGCCCAGATAGCAAGGTAGTTGCTGTACCTAAGGACAAACTCGACCCAACGTTCAGCAACATCCGCGATGTTAATGACTTGCCAGAAGCACTCAAAGAGCGTATCAAACACTTCTTCGAGCATTACAAGGAGTTAGAACCCGGTAAATGGGTTAAAGTCAAGGAGTGGCGCGGTGCTGACGAGGCACGCAAGAAGATAATGGAGGCTATACGTAGGTACCGTGAGGCTAAGTCCTAAGGAGGTGGCAGACCATAGCAAGACCCCCACTACCTCAAGTCGTTTTACTTCTCGTGTTAACACTACTCGTTACGCCGGTTCCCGTGCTCGCGCTCACCCCGAGCAATACCTTCGTAGCAAAGCTATACTGTAATGGCGTGTTGACCGCCATAGGCACCGCCATTTATACGCATGGCGTGTGGCACGTGGATACATACCCGCCTGTCTCGGAGTGCCAGGGTGTACTCGTGGACACTCGTAAAGCTTTGACGATAGTGTTAAGCCATGGAAGCATTGAAGAAGAAACTGAAAACATGTTGGTGTATAGTATCACGGTACCAATTGCTAGGGGGTCATACGTGGTACTCGAAGCTGTACTTGTGAAGACTTCAAGTAAAACCACAACCGTGATGGCCGTGTTAGAGTTTGCCGCGATCATCGCCCTGATAGGTGCTATATATGCGTGGAGTATACGACACAAAATCGAAGTATTATAACATCTATCCCTCTGCTCATAGTTTATAGCCCCGTCGGGCATCACGCCGAACCATGCGAGCAAGGTGATAGAGTGAAAGTCAAGCCTCTTTGCGCCGCATGCACGCTCCTAACACGTGCACGCGAACTCGAAAAACTCTCGGGGTTGAACGTTGAGGACTCCCTGGCAAGCTTTAGGAGCATAGCTGAATCCGTCGGTGTCTATCTCGGCCCGGATATCGAGCTATCACTTCTCGCAACAGTTAGTTTTAGAAGACTCAAGAGTATCGTCGGCGTTGATGATGTGTATGCGGAGATCAAGAAGGAGCTTGAACCTGCAGTACGTGAAGCTGTAGAGACAATAAATGAGAAGCTGCTAAGACTTGAAGGTACTGAAAGATTCCATTTCGCTCTAAAAGCCGCTGTAGCAGGCAATGCTCTTGACCTCGCAAGACCCTACCTAGATCCGTATATCCATGATGCGACCTCAGTTTCGAGAATAGAACTTAGGAGGAACGAGGCTGCAGAGTTATACAATCTTTTACATGCAGGCAAGGTGAATGTCATAGCATACGTTTTCGATAGTAGCCTTGAGGCACTCTATGACACACTCTTTATAAAGGTCTTGAGGGAGAACGGTGCTACCGTCATAGGCGTTGTTAAGAGCGATACTTTTGAGGATGACGCAACTATAAAGGAGCTTAAACGGCTGGGTGTGATAGATTATCTAGATGATGTTATCGAGACAGGTAGTGATGCAGCCTCTCTTATAGTGGACGAGGTGAATGAGGAGGCTATCAAAGTAGTTAATGACGCCGATGCTGTTATAGTCAAGGGCGCAATGAATCATCTCCACTTCGTGAACAATAGGCTTGGTAAAAGGGTCTATAGCTTGATGCGCGTTCCTTGCAAGTTTCTAGCACAAGAGCTAGGGGTTAACCTTGGATCCTATGTTGCTGTCCGAGCGATTTAGCTCACCTCTACCAAGTTTTATGTGCGCTTTTGCCAGGTGCCCCGCCGCTAAGGCTGCTAGAAGACTAAGTTCACCTGCTAGTACCGTGGCCGCCACAATCTCTGCAAACTTCTTGGCGTTGGTGCCCGGAGGGTTGCCTGAACCCCCAACGCCCATTAGTGCAAGTGCCTCGCGCTGAGTCGGTAGTCTTGTACCACCCCCTACCGTGCCGACCTCCAGACTCGGTAACGTAACCGAGATGTACAAGTCGCCGTTTCTCACCTCGGTCCATGTGTAGCCCATGCTACTCTCAACCACCTGTGCAACGTCTTGCCCAGTTGCTATGAAAATGGCTGCAATAATGTTAGCATAATGCGCGTTGTACGACAAGCTGCCTGCTCTCGCCGAACCCATGAGGTTCTTGGCCACGTTAACCTCATGTATAGCTTCAGGAGTTGTTTTCAGCACCTCCCTAACCACGTCACGCGGTATTATCGCCTCGGCCACGACGGTCTTACCGCGCCCAAGTAGCATGTTCAAAATTGATGGTTTCTTGTCAACACACATGTTTCCACTTAGTGCCACAACACGAATATCACCGTCATAGTTGTTGAGTAGTTCTTGCAACGCCTTATCCACAGCTATGGTGACCATATTCATGCCCATGGCGTCGCCGGTTTCGAATTCAAAACGAAGCCATACTAGGTTGCCCGTTATCCACCACGTGAGGCCCTTTAGCTTGCCATGCCTGGTAGTCGACTCTGCAGCCTTCTTTAGCACGTCTATGTTCTCCTCGACCCATTTTACCAGCTTGACAGCCTCCTCGACGCTCGGCGTCCATATTACTGGCGCTCTGGTCATACCATCTCTTAGTATCCGAGTCTTTGCGCCACCGGCCAACGTTACCGCTTTTGCACCACGATTAACACTCGCCACTAGCGCACCTTCAGTCGTTGCGAGAGGTACGTAGAAGTCTCCCCTTGCATACTCCCCTTGCACTCTAAGAGGGCCTACGATGCCAACAGGCACTTGAACTGCTCCTATAGGGTTCTCAATGTTCCTGCCAACAAGCTCCTCGAAATCAAGTATAGTCGAGCCTATCGATGAGAGGCTTACGCCCGTTATCTTCTCGAGCGCTAGTCTCCTAACGAGTGCGGCTAGGTTAGAGTTACCCAGTAGCTTGTCAAGCTCATGTAGTTTAACCTCGCCTTTAACTACACGCTCGACTATTTCGCGAAGGTCACGCCCCTCAACCACGCGCCACACACCACCAGATAGGGGCTGCCTAGGGGGGCTAACGCCTCCTCATCCACCGCCGTGCGACACGGCGGCGTTAGAGGCGCCT
Organism: Pyrolobus fumarii 1A; assembly: GCF_000223395.1. Taxonomy (GTDB): domain Archaea; phylum Thermoproteota; class Thermoprotei_A; order Sulfolobales; family Pyrodictiaceae; genus Pyrolobus; species Pyrolobus fumarii. The sequence continues at coordinate 1,475,600 of NC_015931.1, read as the reverse complement.
GGGGCGGCTCCAAACAGCTCCTCTTCTTGCACTACTTTTCTCCCTATCGGAGGCTTGAGGCAAACAAGTGCAGCTATAGGTACAAGGGGCGTCACAATTATCGATGCCATCGCGACTACCTTGCACTCGTCACTAGCTCTCCCCCACAATCTTCTAGCCACCATGTAGAATGCTAGGCCGGCCAACGGATACAGTAATGCTAGTATGCACGAGGCGCGGGGTTTCTTCATGACGCTGCATAGCAAAGCCGTTGTTGCTATGACTGTTGACGCCGCTAGGCCCGCCGTCACACGGAACCATACACCGGCCCCCATGTGGTAAAGCACTAGCAAGCTAGAAACGGCTGCAACCAATGTACCTAATGAGCTTAAGGCCACTAGTTTATGGAGCCTCCAGCTGTTGATGCACACACTCCTACCTGATCACCCCTTGGTAGTTACCAGGCAGGCTTCTAAAGACCTGGGTGTGGCTACACCGGTCGGCATCCTGGCGTTTGTCGCCGCATACCCACACCCATTCGCATCGACTATTATCACGCCAAGCGTGTTCTCCCCGAACGTTCTTGTGTGCTCCTCCACTACACGGCGTAGCGCCTCCTCCGGCTGCTCACCATCTTCAATCAACTCTGCTATGCATCTACACGCCATCGAGAGGATTATCGTCTCGCCGATACCCGTGGCGGAACACGCAACCCTCCTAGTCGCATAGAAGCCTGCACCCGGTATTGGCGTATCCCCGACTCGCCCCCTCAGCTTGCCAGACACACCACCCGTACTGGTAGCTGCCGCAAGACCACTGTGCGGGCTGTAGGCAACAGCCCCTACAGTATCTGCCCCATTAAGTTCTAGTATCGAAAGCTTCCCCGACGCTATCCTTGCTAATATCTTCTCCCTCGATTTTATCATGTTCTTTGCATGTGTAGCCACTCTCTCTGGCATGGGGCCCGGGTGCGCCGCAACCCCAAAGGACTCGCCTAATGCGTCCGCACCCTCACCCGCTATTATTACATGGGGAGTCTCAAGTGCAACCACAAGAGCGGCTAGTATAGGGTTTCGCAGCCTTTGCACTCCGGCTACAGCACCCACGAGACCCCAAGACGTCATTAACCCGGCATCCATTTCTAAGACGCCGTCAAGTGTGAGGACGCTCCCCAATCCGGCGTTCAGCACTCCACTATCCTCCATGAATTTAACAGCAGCTACTACCGCGTCGAGCACATCCCCTTCCACAAGCTTTACGTAGCCGACACGCGCCGCCTCACGAACAACGTCTAATGCCTTCACAACACGCTTCTTGTCCCACCCTCCTGCACCACCATGTGTAACTACAATACCCTCTCGCGAGCAACCTAGGTGAGCGACAGCCACGCTCATAGCAAGACCCGTTTAACCACTAACCTTAGCCTATAAACCGGGTTTCTAGCCCAAGAGGTACGAAAGAGGTGAGCATGTGACGCTGTACAGAGCAGCACGCGCCATATTTCTCGCGCTAAGTGTTGGTGACGCACTTGGCTTACCCCTAGAGATTAGCGGCACCCCTCCACACAACAAATGGCTGGAAGATCCGAAGGGGGTAACTCCTGTACGCATAGGAGACCGTATTGCATACAGCGATGACACAGAGCTTACGTTGATACTGGCAAGGAGCATCGTAGACTCATGCGGGTTTAACCCGGTTGTGTTCGTAAAGAGGCTGGCCGAGGAGGCACGAACATGGGATCCTATCCGTAACTATGGTCTTGGCGTGGCTGAGGTTGTTGAGGCTGTTAGAAGGGGACGCGACTGGAGAGTCGCTGCTAGACTAGCATGGGGTGGTCAGGGTAGCTTTGGGAACGGCGGTGCTGTACGCGTTCCACCCATACCGATATTCTACACTACACGCGACGCTGTTGAGGCTATGGCTGTCGCGCAAGCCATGGTGACGCATACCCACCCGTTGGGCGTAGAGGGTGCACGCCTACACGCCCTGGCATTATACGAGTTGATGCATGGTATGGATGTCGAAGAGCTACCCTACTACCTGGCCCGCGAGACTATGTACGAAGAGTTCCGCGAGAGGCTGGAACTCATACAAGAATTGATAGATGCTAGCCCGGAGAGGGTGGCAAAGGTGATAGGGAATGGTAGTGCAGCGTTCGAGTCTATACCGGCAGCCGTCTACGTGCTGGTAAGAGCACGGGGAGATCCTGTTCGTAGCATAGCATATGCGCTGAGCTTGGGCGGCGACACTGACAGTATAGCCGCGTTGGCCTCCTCGCTGGCTGCAGCAGCGAACCCGGACCTAGTGCTCAATAACCCATTCATGACGAGGATGTTCCAAATGCTAGAGGATAACGAGGTTATACTCGAGACGGCCGATTCTACAGTAGAGGCTAGTATTAGGTGCCACGAAACCCCCTTCTAATCCCACGGTAAAATGGATTAGGGTCTCGTGTATCGACTAGCCACGGGCTAGACAAGTTGCCGATACTGGAGGTTAGAGACCTCCACGTGCACTACTACACGCTACGTGGAGTAGTACGAGCAGTAGAAGGTGTAAGCTTCACGCTAGAGAGGGGTGAAGTACTTGGCATAGCAGGCGAGAGCGGCAGTGGCAAGAGTACAGTAGCCTACAGTCTCCTTAGGCTAGTCCCGCCTCCCGGGAAGATAGTGAAAGGCAGTATAGTGATAGATGGCATCGATATAATGAAGCTGAGTGAAGCCGAGTTACGGAGCAAGGTACGTTGGCAGAAGATAAGCATGGTGTTCCAAGGTGCCGCTAACGTCCTCGTGCCGGTGTATACCGTTGGGTACCAGATAGCCGAGCCTCTGATAATACACAAGGGTTTGAGCAAGAAGGAGGCTCTAGAAAGAGCAAAGGAGCTTCTCAAGATGGTTGGGCTCCCACCTAGCTTTGTGAACAGGTATCCACACGAGCTTAGCGGCGGCCAGAAGCAGCGCGTGGTTATAGCAATGGCGTTGGCGCTACACCCAAATGTAGTGATAGCTGATGAGCCTACAACCGCCCTTGACGTTGTGGTTCAAGCCCAGATCCTAAACCTGCTCAAAAGGCTCAAGAAGGAGCTTGGCATGAGCATGATACTCATCAGCCACGACTTGAGCGTCATAGCCGAGCTGGCCGACAAGGTAGCAATAATGTATGCAGGTCATATTGTAGAGTACGGTCCCGCCGAGCGCGTCTACACTAACCCGCAACACCCATACACGAGAGCACTTCTAGCTGCCATACCTCGCCTACGAGGCCCAAAGTCCAAGCTACGTTACATACCGGGCTCTCCTCCGGATCTACGCAACCCTCCACCAGGATGTAGATTCGAACCAAGATGTAGCGAGGCGCCCAGCGAGCTCCGCGAGAAGTGTCGACGAGAACTACCGCCACTCATAGAAGTCGAAAAGGGGCACTATGTACGATGCTGGCTACATGCTGCACGTTAAACAGAGCCTAACATCTCGAGTTTATCCAGATCTGCCCACTCCGCACCTCCTTCGGCCTCCTTCCATACCTCCTCCAATAGCCTCTCAACAGCATCCTGTGGCTCGAGACCTTCCTCGTAAACCAGCCTAAACAGCCTTCTGTAATGCTCGCGACGTTCCCTGACATACTCCTCGATAAGACGCATCGATACTCTCGTCTCACTACCCTTGTCGACACCCGGACACATGAGATCGAGGTAGAACCTCTCTGGCTTAAGGGACTCGATTATCACGGGATAGAGGCGGCATCTCATGGGCCTAGCTGGGTATATCACACAGAGTGTCTCACCACTCGGCTTTCTTTCCATGAATACACATTCCCCGTTACCCTTGTCGCGAAGCGAGAAGAACGGCACGATATCAGCTATTATCACCTTGACGTAGCTTTTTAGCACATCACGCCATCCTATACCCAGAAACTTTGCTATCCTCACTATGTCAAACGCTGTTAGCGATACGTTAGGACCCGTACCACAGCAGAAGTCGCAACGCACGCACTTAAACCGAAACGCCTCGTCAAGCCGAAGTACACGATACCTTGTCATGGCACGAACCTAACGTTGTGCACCTGCTTAAAAAGGTGAGGTTAGCTTGTAAAGCAAGTTTTAGATCTGGACTGAGGGCTTCGGCTTGCGCTCCTCGCGCGGCCTCTGCCTCACAATGCCATAGTGTATCGCGCAGCTCACACAATAGCACTTCTCGACGGGATACTTCATTATGATGGCGCCCTTCTTCTCAAGCTCGCGTGCCAACTGTGGGTCAACCGGAGAGTAGTACCTGGTTACACATATCGCTTTGTCACGTGGTATTATCCTACCACAGTTGTCACACTGGACTACGCCCACGTGACCCTTAGAACCCTTGTGCCTACCTCTGTTCTGCCTCTTCTTGGGCACTCTCGGCACCCGGTCATTATCGCCACACTCCCACTCCTAATAAGAGTGGGGGTGAGCATAGCCACCTAGTGAGGCCCCTGGGGAGGGCCCGGTAACGTGAAGACCACTGCACTCGCTGTTGCCCGACGCATAGCTGGCGATATAGTGATGTCAGCGTCACCGGGCGCTGCGATGAAGAAGTGGCGAGAACTGTTTGGCGTTACTCGAAGCGAGATAGCTAAACGCATGGGTGTAAATCCAACGGTAATCTCTGATTACGAGCGCGGCAGGAGGCAGCCTGGTGCGCGATTCGTAAAGAGATTTGTTGAGGCGCTTCTCGAGATAGATGCTGAAAGAGGGTGGCCTGTCACACGTAAACTCGCCCGTCATCTGACTGTTGAAGAGAGGGGTGTCATCGAGCTTAGGGATTTCGAGGAAGGAATCCGATTCGATGAGCTCCTAGCGGCTGTTGATGGTGTGCTTCTAACGAGCCACACGGCTGAGAGGATATACGGCTACACAATACTCGATAGCCTGGAGGCTATCGAGGTATTCGAAGGAAACGAGTTCATTTACATAATGGGCATGACTAGCGAGCGCGCATTGATCTTCACACGGGTGGGGACCGGCAGGTCACCTATGATAGCGGTTAGAGTTGCACCGATAAAACCGGCCGTAGTGGTTATCCACGGCCCTCGTGAGAACGTGGACCCTCTGGCCATCAGACTGGCTGAGGCTGAGAGACTTCCGCTAATCCTTTCCACACTACGTAGTGTCAATGAGCTGGTAGAGAGACTTGCTAAGCTCGCGCCCAGCATGGAGAATCGCGGAAGCAGTTTATGACACTAGTGCGCTAATGCTCCTAGCTGAGGGGGTTCCCGTCTTCGAACTTGTTGAAGAGGTTCTAGGCGCTAAGCCAAGATGTGTCGTGCTACCCCAGGTGCTCGAAGAGCTTGAGCGGCACGCATCCTCTCGTAGCGTTAGGAAAAGAGTCGCAGCACGCCTAGCTATCCAGATAGTCTCGAAGAGGGGTTGTGTAACACCCAATTTTAGGGCAGGTAGACTCGCAGACGATGCAATAGTAGAGTATGTGAGGCGGAATATACACGCTATAGCCGTCACCGCCGATACAGGTTTGCACCGGCGTCTACTTCAACTCGGCATACCGCATCTCTACTACCGTGAGGAGGGTAGACGCTTCGAAGCAGCTGGGGTGTAGAGCCGCTAATGACACGGAAGTCGGGCTTAGTGATACGCTCTTTCGACCCATGGTCTAGCCCGCTATGCACCTGCCCGCCCAAGTACTCGTTACAGCCGTATACCGGTTGTAGCCACTTCTGCAGGTATTGCTACGCAACCGCGTACATAGGCATGAAGAAGAGCACGCCTAAGCAGAGGTTACTGGAGAGGCTGGAATACGACTTAAAGCGCTTTGTGAACCCTTGCCTTACAATCAACATGTCTACTAGTAGTGACCCATACCCTCCAGAGGAGCGCGTCTATAGGCTCACAAGAAGAGTTCTTGAATTTCTCGTACCACGTGGCTACCGTATACTCATCACTACAAAATCTAGCCTCGTAGCCAGAGACGCAGATGTACTAGCTAGGGGCAACACCGCTGTAACGATAACAATTACCACCCTTGACGATGAGCTTGCACGGAAGCTTGAGCCTGGTGCACCATCACCGCGTGAACGCATAGAGGCGATACGTAGACTGCACGAGTATGGCGTGCCAGTTGGTATACGCCTGGATCCTCTACTCCCCCACCTGAATGACGATGAGGAGTCTATACGCGAGGTTCTAGAAGCCGCCCATGATGCTGGCGCGAGGTTCGTGGTAACGTCTACCTACAAGGCGAGACCTGATAACCTAAAGCGGGTTATAGAGACATTCCCAGAGCTTCGTGACCTCTATGAGAGAATGTACAAACGCGATGGCACGTGGATGCATGGGTATTGGTACCTACCTGCCAATAAACGCCTCGAGATGATAATGCGGGTCAAGAGGATCGCAGACAAGCTAGGTTTGGAGTTCGCAACGTGCAGAGAAGGGTTCAAGCACCTGCATACCGCTCCGTCCTGCGATGGCAGCCACTTAATACCTAACCGTGTCCCTCTTCCACGGGGATCTAGATGCAGCGGAAACGCATTGTCATCGAAGTTAGGGGTAGAAAGGGCGAGTATTGGGCTGAGACGGCATATGCATGGCTCCGAGAGGACATAGCGGATATACTCTCACGAGAATACGGTGTTGAGATAGATGTGAGGTTTGTCGAAGAGGATAGAGACGAGCCTGTGATAGCATGCTGCGGAGAAGTACTTGAAGAGATACCGGGCGAGCCGGGCTACCTTATAGAGGCGCTGAAGAAGTTGCTCGACAAGGTGGTGATGAGCGGAGCCTCGCAAGGACCTGGAGGGGATGACGGAGCTTAACTTCGCTGAGCCTCTCTTATTAGCTCGGCTAACCACTTCTCTGTGAGCCTTACCAGGCTGCTGGGTGGTTTTCTAGGAGGTTTGCCGCCGCGCGACCGACACTCTACGCATATGCGCACAACCGGGTTATACTGGATAGAACACTCGTCACAGACGAGTCTGCTACACACTGCACACGTTCCTACAGCAAGTCTCTTGCCACACAAACGACACACCGTAGCTTCACACGCTAGACAGAGACCATGCCTGCCTATGCACTCGGTACACACACGTCTACGGCATAAACGGCATTCGCTGATTGCTGGCCTAGCCCAGCACAGCTCACAATAGTCCGTCACTCCTCCTCAGCCTCTTCTTCCACCTCCTCAACCTCCTCTTCAACCTCCTCCTCTTCTCTTGCAACGCCGACTTCACGTGCTATCTTCTCAACAAGGTTCTTGTACTCCTGGAGTTCCTTCCGACTCCTTGCATAAACTATGGCCACATAGTCGTCACCACGGGGCTCGATAACCACCGTTACGTGTGGCACGCGCAGCACAAGCTGGGCCGCAAACCTGGTGACCCTCGTGGACGCTATGGGTATCTCTACCTTGTACTTCATACCGTTAAGAGGAACGCGTTCAACACTCTCAGCTACCAGCATACCGCTTGACGATGAAGTACTAGTAGAGCGCTGCTTGCCTCTACGCTTACGACGCCCAGTCGAGACTATAGCATAGACTTCCTTTACTCGGAGCCATACTCCCCGGTGCTTCAGGTAGACTGGCATCACTATCCCACATACCATCGGCGCTTGTCACAAGTTAACGTTACTCTCCAACACCCGCCAACCCTACATCATCACACCAAGCTCGTCTCGTATCACTCCTTTCCTAACTAAGGTCTCATACGCTCTCCAGATCCTTTTGACCGTGACATGCCTAACCTCGAACCCTTTAGACTCCAATATGTGGAGGACCACATCCGGGAATTCATCGGGATGTATACGTGTTGATACTCTCAATGCCTCCCTAACAGCCTCCATCACATCCCTTGACGTCGGGTATGGCTTTTTCTTATAGCTACGGTTGCGGTAGATACGCTTCTCCTCCTCTAGCACCTCCCGGAGTACATCCTCCGGAACCTCGTCCAGAGGCAGATCCGAGGGCATTACTGGTAACCCAGTTATAGGCGGTCCTACCTTCCCCATATTACCCCCGACGCTTAGCATCTAGTGTTGGCGGCAGTGCCTTGCCCCTACGTTCCACAGAGATCCTCCTAAAACGCACGGGCATACGTATAGGATATGATATGATACGTGCTGCTCACGCGTTAGTCCTTGACGCTAATCAAGTCATTATCGAGGCTAAGCCTCTCGAAGATGCCTCTGGCGGCGAAGCTCTAACGATGCAAGCGAGGCTTGCGGGGTGGCCCCAACGCAGCACACTCAACGATGCCGTAGTGATATTCTCTGAGGCTACAAAACCGCCGGAGAGGAGGCTAGAGGAGTTCTCAAAGACACTTTCGCTAGTCTCTCTCAGTGATAGCGGCGAGTATAGGGAGGAAAAGCCTGGACATATAGTTCTTCGACGCTTAGCGGGTGTACACATAGCTATAGAGCCCTACCATAAGTTTGTTGAGTACACGATAAGCCCTAATGTCAGACGGCGCGCCGAGAACCTTCACATCGAGGCTTACAGCCCAACACTCGTTAACATACTACTCGACAAGCTTCAGACAGCTACAGTATTCTACCTAGGACCGACGCAAATCGAAATACAAGAGAGGGGTAATGAGACGATAATCACTGTAAAGCCTTTGAAAGGCCACGAGTCAAGAGCAGCAAGCGAGAATTAAACTCTCTATGTTGGAATAGCTTACCATCGTCTCTACGGCCTTTGCCGCTATGTCCTCCGGACTCGGATCTACTAGTACACCATTCACGAGTACGCCCTTTACATTCGGAGAGTATATCACACGCACCCTGACGCCTAGCTCCTCTTCGAGAAGCGCTACTGCCTCGTACACCTCGTCTATGCAACACTCTCCAGTTATGATGTACGCAGTCTCCAACTGCCGATCCCGTATCAAACACTGGCATCGGGAGAGACGTGCATGTAGAGGGGAAAGTGATAACCGAGTATGCGGTCGTATATTACTGGCCCGTGTGACTCGGGCGCGTATCCGCCCGTAGGATGAACACGGGAGCGCGTCGGGCACTACACTGTATAGTCACGCTCACTTTCTGCATCTATAGCCACGCAGTTTCAAGTTGAAACGTTCAGCTATTTTACAAACCTCTCTAATTGGGAGAAGTGCTTGCGCACCAGAAGCCGTCTTTAACACCGCAATATCTCCCTTGACCTCGACTATCGCCTCTTCTTCGACAGTAGGGCGTAGCAGCTGGAGTAGCTCCTCTTTAGAAAGGAGGCCGCCAGAGGATTGACTCTTCTGTGTCCCGGGCAAGAGCACCCCCGTCGCATATAGGCCTCTGCTTCAAGTTTTCTGGGTTAAGGGTGATTGAGATGGGGAGCGATGCAAGTGTCCAGACACGAGTAGAGAATATACTGCTGGAGGCCGATAGGCTGGCTCTGCGTGTTCTTGCGCCAGCAGCGAGAAAATCAATTGTTGTACTCAAGAGTTTGTACAGAGGGGATAAGAGCGAGGATGAGATACTCGCGGAGTGTATGATGGTTTACCCGGGTTGCAAGAATCTCAAACCAACAATACTCTTCCTCGAAAAACTTGGTGTCGTGACACGCAAGCCATGGAAAGATGGGAAGTACTCCCTTACTGACTATGGACGTAGCGTTGCAGAAGCACTCTTCGATATCATTAAGGATGTGAGGAGCATAGTTGAGAGCGCATTACGCGGGAGCATGAACGTAATAGACTTGTATGTTCAGCTGGTGACACCCGCAATGAGTATGATAGAGATAGCACTTGGCTCGAGAACGAAGGTTGAACTACTGTTAACGCTCGTTATACATGCTTACATCTCCGCGTTAATAGCTAGCACGTTGAGCATACTGTCGAGAGAAGACCCGAGGTTCAAATCCGTGCTAGCCGAGATCGAGAAGATGATAGTGGGCGAGACTGGAGAGCAACTCGACGAGTTTAGCGATGAGTAAACAAAAGTTGACTGCTACATTATCGATAAAAGAAAAGAAAAAGAAACAATTTGGTTAGTTGTGCAGGGTCTCGTTGATCTTTACGCGTTGTACCATTCTCTCTATGCGGCTCATCTCTCTCATAATGCGCCTTCGTTCAATCTCTCTGAGCTCCTCCTGTACGCCTGGCATGTCTGGCGTTGCGTAGCGACCGCCGCGCAGCTCTACTATCAGTCCCTTCTCGCGCAATACGTGTAGTGCCTTTCTCAGCCTGTCTTCGCCAGCAATTCCGCTAAAGGCCTCTCGTAGCTCCTTCCACGTCACTGGCCTACCCTTTTCCACGATGAACTCGTACACTAGCTGCACTAGTTCATCGTCGTGCGGCGCTTTCATTACTATTATTTCCTCGTCTTCGTAGAGTACATTTAGCCTCATGGGGTCGACACCCTTAAAGTAGAAGGGTATTACGAGTTAATAAACTCACCTCTTTCGGAGTACAGCCCCCGTCTTAACCAACACCCCGAATAACTGCCCCTATTAGAGCAGCTATCAAGAAAAGCACATAGATCACCAAGGGCAGTGCCTTTGCCCGTACACCTCTTTCGAGCAGATGGCGTATCTCTTGTATCGTGTGCTCACCCCATACTCGTAGATTGTCGAAGCCACTAGCGTAGCTAATTCTACAATCGCCAGGAACACACATCTTGACGTTCTCTTGGAGTATTTTTGCGAGTTTCTCGCTCCATTTAAGCGGTGCAACACCTTCGTTTATCACTGCTGCACAGCTATGATCATCAATGGTTATCAGCACCGTTCTACTACCCAACACTTCCGTGTATTTTCTCGCTGCAAGCGGATCCACGTTGTTAGCTGGGAAGATTACCATGGTAACTCCGTTATTGTCGCATAGCACCTTTAGTACTAGGATCCAGTTGTCGCACATTTTGGCCTCATCTACTACCGAGTTATCAACTCTTACCAGCCTCCAGCAGCACCTAAGACTCCCTTTACACTCCTCTATTTTAGAAAGGAGGCTATTGACTACCTCGTGTAAGCCGCGTGTATCGACACTCTCTGTCTCAACGTTATGAGCATCGACTATCATCAACTTGTCATCCAGATGCTCAAGGGTTGAACACGGTATATCCTCCGTGCCGCTCCTATTCCATAGGATGACTGTCGGTCTTTCAACGCAACCTATTGCTAATGCATTCCAACCGCTCTTGTGGTTCACTAGAGTTGGTGTCAGGGGTTTACATTCGTGCCACGTTGCTACAAGAGCCTCCTTGACTAGACGCTGCGCATACGCCTCTGCCTCTTTCCTTGACACGATGTTTAACTCGTGGCTACCGCATCCATGCAGAGGAATAACTTTGTCCCGGCTATACTTCATCAACATTCGCGGCAAGTGACTACTGCCTGCGCCCCTGAATGGCCCGTAGTGGACACCCGGCACGATAAGAACTAGCTTTTCATCATCGCGTTTGAACATCAGGGCATGCCATTTTACGCGTCTCTCCTCGCCGCTAATCACCGTCTCAAGTGGCTCATAGTTATCGTCGGCCCAGGCTAGTATTGCTGCTCTCGCTACTTCAATGCCTCGCAATCCCAACGCTACCATAGGCACGAGAATTGCTATTATGCCGGAGGCCGCCGCGGCAAGAGACTCTATAAGCCCCAGCGGAAAGCTTACAACTGTCGCTATTATGACATAGATCATTGCGGTCTTTACACCACATAAGCCGCTTACTAGGAGAGCAAATGGGGCCGTAATGGCACTGACCAGCGGGCGTAAGCCGAGCGCAAACACGATCGCGTAGAGGATCATATAGGGAGTAGCGTATAGCAGGACACCAGCCGCTCTTCGCATATAGTGTCTACTGCACAGCCCAAAGCCCAGAAGATAAGCTACGATTACGAGAGCCTCTGGCACTATCAGCACTGGATAAAGAATTACTAACAAAGCATGAATCGCTACCAGAGGCGCAAGGAGTAGTCTTGGTGGCGAACGTACAAGGCTGTTGTATAACTGTACTGCTTTACCGCGGAGGCTCAAGCCTCCACTACCTTTCCACAGCGACCCGAGGCACGTCGAACCTCTTTACCACGGTTTTAGACCCTTTCTTTGCTATTATGGTTGCACGCGAACAATGAGAAAATACTACATGTAGAGCAGCAAGTAGGCTAGCCTGCTCCTCGGGGCTGTCAGCGCATATCCCCTGCGCAGCAAGAGCATATGGCGAGCCTGGAGCTATGAGTGTAGAGAATATGTTGTACATTGTGGGGATTGTCGCGATCAGCTTGTCTGCTTTAGCTATACGCCAGTAGCCTATCGGGCCCTTGACGACTTCAAAGAGCGCATATCCTTTCGCGGCCGCCTCTGCTAGCACACCATGCTGCAAGAATGTTGTAGACGTGCAACTCTGAAGAGGCGAAATTAGCGCGTCAAGTATGAGCGATTCTATACGCTTTGATAGTGGCTTCTCTGCTAGTTCTTTGGGACTTGGAATCTCGGCTACAAAGTCTAGAGTATACACCAATCCTTCCATTCTCAGCTTTAATTCCCCGTTAGACACGCTAACCTTAACTCCACAACCACTCACCTCAACATCCTTGCTGGCGAGAAGTGATATCCTTGCTGCAGGCCCTGTCTCAACAGTTTCGTTACCCACTAGGAGCGCATATTCTACACGCGGTGCCGCCACTCTCACCGGGTGTTCTGCGGGCTTGAACCGAGATACCATACCACCAACACGCATAACCAGAACATGGCTATCAACGACAACTCTAGGCTCAATATCTGCGCCGTCGATGCCCGCATACCCTGCTAAGGTGTCGACCGTCATGAGTTTGGCTCGTTTACCGCCACACTCGTAGCGCTCAACCAGCTTAGCGCTCCGCTTCCACTCGCTGAAGACCATCGCTGCTATACGTATGGCTTGCCTCGCATATTCTACTACAAGTGGCACTTGTATTCTCACGCCGCCGCTGTATATTGAACGCAGTATGCGGAAGCATTTGGAGGCTGCATGCCAATACTTGCTGCGTAATGGAGCGAAACTCGGATCGTGAAGTGCTTCTCCTATAAGCGGCGCTATGAGAACACCAAGTATTAGTGTCTCCCAACAGCTGCGTTCGATGCCAGCCAGTATGGGACTCGTAACATGCGTTTTACATGATGGACATAATGCCATTGTAACTGGTTTCTCGGTTACACTCCAAGCTTGGAGCGGTCTATGGAAAACCGCCAGGGTTATGCCATCGGGCTCGGCGTGAATTGTAGTCTCCGCTATCCCGCCTAGAGCAACATGCATAACCATTCTAGCGTCTAGCCTGGAGGCGGAACTTGGTATGGTGTCCTAATTGAGGGTTGTGTTTGGTATAATATACACGCCCTTTATCCCGGGTGGAGAGGAGCTAGAAGGCGCTATAGACGTGGCTAGAGCATCTCTAAAAGGATGCAATGTGGATGTCTATGACTTGGCGGCTGACGTGTTGACGGTGATAGACGTTGTCGGAGATTTTGATGTTATGCTTCTCGTTGCCCCAAGTACCCTCGGGTCTATCGGGACTATACGCCGAACGGTATACAGCCTGCCTACACACACATACGATCCATTCGAGATAGTAAACAGTATTCATGCAAGCATCGAGGGCAGCCTAGATGCACATGATCTCATTAAGGCTCTAGATGCTATGCTATCGGCTCAGGGTAAACACGCAAGACTAATACTGTATGAGTGCACACGTGGTTCTTGCAAGCGTGCACTAGAGGATGCTATCCGTGAAGCTTCCCTCTTAGCCGGGTGTAGCAACTCTCCTAAGAAGCATGGGCAGCGCAAAGAAGAGTACTATGAGCAGGATGACCAGGACTATAGATAACAGTAGCAACGTTTTCGCGACCCTCTCGCTGCTAGCAAGTATGATTGGGAAGGGGCCTATGATTATAACCGCACCACCCTCTGTCCTACCACCTTCAACCCGCTGCTGCCCAAAACTCCAGATGTTCAACAAGAAGCCTATCATCACTAACGCTACGCCCAAGAATATGAGCAGGAAACCGAGAGTCACGAGCGTGCTACCCCAGGGGTTAAAGACTTCCACCTGCTCGGGGCTCGCCACGCTCAACGCCGGTACAACTCCCTAATCTACCCCCCAAATACGCTCTCGTATTTCGGAGGACAACCGTGAACTACAAGGGCTCAGTCGTAGCTAGCGTCCCGTGGGTTCCCACAAACGACGAGGTTATTGAGAAGCTTATAGAGGTTCTCAAAGAGCATACAATGAAGCTAGGACGCGGCCTCTTTGTCGACATTGGCTGCGGCGACGGCAGAGTAGCTATCGCTGTAGCGCAGAGACTAGGTCTACCCACATTATGTGTAGAGGTAAAGGCGGAGCTTGCCGCGCGGGCTAGACGCAATGTTGAGCGCGCGGGTGTAGGCCATTTAGTAGATGTTCTTCAAGGCGACTTCTTCACATTCGATTTCTCTCGCGCCAAGTATGTCTATATGTACCTGCTGCTCTCGGTGAACACAAAACTCGAGCCAAAGTTGAGAACCGAGCTCAACAAAGGAACCCTGGTAATCACCCTTGATTTCCCGATACCAGGGTGGAAGAGTGTAAAGCAAATAGAACTCGACCATAGAAGCTGGCAACGACGTCTCTACGTGTATCTAAAAGGAGTGTCCGATGATCATACCCCTGCTTTAACCTAGGCTATTCATGTTAACTCTCCTTACGCCATACCGTCTTCTCGCCATAGTCTAGTAGCCTTATGCCCAGTTGTCCTAGCTCAGCGCGTATCCAATCAGCAAGCTCGTAGTCCTTCCTTTTCCTTAGCTTAGCCCTCACCTCTACTATCAGGTCAACAAGCCTATCAACTAGCTGCACTTCGGCTGGCGCCACGCCAGTGATTATGTCATCGGCTATCGCGAATACCTCGTTGAACTCGCGGAAGGCACGATAAGCTAGAGTGAGCGCCGTGTATATCGGCTTCGAGCTTAGCTCGCTATTCACAAACGAGACAAGCTTGTTTATCGCGGCTAGCGCCTTTGCCGTGTTGAAATCATTGCTCATAGCTTTGTGGAACTCGTGCCAATAGCCCAGGACTCTCTGTACAAGCGCCACCTCCTTATCGTCAAGGTGGTAGCTAGGCTCGGTTTCACGAAGCAACCTTCCGGTCAACTCTATGGTTGATCGTATTCTCTTCAACTGGCGTTTGTATTGCTCGAGAGATTCCTCGTTAAAGTCGAGCGGCGTACGGTAATGCGCACTTAGGAGCCATAGACGTAGAGTCTCTGGACCCCATTTCGAGAGAGCCTCCTTCACCGGGATTATGTTGCCGAGACTCTTGCTCATCTTCTCGCCGCGTACAGTGAGGTACCCAGTGTGAAGCCAGTACTTGACCCAAGGCCTCTTACCGAATCGCGCCTCGCTCTGTGCCCTCTCGTTCTCATGATGCGGGAATATGAGATCTTGACCGCCACCGTGTATCTCGAACTGGTCTCCAAGGTATTTTGAGGACATGACACTACACTCTATGTGCCATCCAGGTCTCCCCTTGCCCCATGGCGAGTCCCAGCATGGCTCGCCGGGTTTACACGCCTTCCAGAGCGCAAAGTCGAATGGGTGCTTCTTCTCCCTGAGATGCTCCTCCTCTTGTCTCCAAGCTTCTGGACTCTTATGCCCACTTAACTCTCCGTACTCGGGGTACGTTGTGACGTCAAAGTATACACTACCGCTTGGCGATACATAGGCATGACCCTTCTCTATCAGTACCTGTATAAACTCGATAATCTCCTTGATGTGGTGTGTGACGCGAGGGTGTAAGTCAACGTTTATTTTTAGTTTCTCTAGCATCTCCATATAGTCTCGTGTGTATCTCTCGACTATCTCGCGCCAGTCTACACCCTCCTCACGAGCCCTGTTGATTATCTTGTCGTCAATGTCGGTAATGTTCTGCACATGTATCACATTATAGCCTCGAAGACGTAAATACCTCTTTATCGCGTCAAAGGCTACATACGTCCGCGCATGCCCAAGGTGCGTATAGTCATAGACCGTTGGTCCACACACGTACATACGCACAAGGCCCGGCTTGAATGGTTCAAAGTCTTCAAGCCGCCTACCTAGAGTATTGAGCACTTTTATCCTTGGAAGCTCGAAGCCCAACACAATAATTCGGCACCAGGCGCCTATCTAGAGCAGAGGTTAAAGATGGTTGCTGTTTTAGATGAGGCAAGCCCTAGAATGGCAGCACACGTTTTGACGTAAACGTGCGGAGCATCATGTCAGCCGCGAATAACAGTAGTAGTCCTGCAAGTATGATTAGCAGTGCGGCGTAAGGGATTACGCCTAATATCCTCGCCACGCCGCCACTTGCAGCAAGCAAACCAAGCCACAGGTAGTCCATCCACACGTGCGCTCCGTACATTACTGCAAAGCCGGTCGTGCCATGCCTCGCCGTCTCGCGTACTATTGGCAGTGCTACAGTAACCCACCATAGGAGGAAGTACGCGTTGCCACCAGTTAGTATGATGCCCGTTAGCACGGCTTCGAACATATTTGCAGCTGTTAGCCCCTGAATCCCACCTACTTGAAAACTCCTTAGTATATCCAGAGCGTCTCGCAACAGCATAGCTGAGAAATAGACCAGGAACACAACAACACTTACAATGAGGTATTTTTCATACCTACGCACTATGCTCTCAACTCTCTCGAAACCCTTGGTTAGCAACGCTACATAAGGTAGCTCGAATAGCATGTGTCCCAGTGCAACAGCTAGTCCACCTGCAAGACCGAGTCTTGCCCCAAGCGCTATAGCTGAGATGGATAGAGGCCCGGGGCTAAGCGCACCCGATGGCGAGATTAGCAGTGTCTTGATGGCCAGACTGCGTAGACCGTCGCCGTTACCCCTACCTGTCAATCCTTATACCCCGCACACGAGCATCATTCACGGAGTTTAAGTAGTAGGTGGTGCAGTACGCCCCTGCGCATAGACGCTAACCTGGTTAGGCAAGTTTGGAAGCTTAAGGAGGAGCTGCGTGACAAGATAGCTGCTATGCTAGACGAGAAGGAGATACGCGAGGCTCAGAGCGATGGACACGCTAGACGCGAACCTCGACCCTGCGGCATGACGATACACACTGGTATAGGGTGCAAGTTTGGCTGCGTATACTGCTATGTGCCGGATATGGGTTTCCCGATGAAGCCCCGACCATATCCTCTGAATGGTCTACAGCTTGTCTACGCGTTGTTGTCCAATCCGTTCTTCGTGCCAGGGCCTTACGGCACACTACTAGCATTCGGTTCTGTGACCGAACCGTTCATGGAGGAGACTGTTGAAAGAGCATTGGAGTACCTGGAGGCCACCTCTAGGTACCTGCGCAATCCCATTCAGCTATCCACCAAGGCATACATCGATGAAAGCCTTGCAACTGAGATACATCAACGTGTAGAGCCTCACGCTGACTTCCTAGTCACTATAATAACACTGCGTTTATGGAAGCGGCTTGAGCCCAACACGCCCCCACCCGAGAAGCGCTTCGAGACTATATCTAACCTCTCTAAGATAGGGATCCATGTGACACTATTCCTGAGGCCCATTATACCCGGCGTTACCGACAAAGAGGTTCCCGAGATACTAGCCAGGGCCAAGGCTGCTGGCGCCGCGGGTGTAGTGCCAGGCTCTTTGCGAGTCACTCCAGGCATACTACACAGGCTTAAACTAGCCGGGATAGACACGCGCATAATTGAGGCAAGACTTCCTCGAAGACCACGCAGTCGACGAGACCAGGTGACGATAAAGGAGCGTGACTTGAAACGAATGGTTGAGGCCTATGCTGCTAAAGTCGGTCTGCGCGTCTATCCATCATCCTGCTCTGCCAACGTAGATTCACATGGCATTTCGTGCTACGCTTGTAAATGGGGGCCGTGCGGCAATCCCCACGATTTACCGGAGGTAACTAGAGATGGTATCGAAGAGCTTGGAGAACTTCTTGGTCTTGAGGTGGTCGATGTTAGAGTCGGGCAGAGCGTTGTACGGGTCTCGTTCCGAGGGCGCGTCGATGATAAGAGACTACGGGTGATGAAGAATTGGGTTGAGGCTCTCACTAAGCGCGCATTTGTAAGAGCTTAGATGACCCGTCCTGTCAACCCTATTGGGGTCGCTGGTTGCACCAGGACCTGCCTATCCTAGTGCCATTTGAGGCGAGAGTCGTCTCCGCTATCGTGCCGCGTGTGGGTTACCGCTGGGTTGGCGGTCTTGTAGTAGAGTATAACGGCGTAAAGATTCACCTCTTGATGCCAGCCGCTGTAGCTAGATGGTTGTCGCCTGGCGAGAAGGTACGAGTTCGCATTCTGGAGGAGCCTACTAGGATAGATGGCGCCTATATCGTACCGCGTGACGCTTACGAGCTCGATAGGTGGTGGGATGGTGAGTGGGTAAAAGTATGGCCTCCGTGGTCCAAGTCGGCTAGACTTGTCCGTTACGACCCACTTAGGGGTGAACCACTCTACGAGTATCATGTAGTCGCAAGAGAGGCCATAACCGAGAGCGATTACCGCGAAATTGTGAGCCTAGAGCAGTATCATTACGCTAGTAAGGAGGAGATAGTCGCAATCTGGAGATGCCCCGTTTGCGGGAAGTTCTTCGAGAGTAACGTGCAGCCTATATGCCCCGAGGACCGCGTACCCGCCAAACTGCAAGAGATACGTGGTAGCTTACCCAGCTCTAGGTTTCTAGTTCTAGAGCTTGTCAATCGTCGGCCTTACGAGCCACGAATAGTTGCATACGTGAGGATCGACACGCCCATCCCGCTCATGCATCGACGCATAATCGAGAATGGCGTTGTTAAAGTTGAGAAGTTTATACGAGAGAGGGTGTTCCCTAAGGACTGGTTCCACCCGACTTTCTGGCCATTAGCTTATTCAAAGAGGCAAGCCATAATTGCAAGGTATCGCGAGCTACTCGGATTCTACAAGTCAAAGAGGCTTGCGCGAGCCGCGGTAGGCGAGGAGATAGCTGAAGAGGCGTTGAAGAGGGCTAACACAGCTGCTGCAAGAATAGCGCGTGTAGTGGTACATCCAGACTATCGTGGCGACGGGCTAGGTGTGCTGGCCGTAAAGATGGCTCTAGAGTGGGTGCGAGAGAGGCGCGTACCAGAAATGAAACGGAGAAAGCACGTGGTCGAAACGATAGCACAGATGGCGCGCTACAATCCCTTCTTCGAGAAGGCTGGCTTCGTCTATATGTGGGACACTGCTAGTGGCAGACCTGTGCTGATGTACCCTCTAAGCGACGAGGCTAGAAAGAGAATAGAATGGTTCCTACGTACTGATCCTTACGCAAGGAGACATGGAGGTAGACTCTATAGGCCCAGGTATGGCCGTGTTGAGCCGCTAGAAGCGCCAGTTAGACTGGTTAAAGTGACTAAACTTTACCGTAGTGAGCTAGACTTGTCTCGCCTGCCGCCAGAACTGCAAGAGATACTGAAAGCCTTTGGCGTTGAAAGACGCGTAGTAGAGAGACACGTGCTACGCGACGTCAACATCGAGATAAACCCTGGAGAGGTCGTTGTAGTCATAGGCGCATCTGGCGCCGGGAAGACAACACTACTACGAATGATAATTGGGGCCGCCGCGGGCATAGACCACCCCGATTACAAGCCTAACGAGGGTAAAGTCGAGGTACCGAGCAACACGAGAATAGAGTACCTACTGCCCGGCGAGCATGAACCAGAATTCGGCAACGAGACGCTACTCGAGCACATAACTAGGAAGACTGGCGATCCCGCCCTCGCCGTCGAGATCTTAAACGCCGTTGGCCTCTCGGACGCCATATTTTATCGAGCTAGATTCGCCGAGCTGTCAACAGGTCAGAAGGAGCGTGCCAAGCTTGCCAGCCTGCTGGCATCAAAACCCAACCTCCTTGTGATAGATGAGTTCGCTGCACACCTTGACGCGTTGACTGCACAGCGTGTAGCTAGGAAGCTAGCACAACTAGCGCGCAACGCGGGTATCACACTAGTGGTGGCTACAAACCGCGCCGAGGTCATCAAAGCACTATCGCCGGATAAGGTAATCTTCGTAGGCTATGGTACAGCCTACCCAGTCAAATACGACGAGTCGATACTACGCAACATCTAGCCAAGCTAGTAGCACTCAACACTCTCTTCTATACCGACATGCTCTTCAGTAAATCCATGGGACAGTACGTGTACCACACGGTAACCGCGCCGATGCAGGCTCTCTGCTACGAATCTCCTATGACACCTCCACCACTCCATCTCAGCGCATAGCAGAACGGGATTCTTTGAAACATCTAGTATCTCTAGAAGCAGCTTGATACCCGCTTTATACTCGCGAGTACACATGTACTTTGTGTAATCTCCCACTGTTTTACCGCCTAGCAGCCACCCGAGCCAATAGTAGCGTATACCACGCTCATACAACACTCTAATCAACACCTCCTTGTTGAACCAGGGGTACCGCCTGCTACGCGGGAAGCGCCTAAGGTCTACTACTGCGTCGGCTTCGAGCCTCCTTAGTATCGAGAGGAGTTCGGCAAGACTTCGTCTTGAAGTCCCTAGCGTGTATACCGTTCTGCTCACGCCACTCTCCTAGGGGATACATCCATGTATGCAAAGCTGAGAGAATAGGTTATGCACCAGTGAAACGCGCTAGGGCCATTTGGAGGTCGTGAATTGTGAAATTGTTCAACTTGATAGTGGCGCATACGCCCGGCAGGAGTGGATACATGGAAGCCCTTAGATACCTCCAGGCGTATATACCTGGACTACGTGTATACTATACTAGACAATCCATTATTTTGGCGAAGGTTCCAGACCCATACGCTGCCGTGGAGACCCTTAAACACAAACTACCGCCAGACTCGCCGATACTGCGCGTCATTCCGGTTGATGAGGTGACAAGCCCATATATAGAGGATGTGCTCGAGGTGGTGAAGAGGCTTTATCCTAGACGCATACCACAGGACGCGTATTTCGCCGTGAAGGTTGAAGGCAGACTGATGAGGCGTAGCGGCGGCGAAGTTGGAAGACTGGAGGCGCAACGAGAGATAGGGGATATTGTGGATAGGCCAGTAAGGCTTAAAAACCCGGACTTCCTCATACTTGTGAAGGTTGTCAGACTCCAGAGCGACCTTGTATACGCGGCTGTTATGATAGCACCTCCAAGTAGTATCTACAGCAAGGCTTCCGCGCAGAGCTAGTATCCATCTTTAAACGGGATTACCGGCTCGTAACAGTACTTGCTGGGTGTAGCGGGGAGGCTGACTATAGAGCATGGAGGGTGCTGTGGAGGAGCGACCCCTTGGCTATGTGCTCGATGGCGCAACCCCAGTGAGGGCTACATTTGTCTCCTCGGAGCCCCCAAAGCTCGGAGATTATGTTGTCATACGGTCTACCGGGATAGAACTGCTGGGGTTCGTTGAGAACATTGGAGCAAAGAGTGTGATGCTTGCCACTACACACTCTGTTAAGGAGCCTAGCTTTATTCAACGCCTAAACGAGCTAAGACTTAACGGCGATACTTTCTTCGAAGCGAGAGTAAGGATAGTCGGCGATGTTAATGACCCGGAGTTTAGGAATCCCAGGATACCTCCGCCTCCTGGCGCCCCAGTTTACCCCGCGCCACGCGAGCTACTAGAGAGGATATTCGGACCTGGCAGCAGAGGATACATACGTCTCGGCGTTCTCGCGGCACGACCCGACGTGCCCGTCTATGTGGATGTTAACAAGATGGTTACTAGACACCTTGCTATACTGGCTGTGACGGGCGCCGGCAAGAGTAACACTGTCGCCGTGATAACTGATCGTATAGTGCGCATGGGCGGTACAGTACTCATACTAGACTTCCACGGTGAATATGTCGAGAGTGATATTGGAGGTGGGCGAGTCAACGTCATAGAGCCTAGGTTGAATCCACGCCACCTCAACATAGCCGAGCTCATGATACTCTTGGGGATAGAGTCTAGGTATTATCACCAGGAGCGCATCCTCCGCAAGGCGTACGCGAGAGCACGTGAGTCTAACGAGGCTTTCTTGGATGCACTTCGCAGGGCTGTCGAGCAACTAAGAGGCAAAGAAGAGCCTAAGGCACTCGCAGCTGTCCTCAACAAGATAGAGGGTCTCATAGAGAGGTATCGCGACATTCTCGATGAGGAAGCCGGCGATATGCTGTCTAGGCTTAGGCCGGGTTTCGCTAACGTCCTAGACCTTAGCAGGGTAGACGAGGACGCAGCCGACGTTATAGCCAGCCATATGCTGCGACGGATACTCCAGGCTAGAAAGGCGCACCGCGTCACGGGGAACGGCCTACCATATCCGATATTCATTGTCGTCGAAGAGGCTCACATACTAGCGCCTAAGGATGAGGACACTCTATCTAAGTACTGGTTGGCCAGGATAGCGAGAGAGGGTAGAAAGTTCGGAGTCGGCCTCTGCCTTGTTAGCCAGAGACCAAAGAACCTCGATCCGGATATACTAAGCCAAGCTAACAACAAGATAATCCTCCGGATAGTCGAGCCCAGCGACCAGAGATACGTCCAGATGGCAACCGAGACTCTTAGCGACGACCTCCTGGAGCAACTGCCGAGCCTCAATACCGGCGAGGCTATAGTGCTAGGCCCAATGGTTAGGATGCCGACTCTTGTACGCATAGACCTCTATGAGGGTAGGAAGGGTGGCACCGATCCTGACGTGGTTGGAGAGTGGCTTACTGCCAGAGAAATGCACCAGGAGCACAGTCAGGACCCGGTCTTGGATCTTATAGAGGAGCTTACGATGAAGAGGTGAGTAGCTTGCAGAGTGTCATTGTAGCTCATCTTGCCGATACGCACCTAGGGTACCGCCAGTACAGCATATATGAACGCGAGCTTGACATCTATGAGGCGTTTAGCGAGGCAATCTCGAAGATCATAGAGGAGAGAGTGGATATCGTAGTTCACGCTGGCGACTTTTTCGACACCTCGAAACCCCCACCACAGGCTATACGTGTTGCTATTCGCGAGTTGAGGAGGCTGCGTGAAGCCGGTATACCAATTGTCGCTGTGCTGGGCGACCACGATATACCAAAGAGGAGGGGCGAACACCCACTCTCCGTGTTAGAAGAAGTTGGGCTTGTGAAAGTATTGGGCGTCTCCAATGATGCTATGATATCCTTACGGGTGCGCAATGGAAGCGAAGTTCTTGTTGCAGGCTTGCCGCACCACAGGAAGACTGCTGTTGACAAGCTCCGTCTGCGGCTGGCAAGTCTAGCTAACCCCGACTTTAACGGCCCTAAGATACTCGTGCTCCACCAGGGCCTTGAGGGGTACTCGCCCGAACCCGAGATAGCGGTAGACGAGCTGCCAAGGGGCTATAGCTACTATGCATTAGGACACATTCATAGGCCAAGTACTCTCCGTGTAGGTGAAACCATAGGCGCTTATCCTGGCTCGCTCGACGCGCTTCGACTGGATGAGGCCGAGTATGAACATGGATTCGTAATAGCTGAGGTTGATTCAAGAAGCGCCTACACATACCAGGTTAAGCTTGATAACCTACGTCCTCAACCCCTGTATCTAATTGACTATGAATCCCTGGAGGAGGAGTTGCGTAGAATAGCATCAACCTTGTCCGGTTATCAGAAGAAGCCGTTGCTACACCTCGTTATACGTGGAAGGAAGATCGATAGGCAGAGGGTATACAGGCTAGTGCAGATGTTGCTGGGTGATAAGACGCTATACACTCACCTCCTCATAGATGAAATTGTTGATGAGACTAGTGGTGTTAGAGTTGAGCCAGACGCGAGACTAGACAGGTTCGAGCTACTGGTAAAACTGCTTGGCGACCGCGAATTAGCCAAGCTAGCCGATGATATTATAGAGAAGGTTGCAGCAGGAGCACGCGACTATGAGATACGCCTTGTTGTTGAAGAGTTCTTCAAGAAGAGGTATGGAGGTGGAACCCAATGATAATCCGGGGTGTCGAACTGATAAACTTCCTTAGCCACCGTCATACTAGACTCGAGTTCGATACGGGTATAGTCGCTATAGTTGGGCCTAATGGTGCTGGCAAATCTAGCATAATCGATGCTATAACCTTCGCGCTTTTCGACTTTCACAACCGCGGCAAGAGCAATAAGCACCTTGTTAGACTTGGCGCCTCCTATGCACTTATTCGTGTATGGTTCGAGGTGGGTGGCAAGAGGTTTCTCGTTGAACGTAAGTTAGACGCTAGCGGTAGAACACAAAGCGCTATCCTAGTTGAAGAACTGGGAAACACGAGGAGGCTACTGGCACGTGACGTTAGGAGTGTAGTAGCTGAGGTTGAGAAGCTCCTCGGCGTACGTAAGGAGGTTGCAAGGGTTGCATTCATAGCTCAGCAGGGAGAACTCGCAGAGATAATTGAGAGTAGCCGTCGCAAGGAGTATGTGAATAGACTGCTAGGACTCGATGCCATTGAGAAAGCATATGAAAAGATACGCTTCGTACTACGTGAATGGCAGTTACGCGAGCGCCAAGCTAGGGACGTTCTAAAGTTTCTCGAAAACGAGCTGAAACGCATTAAGGAGCGTATGGAGGAGCTGAAAGGAGTAGAAGAGGAATTTGAGAGGCTTCAGCGTGAACTAGAAGCAGCAAAGAGAGAAGTTGAGAGGATTAAGAACGAGAGGTCAAGAATTGAAGATAAGGTCAAAGAGCTGGAAGCAAAATCGTACATACTCGAGTCTAAGAGGGAGGAACTCAAAAGACTTGAAAGTGAAAAAGCAGATGTGCTCGAGAGACTCGCCACTATCGAAGATAGTATCGCAGAGCTGGCGGAGTATGAGAGTGTCGCTGCACACCTAAACCTCCTTCGAGAGGCTGTTAACACCGCCAACGAGTTACGCTCTATCGCGAAACGTATGGAGTCTTTAAAGAGACGAATCGAGGAGTATGAGCAGATTCGCAAGGAGTACGAGGAACTGAGGAGCGAGTTATCAGAATATGAGAAGATGCGTGAAGCGTACGAGAAGGCCGTTAGCCTTGAGGAGAGAGTACGCTCTCTCCGCGAGAGGTTACAGAATCTACGAAAACACAGAGAAGACCTGCAACAAAAACTGCGAGACATCGAACAGAACATAGCAGCTATGGCACGCAAACTCCTCAACATAAGAGCTGGCGTAGTTATCGATATCGGTGAAGTCGTATCCAGGCTGGCCAGTATGGAGGAGCAACTGAAGTCACGTATTGATTCTATGCGGGCTCGTATCGATTCATTAACTCGTGAGAGAGGCAATATCGAGTCAAAGATACACGATATAGAGGAGAATATTGTGAAGCTTGCATCCGCACACGGTCGGTGCCCACTCTGCAGTAGGCCTTTACGAGACGAGGAAAGACGTGACCTCATACGTAAGCTGCGATTCGAGAAGGAGGCGCTTAGAGAAAAGCTGGAGAGAATACGCTCTGAACTCGCCAAGCTGAGAGTTGAAGTGGAAAAGCTAGAGAAGATGCTGAGAGAGTACAGCGAATACAAGAGCAGACTAGCTATGCTGATGGGTTACTATGAGCAGCTGAAGGGCGAGCTTAGCCGCGTAGAGAAGGAGCTACGCGACATAGAAGAGCAATTGAAAGAGTCTAATCTCGAGTTGATGAGATTGCGAGAAGTTATGGAGAAGTACCGTATACTTGAGGAGAAGAGAGCGCGCCTACAAGCATTGGAAGGCAAGTTAGAGACACTAAGTGTCCTCCGCGAAGAGTACGAGGAACTTGAAGCACAAGCTCTATCGTTGTACGAGAGGCTCGAGGATATATCCGATAGACTTGGAGTCAGTCTTGACAAACTCATAGAGATTGATGAAGATACCGTCTCTGCCATAGAAGAGAAAATCCGGATGCTTGAAAAGCTAAGGAACGAGCGAGACCAGTTACGCGCTCTACTCGAACAGTATGATACACGGATAAACGTTCTTCGAGAAGAGATAGCTAAGCTCGAACAAGATATTCAGCCATTAGAGTCGTTGAAAGCTAGGCTTGAGGAGCTTCGCAAAGCAGAGCGTGAATTAGAGGATTACATCATGCGGTTAAACCAGGAGATCGGAGCCGCCGAGCAAAAACTGAAGGAGTACAAGAGGTTAGAGAAGCAACATGAAGAATATGAAAAAGAGATTGAGAAACGACGCGCCGAGTATGAGAAGATATCAAGATTCGTGCGTGACCTTGAACGCGTAAAGAACGCACTTAGCCCACAGGGTCTACCACGACTTATCAGGATACTTGCACGGAGCATGATAGAGAGGCATGTTAGAGAAATTCTAGCCAGATTCAATATCGAGTTTGTGGACGTCAAGATAACTGATGACTACGATGTTATACTGGTAACGCGTTATGGCGAGAAGAACTTCCGCATGCTGAGCGGTGGCGAGAAGACCGCATTGGCACTTGCCTTCCGCATCGCATTTGCCAGGGTACTGGCAGGCCGCGGCAGAGTCAATACACTGATACTAGACGAGCCGACAATGTACCTCGATGAACATCGTAAACGCGAACTAGTCAACATACTGAGGTATGGCTGGCACGGCGGTGGTAAGATACTACCACAACTCATCATAGTCACGCATGATCGCGAAATCGAGGATGCAGCCGACCAAGTGATTGAAGTTGATAAAAGCTCATCGGGCGAGAGCCGCGTCAAGATAGTTACTCCTTTAGCCTAGCGCCTCTGCCTCTTCCTCGCTAATATCACGGCTAGAAGCGACAGAGTTACTATTGAGCTAGACACCCCCGCCAATACAACCAGTGTACCATTACCACTACCACTCTCTTCAGCGGTTTCCATAGTGCGATTCACGCTGCCCCTCTCTGCTAGTACGAGCTTTGCTATAACCACCTGAGTACCGCCATTTTCAGGCTTTAATCCTGCTACGTAAACGCTGCCTTCCGGTGTCACCACGACACTCGTTACACGCGTTGTGTTCGCCCATCGAAGCATATGCACATACTCCACGTTGGTGTTATTCAATTGTACGATTGCCAGGATGCCTATTTGCTTGTTATTTGATTCGCCGCTACCTCCAACGATACAAACATCGCCCATGCAATCAATTGCTGCAAAATTAACGTCTTTCAAGCCAGGAGTGTTTATCCTAGTCAATGTTGTTCTACCGTCGCGTGTTATGATTAACACTGCCGGTTGTACCGGCGGCGTCAGTGTGACACCCATAACTACACCAATATAATCAGTCTCGTCGAGTATCACGGGTGCCAGCGGTATTGGTGTGAATCTCTTCTCCTGTATCTGAAGGAGTGGGTCACTTTTAATCGTGAATCCCGTTATCGCTCCGGTCATGTTATCGGCGTAGCCTAGTACTAGGATGTCGCCAGTCACTAGCTGGTAGACTGATGTGAAGTAGGCGCACGTGTATAACTTGCCACCAAGCTGTTGATAGATTCTGTCCTGTACAAACTTATATCCTGGTGCAAAGACGTACCCGCTTACGTTACCCGCTAGTATGCTGGTTAATGGCCCCTTCAATGCATATATTATTGCTAAAGCTCCCCGCGCCTCACAATTCCCTATGAAGCCCGTGAGATACACTACGTTGCCATAAACCTTCATCGAATATGGTATCATAACTACCTTGTTGAGTCTGCGAGCTACGAGGGCACCGTCACGGTATAGCCATATAGTCGCTATAGGCGTACCATTAGCAAGTTGCACGTAACCATAGAGTAGTATACCTTCGCTGCTTGGTGTACACCCCGTTATCTCACTCCTTATGCTATCTTCCAATCCCGGCACAGGAATCGGTTCAATACTGCCACCACGAAGATCCACTATTCCAGCATAAGCTCTTGGCGGTGAACCCACATAACCTGCTACAAGCAGCTTATCCTCACCTACCGGCATGATGCAATATATACTCGCATTGTCGGGGATTGTGACTCGCACTGTGGTTTGGAGGTATAAGTCATAGCTATGTTGAGCTGCTATTGCTAGTTTAACGCTTGCCAGCATGTATACTAGAACGGTTGCAAACAGTATGGACATAGTGATGCATAGCCTACCGCTCGGCATGCTTCATCTAGCCTCCAGCTCCATTCGCGTCTCACAAGCTTCTCAACAGCAAAAACTTCCCCGCCACAATCTATCATTAACCTCACTATACCATACCCTCCTCCTCCTTGGGGCCTTACATGAACATCTCTACCCTCTACCTTAACTAACACTGGCTGAGGCTCACCCGAGTCATCGGCACCAAACGTTTTCGCCCAACAACGCACACTCGCCGACAACCTTTCGCGTGCCACACCTCTCCTCCACTCAATCTCAGGCAGACACTCATCCTCAGCACATACAGTGTTAACCGCGTGTAAAGTCGCGCAGCCGGAGCCCCCAAGAAGCAGTCTATACTCCAACTCGACAAGCCTAGAATAGATTCGGTTAGCAGGGCGGAGCGGATAAGCCCATAATAGCTCGTGCGGCATTCTTACAGCGCCATCCCTATTCTTTACCAACAACTGTGGATAAGCGGGACCATCTACCATCGTGTACGCTGTGTCTGTAATCACAATAGTAGAGTCTCTATCCGATTGTACTAATGATAGACGAGGATCGTGCTCATAGACTATAGAGTAGTCTACGAGAGTGTAAGGTTGCTGCGGCTTTGGTAGTGGCACGTCAGCTGGCACGTAGTAACGGTTTACATCAAGACTGACGGTATACTCCACGCGGCGTGGCCCGCTACTCGCGTCTACGATACCCACTGGTGTAATGAAAACACCTCCATACACTTCGAGATATGCACGGAGTGTTAGCCGCTCTCTGCCGAGTAGCTCAAGACGCCCCCTTACTTCGTAACTGTTCACCACCAGGCCACCGGTACTTTACCAAACTCCCCAAGGCTTATCCAGTCGCCTGGCTGCGCCCCCTCAATCATTATCAGCCTAAGACCTATGCTCAGCCCCTTTAGCTTGTACACCGAGTGCATATCCCTTACGAGACCGACAAGCCCCTCCTTCGTCATATTATCGCCAACCACTACCATGTCCACGCCTGCCACACACACTGTCGAGTATAGGAGCAAGTCCCTGACGCGAACCAATCCTTCTCCAACACGCTCCTTGAGAACGTTGTCCTCGGCCACGGGTAGCATAACCTCGTTGAAACCTACAGCGTCAAAGCTGGATGCTATACCTCTAATCACTCTGTTTAGCTCACGTATCACTGTCAACGTGCCTGGCGAGCCTAGCTTCCGTTCATCCATCAACCTCTCTATCAGTCTTGCAACACTCTCGTCCATCCATGGGGATAGAGATGCGTCAAGCCCATAGTATTCGATACCTAGACGCTCTGAGGCCTCGCGCGACACCTCCTCTATGACGGAGAACACTCGAGTCGAGATGTATCGTATCATTTCGATGCTAGGCTCCTCACCTAGGGATGCTAACACATCGTCAACGTATAGCGCTGCTACTGCAAACCCCATTCCACTTCGCGTCTGCACTGCTATCGGGAAGTAGGGGGTAAGCGGCCACGATGCACCAAACACTATGGCTAGTCTCGTGGGCGCCATTATATCCCGCTTAGAAGCCTCCATTATTAGCTCAGCAGCTCTTCCTGCGTATTCAACTCTAGGTAGAAGCACTGAACCATACACGCCAACTTCGATCGCATCAACAAACCTTTTAACATCGTCTATGCTTCCCACGTTAAGATGCACCGCTGCAATATACTTGACACCGTTAGCCTCAGCAGCCTTCATCGCAGCTTCAGCCACACGGACTGGATCTACTCCTTCTGGAAGAGGAGGGAGAGCTACACGAACACTCCAGACTTCAATACGTTCGCGTATAGCATCCGCTATCTCGTTTGCCTTCACGGCCGCATTCTCAACGTAACTTGATATACTCTCGCTACTCCACTCGCGTGGCGACACAAATACCGTAACTGCCCTTACACGTGCCACTTTACACCGCCGTTCTGTGGCTAGCATGTTGGAGGCATGATAAGCATTCGAGAGGGTTGCTGGCTAAAGCTCGGCTATCACGTAATTCGTAGTGAGAGAAGCGGAACAAGTGTTCGATCTACACGACATTAGTGTTTAATGTTTGTGCGGCTGGGCCGAGAGCCCGGTGGAAAAACGCCATGAGTGCAGCTGAAGTGCTTGAAAAGCTTAGGAGGTTGAGCGAAAAGGGTGTTAGGTGGCTTGAGGTTCACTTTACCGACCTAAGTGGCAGACTGAGAGCATTCACCGTTCCACTCCATGAGATAGACGAGAAGGCCATTGAGAGGGGTCTAGGACAGCTTGACGGTAGCAGCGTCGAGGGCTTCACGACCATTGCTGAGAGCGACCTTGTCGTCAAGCCGGACTTCTCAACGCTAGTAGAGCAGCTACCCTGGAACCCCAAGAAGGCACGCGTTATCGCCGACATCTACCTGAGCATGGGTAGAGGCAGATTCAACCGCGACCCAAGGTACATCGCGCAGCGCACTGTAGAGTATCTCGCAGAGCAGGGTTACAGGGCGTACTTCGGCCCAGAGGTAGAGTTCATGCTACTAGACAGCCTTACCATAGACGTCTTTACCCCAGCCGCAGGCATAAGCTACAGCGTCAGCAGCCGGGAGTCACCACTAGAATCAAGCCAATACTTCCAGATGTTCAAGAAGGCGTACCACACACCAACCCCCATCGACCAGCTTGCTAGCATACGCGAGGAGATAGCCGAGGTACTCGAGGACTACTTTGGATTCACTGTTGAAGCCGCACACCACGAGGTAGCCGCTACAGGCCAGATAGAGATCGACTTCCGCTTTGGTGAGCTAGTTGAGACTGCAGACCGCGTCATCACTCTCAAGTACGTGGCTAGGAACATTGCTGCAAAGTACGGCATGGTAGCTACATTCATGCCGAAGCCCATTTCTGGCGACAACGGCAACGGTATGCACACTCACGTGAGCCTATGGGACAAAGATGGCAAGAAGAACCTCTTCTATGACCCGAACGACGAGTATGCAGAGGTAAGCCAGACAGCACGCTACTTCATAGGCGGTCTTATTGAGCACGGGCGCGCACTAGCAGCACTCGTCGCGCCTACGACAAACAGCTATCGCCGTCTAGTCCCAGGCTTCGAGGCACCAATATACCTAGTATGGAGTAAGGCTAACAGAAGCGCAGCTATTAGGATCCCAGTGTACTACAAGGGCGAGGAGAAGGCCAAGCGCATCGAGTTCAGACCACCAGACCCAAGCTGCAACCCATACCTAGCCTTCGCGGCAATAGTGCTAGCCGGCCTAGACGGAATCAAGAAGAAGATTGACCCCGGCGACCCAGTAGACAAGGACGTCTACCACATGTCTCCAGAGGAGAAGCGCCAGCTAGGCATAAAGGAGCTACCCAGGAACCTCGAAGAGGCTCTCGACGAACTAGAGAGTGACCACGAGTTCCTAAAGCCGGTGTTCGACAAGGACGTGATAGAGACCTACATTGAGCTGAAGAGGGAGGAGGCGAAGACCGAGAAGCTATACCCCAACCCAATAGAGGTATACATGTACGCGTGGATATAATGAGGCGCGAGGAGCTACTAGTAGACAATACGCTATCATCACTTGTTTCTTCTCACACACTCTCAGCACTTTTTCTCGAAGCCCTCCTAGATATCGATATACACTGTGTAGCTTCGAAGGCAGCAATAGAGGGAGACAAGGCTAGTATATTATACCATTGTAAACGCGAGCCTAGTCAAAATGATATTGATGAAGTACTCGCTTTTATCGAGAGAGTTACAAGGTTACATGTTAATGCTCTCCACGTTAGTGAGCCAGCTAGGCACGAGCTAAGAAGCCATGTGGAACACCTACATGAGGCTAGGCTTTACTTCCGTGAGCTTGTGTTGAAGACTCTGAAACCCTATCTCGCTGTAAACCGGGAGTACATGCTTGTACTTCTCTGGCGCGGTATTGGCGTTATAGCGGAGGGCGAGAGAGATAAGGTGCATATACCTGGCAGCCGTTATGTTGCAACTGCGCATACACATCCAGGCAGTCTGTGTTTACCGTCTGGACGCGATCTCGAAGCAGCAGCAGCACTGTTAGCTGATGGTGGCTGTTGTACCGCTATACTAGCACCCTCGTGTCTACTACTCATTGCAAGGAGAGATACTCTGAGCTTGGACGATTACGACACGCTTCTTGCCCTAGCTAGGCACGTTGACAAGATGAGCTTTGAGAAGTTACTCCAGAAACTCTCGATGCTCGCATCAACCTCAAAAACGATTACAATCCAGCTCCTGAGCCTTTAACGTCCTTTACAACACCCTCTTTCTCGAGTACCTTTCTTATACGTTCTACTAGTTCGTCTGGAACGCCTACCTCTTCGGGCCACTCTACTCCCATATTCTCCTCGGGTAGCTTACGAGTCGCATCTATCCCAAGCTTGCTACCATACCCTGGCACAGGGACCGCTGGATCAAGCTCATCTGTCGGCGTACCGGGTATAACTATCACATCACGCTGCGGATCGACATGCGACGATACTGCCCAGATAACTTGATTAATGTCATGCACGTTCACATCATGATCAACCACGATTATTATCTTTGTGAGCGATAACAAGCCGAGCCCCCACAACGCCATCATAACTTTCTTTGCATGCCCAGGGTACCTCTTCCTAATCGATACTATAACCATTCCTTGAAAGACGCCGTGTGGAGGGAAGTTTATGTCGTGTACCTCCGGCAACAATGTCTTTATTATTGGCAGGAATATTCTCTCGACAGTCTTGCCTATCACCGCATCCTCTAACACAGGCTTTCCCACAACGGTGCCATAGTAGACGGGTTCTTCGCGAATGTATATCCTTGTAACCCGCATAATCGGGAACTTCCTACGAGGCTTATCGTAGTACCCCCAGTGGTCGCCGAATGGCCCTTCATCAGCCAACTCGTTCGTAACATAGCCCTCTATTACTACCTCAGCTGAAGCTGGCACCTCAACACCATTGTCCAAACGATAGACTTCTATGCCCTCGCCGCGCACAATGCCAGCAAAGAGCAACTTGTCCATAGGGTAGGGTACTGGAAACGCACCGACGAGAAGCGTTGCAGGCTCAGCACCTATCACTATGGCTGCTGGTATCTCCTCGGCACCCTTTTCTCTCCACTCGTTGTACGCTTGCTGCCCCCTCTTATGAAGCTGCCAGTGAACAACGAGATCCCTCTCCCTAACCATGACACGGTAAACACTCATAGTTGTTACGCCGGTCTCGGGGTGCTTTACGATGACTAGAGGGTATGTTAGGTAAGGTCTGGGTTCGCGAGGATACTGCCTAAATGCTGGAATGACTCTAGCTATGTCGCTGATAGAGTTTACTTCAATTACGTTCCGGGTGAAGGCAGCACGTCTTGTGAGCTTGGGGGTATAACGCCCTATTTCAAGCGCGTCACGTAGCTTTCTAAGCTTCTCTGTTAACGTGAGTGGAGGCTGTCTCCATGCTAGAGATACTAGCCTCCATCCTATATCCTCCAGGTTTTCCACACCCAACGCTAACTTGACGTACTCTATGTTAGCGAATATGTTGCCTGCAACTCTCCATCCTGGATAGCCCTTCACGTTTTCAAAGAGAACTGCTGGGCCCCCGCTGTACATTACCTGCCGTAATGCCTCAGGTATCTCGAGATCCGGTGACAGAGAGGTACGCACGCGTCGCAATAACCCGCGCTTCTCAAGCTCCTCTAGATATTCGCGGAGGTCCTGAAAGACCAGCTTAGGCCACCATATCTAGCACAAAGCCGGGTAGGGCGATGAACCCCACGGCTAGATTCATGTTGAAAGCTTTCGGTATATTATCTGTACTTTTGAGCGCAAGTAGAGATGCACCTACGGCCACTGTACCGGCGGCTAGGCTGGTTATTGCCGCAAAAATCCCGGAGTACAAGAGTGCGCCCAGTGTCCATAGGCTTGCAGCTAAACACTCCAGCATCACAGCTATTTTGAGTGCACGCTCAGGGCCGAGGAGGGCTGGTATACTGCCGAGGCCTATCCTTTTATCGAACTCGTAGTCCATGGTCGAGTATATCACGTCGAAGCCGGCGACCCAGAGAGCGACCCCAAATACTATGAGCCATGGCGCGTTACTGAGAGAAAGGTTAGCACCGGTACACGACGTGCTACACATGCCTGCAACCCATCCGCCGAATACGGACATTCCCAGGACTAGCCCTAGATGCAAGTGAGGCAGTGGATGCACACGCTTTGCATAGGGGTAGGATAGGGCTAGCAGTAAGAGCGGCGTCGCGTAAAGCAGAGCAGGTATACAGATAGAGTATGCTGCGGCGAAGTATAACATGATTGCTAGCAATGTAATTGCCAGCGCTTCGCGCGTCGACACTATGCCCGTTACAACGGGCCTTTTGCTAGTACGCGGGTTTAACGCGTCTATATCGGCATCTGCGACATTGTTGAAACTCATTGCTGCTGCACGTAAACCGAAAAGCGCGAGATAAGACAATGCGTAGATCACCGGGTTTGTAGCACGCGCAACCAAAAGCCCTATGGTGGCAAAGGGTAGGCTGAATAGCGTGTGTTCTACTCGCACCAATCTCGCATAAACACTGAGCTTTGAAAGCCTAGTTATTCTCCCGGGATCCCATACCCGCAAGGCTCAAACACCTGCCGCTCCGTCGTATCCTACTGGATGCTGAGGTGGACCGGAGACTAGCCCCGCATGGGGGATGCCGAAGCTGTCCGGGCGCTGCTGAGCACCTCTCACTTCCATCCTAGCTTCTCGACAGTAAAAGGCAGGAGTTGCCACCCATGCTCTAACTTGATACCATTCTTGCAAGCACGTTCATTGAATACGCCTGGACCTCCACTGAACCCTTTCCACGATAGAATGAAGGGTACTGGGTCGCCACTATGACTCTTCAGCGGCCATGGTGTAGCGTGGTCTGCAGTAACGAGGATTGCTACTCGTTCGAGATCAACCTTCTCCAGTAGTGGCGCCACGAACAGCTCATCTATCAACTCAACAGCCTTCTTTTTACGCTCAAAGTCGCCGTCGTGACCAGGCTCGTCTGGACCTTTCAGATGAACGTAAACTACATCAGCCTCTTCTAGGCCGCGCAGCGTGGCATCTAATCGCTCTGGGAGGTCACGCCTAAGATCACCGCTGGGCGGGTTAACCTCAACTATCTTCATGCCAGCCGCCTTAGCTATTCCACGCTCAACGGGCATCTCCACAACGGCGGCAAACTTGCGACCATAAATGTCCTGCAGCTTCGGCATACGTGGAAGTCTTCCACCCGCATCACGCAGTATGACGGCATTAGCTTTCAACAACCCCTTTCTTTCTCTCTCAACGTTGATGGGGTGCTTAGAGAGCACTTCTATTGCACGCGCAACGAATTCGTCAACGAGCCTACATGTTTCCCTTGCCTCTGGCGCATCGACAAGTGGTTTACACTTCCTTAGCCTCATGTCCGGGTTTGGCACTGCAACCGAAACTAACCCTTTCCTTACATAGGCGGGGTCGATATTCTCGACTTGATCGCTAAGTCTGTTCACTTTACTACCTATTATCACAACAACCCTATGACCAACAGTTGCTCGAACCCTAGCGTAACCGCCCCCACTCAGCTCCATTCCATCCAGAGATTCTGCAAGCTTACGCGCTTCCTCACTCGTCAGGCTACGCCCAACACGCCTATCGATTATCTTCAGGGTGGACTCGTCAATGGTAGCGAAGTTGCCTCTAAATGCCACCTCGTAACCCTCTTTGATCTCCAGCCCGGCCCCAAGCGCTTCAAGTGGACCTCTACCTGTATAGTACTTCTCTGGCTCGTACCCTAGTAATGAAAGAACAGCAACATCACTTTCCGGTGCCACACCGGGAGCAACAGGATAGACAAGCCCATAGACAGCGTGTTTTGCGAGAGAATCTAGTGCTGGTTTTTCAGCCGCCTCTAGGGCTGTGGGCTCGTGCTGCGTTATAGAGTCAGCGACGCCGTCGAGTACAAGAAAGATTAGCTTTTCGGGCTTCATGGTGGCAACCCCCGTTGCCCCACAATCCGACGCCCAGATTAATACCGGAGTCTTGGACACGAATCCTACAAAGGGCCGATGAGGTATTCCGGCGGAGCTGAACGATGATGCACTCTTCGCTGGCCTGAGGCCCGCACATTAACCGACTATCAACTTGAGGGTGCTCATGAATAGTGTGGCGCCAACCCCTATCGACAGAAAGCGTAGACCGCTTAGCCAAGGATTCTCGCCACTAATCTTACCCATGTAGAAGCCAAGCGTGTACATGAACACGAGTATCAGCGATATCGAGGCTGCAATGTGATGAAGTGTAACAAGAACACCTGAATACGCTGCTAGAATGAAGGGTGTTGTTGAGAGTAGCGGCGGTAGCGTTGCACCCATAGCGCTCCAGAAGGCAACGTATATGGGTACCAGGCGCGCCGCGCGCCAGTATACGCTACCCTCAAGACTATGAAGCATAACACGTTCTGTTTCGCGCAGCTCTCTAAGCCTCTCAGCACGTTCCGATAGATATGTTGCTACGAAACCACTGAAAAGCCCCATGACACCCGACCCGCCTGCAACGGCACCTATGTACGATTGCGGCACGCTCATTCCCGCTATGTACAATCCAAGTATAATGCCCAGCGCCGATAATAGACCGTCAAAAGCATTGGTTACGAACATACGTCTGGCTATGCTCTCTGCACCAACCATTGAAGCGAGACGTGGTATCTCGCGAATGGTGCGAAACAGTTTGGCTATGGCGTGCAAAAACCTCAAGGCGCGCCTATACCACCTCCGTTTATTTTCGCACGACGTTAATCGGGTATACTAGTTGGCGCTGCGGTTCTAGAGCCTCGATTTCGATGCGTCTATCCTTGCGTCTGACAACAAGAACCAAATCGTCTAGCTTGTAGCCACAGACAACACACTTGTAGTAATAGTGCACTCGTTTACTGTTCCCGCCTTCAACCTCGATAAAGTAGGTCATATTGCCGCCACACCGCGGGCATAACACGCGTTGCTCCATGTGTGCTCACCACCGCTGCCTTGGCGCCCGCGCTCTATGCGCCTCTACCAAAGAGGTGCCCGGTTGCCACCTCTCTTTAATCCAGCGATAATGCCCTGAGTCTTGGGGATTGGACTTCCTCAACTTCAAACCCGTATAATCTTGAATAAACCTCACACTTCTTGTGTCCCGTTAGGGGTCGTGGCTAGTGCCCCTTTGGGATAGATACGGGCGTCCATTACTGAACGTACGGTTTGTGGTCACGCTAAGATGCAACTTTCGTTGCTTCTTTTGCCACTCGGAGGGTATGGAGCCGCGCGATAGGGAAGAGATGAAACCTGAGGATTACGCGATCGTCTCTGAGGCGGCTAAACGCGTTGGTGTCATAAGCTATAAGATAACTGGCGGAGAGCCCCTGGTACGTCATGATATACTCGAGGTCGTGAAGGCTCTACATGCTTACAATCCTAGGGCCGAGATATCTATGACGACTAACGCGTACTTCCTAGCTAGGTATGCACAGGGTCTTGCAGAGTACGGTGTGAGACGGGTTAACGTTAGCTTACACTCGCTTAGACCGGAAAGGTTTCGCGCGATAACTGGCGTCGATGGCCTCAAGAACGTACTAGATGGTTTGTTCGCTGCACACGAGGCAGGATTAGGCATAAAAATCAATGTAGTTGCCCTGCGCGGCTTAAACACAGATGAGATAGAGGACCTGATAGACTTCGCTGCCAAGATTAACGCTAAGCTCCAGATTATAGAGCTACACCCAGTCAATATCGATAAGAATACGTTTGACAAGTTCCACGAGCCTTACACCCAGATAATCAAAAGGCTGGAGAAGCGCACTAGGCACATTAAGTATAGAAGCGACCTTCACAATCGAGTGATATTAGAAATGGATAACGGCGTTGAAGTAGAGGTTGTCGGGCCAGTGGGTAACCCCGTTTTTTGTGCAGGGTGCACAAGGGTGCGCATCACGCCCTATGGAGAGGTAACAGCTTGCTTGAACCGCGGTTATAGGCGTGTAGAGTTTCTAAGCGCTATCCGCAAAGCCACCGACTTTGACGAAGCTGTAAATGCCGTCATAGAGGCGTTCCGCTCTATAAACGCACTGCGCGAACCCTTCTACATCTATAGGAGAGAGACTCCCTCCTCACCTCGAACAAAGAAGAGTTTTCGAATATACCTGCCGAAGAGGAGCGGCACCATACCAAGCAGTGTCGAACAGCTGCTACTAGAGGAGTGGATAGCTCTCAGAGAATACTAGACAGCACCGCGCCTAGGAGAAAGAGCATAAGCACCATATTAACCACTCTAAACGTCTTAATGCAACTGCCCGGCCTACACCTTCTCAATAGCATTAACACAGCAGCGCTACCCGCAGCAACACCCGCGATATAGAACTCCGGGCTCATGAGCCCTCTAACGTATATGGCAGTTGCTATAGCAACTGTCAACACTATACTCAACGTAGAGCCTACCACACCTACCCTATACCCTTTGATCACTGGAAGCATTGGTATTCGTGCACGCCTATAATCTTCATCATAATGTATCACTAGTGACCAGATGTGCGCAGGTATCCACGCAACTATCAGAGCACCTATAAGCAGACCATCAACATCAACATAACCCCTTGCAGCAGCATAGCCCCCAACGGCTGGTGAAGCCCCCGCAATCGAACCTGCAAACACACTTAGCCATGTATGTCTTTTCGTAAGGAGAGTATACGCATAGATGTCTGAAAGATAACCTATTACTATCGCAGCCGCATAGTAGACGTTAACAAGTATACAAGATGTTATTGCTGTCAACACTATTGTGATTGTCGCCAGAATGAGCACCCGCTGCCTACTAAATACGCCTCGAGGCAACGGCCTGTTACGTGTACGCTCCATGATACTATCAATGTCAACATCATACACCATGTTGACTGCGGTCGTAGCAGCTATCGCGAGGAAACCGAGCAGACCTATCAGTATGTGAAACCATAGCGGTTTGACGATACCACCACCCGCGTAGAAGCCGGCGTACATCCCTACAAGGAGCATCATAGTTTGCAAAGGCTTTGTCAACTTCAACGCTTCTACAATTGCTAGGTGTCCACCCAGCCTCGCCAACATGAGTCTCATCTCAAGTTTGCAGCAGGAGACTGCTATAGCCAAAGTCCTTTATCTCACTCTGGTATCTTCGCTTACTTCAACCCGGTGCAGTAAAGCTTGGCAATACCGATCGAAGATACGAACGTCTACCTGCATCGCCCACTTGTCAATCCACTACTGATAGCCGTCAATGTCGCGATTTTCATTATTGGCGTGTTAGCTCCCGGTCTACTAGGTGCACATTCTTACAACGAGATCGTGCTCAAGTATGGCCTTGTACCCTTCCTCCTGGTAAACGGTGTTGAGCTACACCGTCTACTAACACACATGTTTCTCCATGGCGGCTTAGACCATCTCCTAGGCAACATGCTATTCCTATACATCTTTGGTGACAACATCGAGGCTACCATGGGACCAGCTAGGTATCTCGCCTTCTACGTTATTGGCGGGTTAGTTGCCGTGGCCTTCCACGTGTTAAGCATCGCCATGATGCCCCCGGAAGCTCTCCTAAACTACCGTTCGTTTACTGGCGTGGATCCATGGCTTGTGCCAGCAATCGGCGCGAGCGGTGCAATATCAGCCGTACTCGGTGCATACCTGCTACTCTATCCTCGTTCGTTGATAAGAGCATTGGTATTCTGGTTGATCTTCCCTATGCCAGTGGTAGTACCCGCAGGAGTCTTCATACTATTCTGGTTCATCTACCAGCTTTTCATGGGTATGGCCACGTTAACCGGTGGACTGCCAACAGGTGTCGCCTTCTGGGCCCACATCGGCGGCTTCATAGCCGGGATTGCATTAACACCGCTCTTCGTCGACAAGAAGCGCGTCGCCGCATACAGGTTGCTCCTCCAGCTCAGAGGGTTCCATGACATCTTCTGAGCTTTTTAGACTCTACGTACTATTCCCGACCATGCAACTAATCTTCTGCTATCATATAGGGCTTTGTGGGGTATACTCTCTAAGGCCGAGGGGGCACGGGGAGTGGAAGAGAGAATCGCCAAGGCGCTTGGACCTATAGGCAAGAAGAGCGTCACAATGCTAGATGTTGTACTGGCGGGGTTGTACACTGGAGTATTCGCGCTTTCGCTACACATGGCTGGCTACGACCTTGACACTGTTGCCGCCGTAACAATAGTTCATGTGGCGCTGCTCGCCGCTGGCTGGAGAAACCCTCCAATAAACCTCGAGGGTTATAGCTGCATACTGTACAGGACAGGCTTCCTGCCCTTATACGCATCTCTCTTCGCTCTCGCAGCGTGGCTGTACACTGCCCAGATAGACCCGCTCCATATAGCCGCTTTTGCAGCTGCACTACTAGCTACCTATGCCATCTTTAAGACTGTCAGTGCCAGGCTAGCCGAGGCTGTACTAGCAGCAAGCATAGCAAGCGGTATACTGGTATACCTGTTGACAAATGACCCTAGTACACTCGTAGCAGCTTTTGCCGCTCCACAATTGGCGCTAGCGGCAGCAAGACCTAGAACACTCTGCGACGATAGACCGCTATTCTACGCTGCTGGCATCTACGCATCGATAGCATTCCTTGCACTTTGGCTCCTCTCTACTCAACCTTAGCAACAACTTCCTCGTTATAATCGACCACCACACGCCTATACCCTCTAAGAGCGTCGTCTAACTCTGGATCGCCAGTATCCACCCTTAACCTGTAACGAAGTGAGCGAATCTTACTCCAAGTAGCAACCACTATCACATTGTCTACTCCAACGGCGCGTATCACACGTGGAGATATTTGTTGATTTCCTCTACCTAATATGAAACCCTGCCCTCCTATAGGCGTGACTATTATGTACTTCTTTCCTGGATGGTTCGTAACCAGTTTGTAAAGCGTCTCCTCGTCAACGTTAAGCGCCACTGGAACATGGCCATGATACACATCAACACCGAGTAATGTCTTCGGCTTACCTAGTACTTTAGCAATCGCTGCTACAGTCGACCCCGGGCCTAATATGTAAAGACTACACTTCTCCATTCGCTCGACAATGTATCTCGCTATGGCTAGCTTGTTCTCCTCTTCCTCACTAGTTGATATACTAGGCTGCTTCGATATACCGACAACACCTGGCGCACATATGCTCTTTACTAGCGCGTATAGCTTTAGACGCAGCTCGTCTCGCCTAAAAGCCTCCTCATCAACATCGACCACCTCACCTTCACACGCAACAGCCCGGCCAACAAGGAAGTTACACAGTGCATCTGCTGCAGCCTCAGGGTTTACACCGAATATCGAGCTGTACATCTTGACTCCAGCCGGGACACCCAACACAACTATCCGGTCAATCGCATTCATTTTAACGAGCGCGTCCGCAACAAGCCTAGCCGTACCATCGCCACCGACAAACACTACAATGTCTACGCCTTTGCTGATTCCCTCCATAACGGCAGAAACTGTGTCCGTGCTACGCGTAGGCCACTCACGAGACTCGTAAACAACTTCTACGTCAAAACCCTCACTACGAGCCAACTCGGCACCCATGCCGCCAGCCACAGACATTATCTTCTTGACACACCCTAGCTTTCTCAACCTCGCAAGGAATCTCCTTGCACGAGCGTAAGCTGGAGGCTCGCTACGATACTCTAGCAACAACCTTCTACCAATATCCTCATCAGTACCACGTAATCCTCTAGGCCCTCCTAACCCCGCAATAGGGTTTACCAAGAATAGTATGCGTGCCACGATACACCACCTTTATCCACTATCACTCACCACCCGGCCTGCAGCCGGGGATACCCGTATTGGTTAGACGCACGTTGTTCTTCGGGCGCTTCCAGCCATTCCATCTCGGCCACCTCATGGTCGTCAAGTGGGCTCTAGAGGAGCGAAAATACGATGAGATAGTCATAATGGTAGGCATGGCGAGCGAGAGTCACACCCCCCGCAACCCTTTCACCGCAGGTGAACGCATCTGGATGATACGCGAAGCTCTACGAGAAGCTGGCATCGACTTATCAAGGATCATAACAGCGACATTGCCGACCATGGAGGTGCATGTAGGTGCTGCCCATTACGTGTTAACCCACGTACCGCCCGTTGAATCAATAATAACGAGGAACCCTGTGATAGCACGTGTTTTCCGCGAGGCTGGCATCAAAGTTGAGAAGCCTCCCGCTTTTAACCGTAACGAGCTTAGAGGCGAGCACATTCGTCGTCTTATAGCAGCAGGTGGAGCATGGGAGCACCTAGTACCACCCGCCGTTGTGAGAATAATCAGGGAGATAGATGGGGTTGCACGCATAAGGGAAATCACAACTGAAGATTAGCATACTACCTTAGCAATAGCCAAGATTACTCTGCTAACTTCGACTAACCCGATATCACCCCCAAGCACGACACAAATGTCGCGTCCTTCACACTCCAAGCAACTTGATATTAGACCGTCTACTACATCGTGAGGTGCACCAGGAGCTACAAATCCCGAGGAACAACAAAGTATTAGCAGCGGCGTAACGCCACGACTCACTAGACTATCACGCAACTCGAGCACTTTGCTTAGCCCACGTGATGCCTCACATACATCAATTCCACAAATGTTGATACCAATACAATTACCGTTCTGACAGAAATGTATGTTCTCCACAATCTGCCTGAGCTCTTGCTTTAAACTTGAGCCTTCCCTGCCACGGGTTTCTATCACACCTATCTCGCGAAGCCTACGTATCATCGTTTTAGCAGCTGTGTCACCTATGCCCAGTGCCTTCGCTGCAAGAGGCCTACCTATTGGGCCACGAGCAGCTAGCAGTATATACCCTATGACATGCTCGGGATCGAAACCTGGCTTGACACCTCGCTTAGGTTTAGAAACCTCAACGGCAATCTCGTATAACCGGCAAATACTACACTCTGATACCATACTTCCTGAGGATTGCAATCCACTTCTCCTCCGGTATCTCTACACCCAGCTCCTGGAGGAAGGATGCAAGCTCGTAGCTCGTAATCTCTGTATTCGAGACTATAGCCTTCTCTACCCTACGCCAATCTGGCGCACCACCTATTTGCATGCCATGCTCCTCGCGAAGCCACTCTATTAACTGACGTGGGTCGACGCCACGTCGCTTAGCCT
Organism: Pyrolobus fumarii 1A; assembly: GCF_000223395.1. Classification (GTDB taxonomy): domain Archaea; phylum Thermoproteota; class Thermoprotei_A; order Sulfolobales; family Pyrodictiaceae; genus Pyrolobus; species Pyrolobus fumarii. The sequence continues at coordinate 1,432,523 of NC_015931.1, read as the reverse complement.
CATCTACTAGCATGCGCTTAATTTCACGCTCTATTAGGGGACGCAACCTCCAGGGTGTCACCATGAGGGCCTCCCCCGGTCCGTGAATACCGCATCGGATCCTAACGGCCCGAAAGGCCGGTCATCGGCCCCTTCTTAGCCATGCCGGTACAAGGTTATACTTCTTGACCGGGATATCCAACTTCTCTACTACGAGCTTCACCGCCCACGCATAGTTAGGATCACCCTTGCTATAACGGAGCTTCAACTTACGGTAGACGGCACGATAAACAAGCCTTCCAGTACTGTCATACACCTCAAAGTAACCCTTGACGCGCCCTCTTAGCCCCTTCACAAGCACTACATACACAACAACATCGTCTTTACCAGGCTGGACTTTTACAAGGTAAGCCTCGCCCCGCGAGTAGGTCTTCTCTGCCGCCCCCACACGGGGCCCAGTAACCTCGACAACATTCCCATTACGCGACACGACAAACACTTTCCTCACTATAGCGTGCAGGCCTCTACGGCTCTTACTCTTCTCCACTACCAGTTCCACAGGGATGCACCTCCACCCCCCAGCTCGTCTTCTCTACACACGGGCGTGAAGCGAACCTAGCAACAAGACCAGGCCTCTCAAATCCCGATATTAACGCTACACTCTCAGCACCTTTAAGCTCAACACGCTCGCCCTCGGTTACCAGCTCTTCAACCCTTCCTTCGCTAGAGTAGACGACAACTCTCAGACGACCCTCTAGCTCGAAGGTGTAGACAGTGTACATTCCGGCCCCCATTAATGCGCAGCCAACAAGCTCTGACCTAAGAAGTACCGCCGCTAGGTTTACAAGTGAGACCCATGCACTTTAGCATATCACACACTTCGTTCATGACCCATTCTAGTCCATCGCTTATGCGATTACCTATCTTGCGTATTATTCTTTCAACTTCGGGGTCGAGTGTAACTGGCATATCCAGGGATGCAAGAAGATCCAGACGCAGAGCAAGCATCTCCAAAGCCTCACGCAGCTCGTTATCACCGCGCATAGCTGCGCGTACCGCTGCGAACAACACTAGGAATCCCGCCCTCCGCACGATACTGGGATCGCACGGCAATGTCTAGGCACCTTGGCTGATTGTACGCCAACCCTAGGGGTATCGTATGGTAAAAAGAGGGCATTGACTAGCGGCGTAGTGTTACTACGCTAGAAGGTTAACCGGTCCACTCGAAAGCTGCCACTATGACAGCAACGACCGTGTTACCAGATGCCATCAACGGATATGCTGACACCACTGCATGTCGGAACCCTTCTGGCACAGCTAGAAGCCTTGTCGCAGACCCTTGCAACTCAACTATCGCAACTTGGTTGCCTCTAAGTGGTATAGCGAGCGCAGGCACTATCTCGGCACCATCTACTATACTCTCTATACGCTTATCGACAAACTTGACCACATTTTCCTCGTTCAACATTAGTGGCGCTTGGAACAACAACCTGTACAACAAGGCATTCTGGAAAGCCTCACTATAGACGTTAAACGTTCTAACTGTGACTGTGTTGCCTCCAACGTTTACCGGGATATCGCCTATATACTCGTTGAGGGGTAGCCCGCCAATTCTTATCATCCAGTATGATTTGGGTAGGTCGCCTGCAGTCGGCAACAACATAGCTACGACTCTATCGCCCTGCCTAACCAGCTGGTAGAGCCCATATGCTACTATCAACGTCCTGTTAGGTCTACACTTTAGCTTCTCGAGCAGCTTAACGGCTTCATGATAGTCGCCAACAAGTATCCTCGCAAGTAGACTAATCTGGGTAGCATTCATTGTCGCGCCATCTGCTAACGAGGCCCTATCGCCAACAACACTCAACCAGTAACCATAGTCCCACCACGAGACGACTACTGTGTCTGACGGCGTGCTCGTATTGATATACTTGAGGAACATGTACCACGATGGTATGTAGGCTGTTGTGGATACACCGGAGGTTAGCACCAGCGGGAGCCGCGTGGCGTAGAGCGGCGATTTTAGAGCAACACTGATGCCAGCGTTTAGCACGAGAAGCACAGCTACGACTACGGCGAGTACCCTGACCACACTTTGCGATTCAACAGTGTGGACTCTTCTGCGTCCACGCTGTGCCCCAGGCGTTAGGTATTCACTAGCAACTCCGAGGAGAGCGGCAGCAGCAAGCGCAGTGAAAACACCACCCGTCTGGAGGAAGTATGCTGCGTTGAACATCGCATAGTATCCTACAGATGTTGCAACCAGTACCGGGATGTCGCCCGCTACACCACGCATAAGCACGCGATATGCAAGATATATTATGCCGAGAAGCGCGAAGAGCACAGCCATTAGTGTAGCCTCGTTAATAGCCTTGACAGGGTCTGCTGCATGCTCCGCTATAGACTCGACAAGCGGGCCTCGCTGCTCTACTATGACTGTCTTGAGTGCACCTGGTAGTAGCAAGAATGCCGACCTAGCTGGCATTATACCCGTAAACACGCCTACAATGAACACTATTGTCAGCAGCGAGACGGTTGCGAGAGTATAGCGCACTGGCGAGTTCAATACGGTGCGTAACACATTCGTGAATCTTGTACGTCTTTTTTCAACCATGTCGTAGAGGTATGCGAGTACAATCACGCCTGCCGCAGCTGCTAGCAGAACGCCACCAGGCATACCGATCATAGCGCCTATGCCGCGCCATCTAGAGAAGAGCATAGCTGGTAGTAGGCCAACCCAGTATAGGATTGGTATGTCGATGTACTCTCTCTTGACTCGTATCCCTGCCGCGGGGAGTAGAACAACTGAGAGTGCAGCTACAAACACGGGTAGCAGGTAGCCACCCCATCCTAGGCCTACCAGCGCGCCAGCAAGTCCAGCTGCGAATGCATAGACTCTGCGTTTCACCGGGTTATCGAGGTTGTCTAGACTACGCGACATTAAGTATACCGAGAGTATCACGAGGGGGAGTACAACGCCCTCCTTCTCTATGAAGCCGAGGAGCGTTCTATCAAGTGACGCTGGAAGCATTGCAGTCAGTAACGCGCCGGTCACCCCAGCGAGCAAACCATACCTTCTGTACAGTAGCCACGAGACTACTATAACGAGGGCTGCGCCGGCGAGGGGAGGCACCCATGCAGCCCATTGCTCGAAACTAAGCATCCACGACACTAGTGGATAGGTTGACGCGATTAACATGGGGACTAGGGGGTATGAGGATCTCGTAAAGTCTCGACCCCATGGGTACCAGAACTTCATCACATCGGGGTTCGGCGGTCTCAGGTCCCACCAGGAGCTCAAACCATGCGTGTACAGATACTTTGCAGTCCAGTATTCTATCCACGGGTCAAACGCGTCAATATAGACTCCGTATTTCACCCATACTGGCCAGGCCAGCCCCCTAAGCATCACTGCAAGTATGACAGAAAGTACGAGTATAGAGGTATAGAGTACCAGCCTTAACTTTCCCGATGCTAGTCTCTCACCGAACTTGTCCATCGCCCTGAAGATTTGCCTCACCGCCACGTTTGACGCCCTGCTCTCGCAACCCTCCGGCTCTATAAACGCCTCTAACCCGCATTACGTTAACAACAGCGAGTATGAATGCAAGTCCATTCAGCAGCGTGAATATGGGGTCACCGCGCCTAATGGCATAGAGCGTCAGGAGGAGGCTACCCACTGCGTATAGCCCTGACAAGCCTACTGGTGGTGGCGGCATACGCAGCGCAACTGCCCATGCAACCACTATCAGTGCTGCCCCAGCGATGCCAAGGATTTCCGCCACGGGGTGCCGCCCCGGCCGGATTGAAGAACTCGGCAGCTAATACGGGAGCGCTGATAGCTTGTCAGCCGCGGGTTCATTCAGCACCATTCAGCGTGGGTGGGCCAGCCTCTCATCACGCCAACGGGAATACACTGACCCCAGCTTACTTATAAAAAGCGAGGCAATTTGTCGCGCCGTGGGGTGGATACGGTTGAGCCTCGCGCGCATAGTCTTCATGCAAAAGAAGCTGAGGGAGAAGTTTGGCCCCGAGGGTTACGTCGCCGGGCTATACGTAGAGGCTGGTTATAGTGTAAAGGTTGGGTTTGAGACAAGCGAGGGTAGAGTTTCGATACGCGCAGAGAAGGAGGGTACCATATACGCCATCGATGTGCTCACAGAGAGCAAGGTCTATGGCCCTGAAGTTGTCGAGGCCATCGCGAAGAAGGCTAAGAGCATAAACGCTAAGCCAGTGCTAGTCCTCTATGGCTCCGGTCCAAAGCTATCCAAGGAAGCTATGGAGAAGGCTAAAGAGCTTGGTGTTAAGGTTAGGAGAGTCCGCCCAGAATAAGCGCTAATACTGCTTTCTGGACGTGTAGCCTGTTCTCCGCCTGCTCCCACACTATACTTCTCGGGCTCTCGATAACATCCTCTGTTACCTCTTCACCACGTCTAGCGGGAAGACAGTGCATGAACACAGCGTTTCTCGAGGCTAACCTCATTAGCTCCTCATTGACTTGGTACGGACGTAACTTCTCCCGTCTAACCTCTGCCTCACCCTCTTGACCCATACTAACCCACACATCAGTATAGACTACGTCGGCGCCTCTAACAGCCTCGGCGGGATCATCATATATCTCAAAGCTACCGCCGCTTTTCGCACTCATCTCCTCCGCTGCACGCAACACACGCGCATCCGGCCTGTATTCCCGTGGACAGCCTAGCCGCACCTTCGCGCCAAGCGCGACGCTAGCCAGTAGCAAGCTATGCGCGACATTGTTCCCACAATCACCCACATAGCTTACCGATACACCCTCGACACGCCCGAAACGCTCCCATATCGTCATTACATCGGCGAGCGCCTGAAGCGGGTGTGAAAAATCGCTCAGCATATTTATCACTGGGACACTCGAATACCTCGCCATCTCTTCAAGCGTCTCATGCTTCTTCACTCTAGCAGCTATTGCATCAACATACCTAGACAGTACACGTGCCGTGTCCTTCACGGGCTCGCCTCTAGAGAGCTGCATCTCGTTAGCATTAAGCACCACTGGATAACCTCCAAGTTGCCAGACGGCTAACTCCATACTAACACGGGTTCTTGTACTAGGTTTCTCGAAGATCAGGGCTACAGATTTGCCACGCAATACAGGGATTATCCGCTCACCCGCATAGTATCTACGCTTGAGCTCCAACCCTACCTCCACAAATCGCCTTATCTCCCAGGGCTCGAAATCGCCAAGCCATAGCAAATGCCGACCGGCGAGACTCCTCACAGCGCCCAGCCATGTCTAGAGCTACTAGTGGTTCATAAAGAGGGCTCAGTCCATGGGAGTGTCAGCACCTGGAACTCAGAGACCGCTCACTACATCACAGCCCTCAGTATCGGATAGATGCGCCGCACGCCCAATTATACACTTGCACACGCCACAATCCGAATACCCCAGTGTATCACTACCCCCTTCACAACTCAACCGTCAAACACGCATACATAACGCGGGGATAGTGTGAACGATAAGGAGCTACAGAGAATAGCCGAGATTCTCGCCACTCAACTAGCAGAGAAAGAGAAAAGGAAGAAGATGACAAGAATAGGGCCTCGAAGCCGCATAGTCGAAGCCATAGCAGTACTCTTATACTCAAGACCCATGAGAGCCGCCGAGATAGCACAGATACTAGGGTTCACAAGCAGATACATCTCTAGCTATCTGAGCTATTGGAAGACACGAGGCCTCTTCGAATACGAGAATGGCTACTGGAGACTAACGCCGCTAGGTGAGGAATTCGCCCGCGAAGTCCTACAAAGATACACAGACAGTCAACTCGACCGTTACGCTATACTAGCACGTCAGATTCTTGCCGCTCCTACAACCCCGGCAATAAACGACAAGACAGCGTATCACCCACATGGACAATACCGCAATTCTTTGCCGTTTATTGCCGAGCGTATCAGTATAGTCGACAACGAACGACAAAGGAGGGAGTTCTGCGCACGACAACTATATTCCATCTACGAACCGAACCTTGACGAAGAAGAAAAGGAAGTCCTTAAGGCCATACTCGACCACTACTCGACCTGGGGCAAAACCTACCTGTACATAGACCAGCTCCAAGAAAGGCTGTCAGCCGACCATCACTGGCTACTATCAACGCTGAGAAAGCTACAGGCTAAGGATCTGATCTACATCTATCACGATCGCAGAATGGGAGCGCGTATAGGCCTCTCAAAACAAGCCCGAAGAGTGATAGACGATTGTCTAGAAAGCCATCAGCTGCACAGCCACTCATAGACACTCGCAGACCCCCCTGCTTCCACTGGACCGAGGATAGTAGAGTCCTCCACTTCCACCCTCCTAGGTAGTCCCGGCGTCACCGAGTTGTTACCACATCATACCTTTGTATAATAGCACATTATACAAAACACATTTTAAAAACAGAGCCTGAATTCAGGCTAAGCATCACGGTTATCACAAAACTTTGCTATTAGTGCTGCTGCAAAGAAATTGATAGCAGCGAAAATGAGACGAGACTCAAGCAGGGCTAAAAAGACGTAGATACGCAGGGCTGGGTGGCAGTCTCCTCAGGCCAGTGGTGGTAGTGGTAGTTTCTCGCAGAGATTAGAGTCCAAAAGCTCTCCTTCGATTTCGTATCTTAATCTCCCAGTAGAGACTTGCAGTTACGCTGTTATATGGAAGGTTCAGAAGCTCTCCATCACGCGTGTACACGATCAACGTGTTGCCTCGCCTCTCAACATCGAGTATATCGTCTATGTTCAGCGTCTTTGAAATGAGGCTAGATGGCATGAGAGTAAGGCCTCCACTAGACGATAGAGGTGTATTAGTGGGGGTATTATCGTGTTTAGCTTGCGTCACGCTTGTATACCTTATACGGCATTTACAACTATTGTGATGAGGCCGATTTGTGCTGAGCGCGTGATGAATGGAGGACCTCGCTGATGACAAGGGTATCTATGGTAATGGCTCCGGGAGTATACATTATCGAGCATGGCAATGTTGATTCGGCTGTCAGGGAGTTTGTTGCTCGCACATTAACCGATGTGTATCAAATTGAGCGACCAGAATACGTTGAGGTGCACATCTACGAGACGAGAGGGCATGTCAAGCTGCCTGTACACAATGACATCGTTGTTAATGCCGAGTATGAGGGTGGCTTGTTCCATGAGGCGTGGGCAGGATATCCACGTATCCATGTCATAGTAGAGGACATTGTGAATGTTGAAGGGTCTACCCGTAGAGCGATGTTAGTGCATGAGGCTGCACATAGCATACTTCACGGTTCGCAAGAGTATTATGTTGTTGCTCTCTGCGAATATAATGATTTGAGGTCAGTGCATGTAGCATATACAGTTGTGAAGGATCTCGAGGTTCATCTCTGGATGGCTTCCAGAGGCTTTATGCAGGAACTGGGAAGGCTGCGTGACTATTTTGACGATGGTGTGGTGGGGTGCGGTACTATAGAGGATGTGAGCAACGAGGCTAGAAGGCTAACCGTGTATATCGCATTAGGTGGGCATCCCGAGATGCGGTGTGGTAAAATAAGCAGAGTGTTGTACAACTTGTTAAAGCGTGTAGCCAGGTGTAAGCCCAGGCCCTGGGCGTGCAGGAATGAAGTACTCGATGTGATAGATGCTATTGGTGGGTAAAGGGTCAGCTGTCCTGGCCCTCCACATCGCCATAGGCTCGGTTGAGCCGGAATGCTCGTCACTCCCGTGTACGTTCTGTGTTGGCAGAGAGTGGTTTAAACTAGATGGGTTATACCCGTGGCGTTGGGAGCAAGCCATGGCGTACAAGAAGAAGTTCAGGAAATATCTTGAGGTGCTTGAAAAGCTGCGTGTTAAACAACTTGATGTCTACAGGTATAAGGATAAGGATGTGCTTCGGTTATTTGTACGTGGCCGTGTAGTTGTAGTGGAGCTTCCTAAGCACCGCGAAGATATGAGTGTCGAGGAGTTTGAGAAGCATATTCGTGCAGCTATAGGCGGTGAACAGTGAAGGTGATGTGAGTTGAGCGTTGTTGTAGTGTTCATTACAGCGCCGAAGGGTAAGGGTGAGGAGATAGCAGGCAAGATAATCGAATCTAGGCTTGCGGCTTGTGCCAACGTGATTAGTGGCGTCAAGAGTGTGTACTGGTGGAAGGGTAAGGTTGAGCGCGATGAAGAGGATCTAATAGTACTTAAGACTGTTGAGGAGAGATTGGATGAGCTCATAGAGTTTGTCAAGCGTGTGCATCCGTATGAGGTTCCTGAGGTAATCGCAGTCAAGGTCGTAAAGGGTTTGCAAGAGTATCTCGTGTGGGTTGAGAACGAGGTGAGAGAAGCCTGAAACTTGAAGAGTATGCATCCCGTGTTATTGTTGCTTTTGATCCTCCGCGTAGTGCTGATGTGGATGAATGGCTCCAAGCAAGAGTCAATGTGCTGCGTGGGCGGGTGGCGGGTTTCAAGGTTGGTTGGCCTTTGCTACTACGTGCCGGCATAGACAGGGTGTACAATATTTTCAGCAGGCTTGAAGGTCTGCGTGTGCTTGACCTAAAACTAGCTGATATAGGTCACGTTATGAGACTTGTCCTAGAGGATATCGTTGATGCATTCGATGCTGTAATAGCGCATGCATTTGTTGGTGTTGAGGGTGCGCTTGACGAGCTTTCAGAGTTTCTGTCTGAGAGGGGGGCCAGGCTTATACTAGTATACTCGATGAGTCATCCAGGTGCAAGAGCGACACTAGACACTTGTAGAGACGTTGTAGACAAGGTAGTTCAGAGGGTTAAACCTTGGGGGCTCGTTGTACCAGCTACACGCCCCGAGGTTATCAGGGAAGCAAGAGGCCGTTATCCTGACATAGTGTTGGTATCGCCGGGCGTGGGGGCTCAGGGTGCTGAGCCTGGCTCGGCTATCTGTGCTGGTGCGGACTATGAGATAATCGGGCGTGCTATTGCATGGGCGGATGATCCGGTTTTGTCACTTAGAACGCTGGCGGAAAGGGGTGTTGAAAAGCTCAGGGAATGTATTATGGGCAAGCGTTAAATCGAGGTTTTGTTGAGGGCGATAGTGTAGGGTCGTGGTGGGCACGTTTAAAGGCCGTGATGTTATCAGCATACTGGACTTCAACCGCGAAGAACTCGAGATGTTATTCGAGGAGGCTGATCGTTTCGAGAGGATGTTGCACGAGGGTCATGTGCCGCGGCTACTGGAGGGTCGTATACTTGCTCTCGCTTTCTTTGAGCCATCTACTCGTACTCGATTGAGCTTCGAAGCAGCTATGAAGAGACTTGGCGGCGAGACAATAGGGTTTACCTCTGAAGAGGCAATTAGTGTTGCCAAGGGGGAATCATTCGCTGATACCATCAGGATGCTCGACGCGTATGCTGATGCTATAGTTGTTAGACATAAGTTTGAGGGTGCAGCACTATATGCGGCTGAGGTTGCAGAACATCCCGTCATAAACGCTGGTGACGGAAAACAACATCATCCGACGCAAGCTATGCTCGACCTATACACGGTTAGAAAGCTATTCGGTAGTCCGGACGGACTTGTTTATGGTGTGCTTGGCGACCTTCGATATAGTAGAGCCGCTATTAGCTTCCTATATGGTTTGACGCTGTTCAAGCCACGCATGGTTTACCTTATCTCGCCGCCACAGCTTCGCGTTCGTGAAGAGGTTCGTGAGGTGCTGCGCGAACGTGGATTGAAAATGCAAGAAGTTGAGAGGCTCGAAGATGTGATACAAGAGCTTGATGTTCTCTACGTTGTCCGGATTCAGCGCGAGAGATTCCCAGACCCCATGGAGTATGAGAGAGTTCGAGGCAGCTACCGTGTAACTCCAGATATTGTGTCGAAAGGTAAGGATACGCTACGTGTGCTCCACCCTCTACCGAAGGTTGATGAGATAGACCCGCGTGTCGACACTATGCCTCAAGCAGCCTATTTCTACCAAGCTAGACTTGGTGTACCCCTACGCATGGCACTTCTCTATCTCATACTCGGGGGTGAGAAGGCGTGAAGAACTCGGAGCTGCTAGTCAGGAAGATACGTGAAGGCACGGTTATAGACCATATACCGGCTGGCCGCGCGCTGGCTGTACTCAAGATACTCGGTATAACCGGCAGAGAGGGTTACAAGGTGGCACTTGTGATGAACGTTGAGAGTAGGAAGCTGGGTAGAAAGGATATTGTGAAAGTCGAGGGTCGTATGCTTAATCCTCGCGAGACTGACATAATAGCGCTTATCGCGCCGACGGCAACGATAAACATTGTGAAGGATTATGTCGTTGTGGAGAAGAGACGTGTCGAACTTCCAGAGATTGTAGCAGGCGTATTGAAGTGTAAGAATCCGACTTGTATAAGTAGAAAGGAAAACGAGCCAATCGAACCCAAGTTCCGTGTAGTGTCGAGAAGCCCTGTAAAACTGCAATGCATCTACTGCGGATCTATGTTGAGTGAAGAGGACATACTCGAGCAGATACTGGAGGGTTAGCCTTGGGTACGCAATTTGTTAGCGTTAGGGTGATGCGTGTAAAGCGATATGGAGGGCTTGCATGGCTGAGGGTATCGCCTCTTGGTTTTACAGCCGACCCAGGGCAATTTGTGATGTTATGGGTGCCTGGTCTAGAGGCTGTACCTATGAGCATAGCGTGGATGGATAGCCTAGGTGCGGAGTTTATCGTTAGGAGCGTGGGCGAGACAACGAAACATATACACGAGTTAAAGAGAGGTGATGCGATAGGAGTTATGGGCCCTCTTGGCCGCGGTATATCGAGTGTAATGAACGTCCATGTACATAAAGTGTTGCTTGTTGGCGGGGGTAGTGGCGTAGCACCTATTCTCTACACTGCGGGCGTCCTTGGGGCTCGGGGATATGACGTAAACATTGTGCTTGGGTTTAGATCCAGGGAGGAGGCTGGCATAAGGGAAGTGTTCGAACATCATGGTGTTGACGTCACTGTTGTGTGTGAAGATGGCGTTGGTGGCCCGTGTGACTATGAGGGATTAGTTACAGAGCCTGAATTTGTAAAGAAGCTGGTAACCAGCGCAGATGTTGTTATATCAGCTGGTCCACTTCCAATGATGAAAGCTGTCTATAGACTTGCTGGTGACAAGCTAATCGCTATCATGGAGTCTATTGTGAAGTGCGGTGTTGGTTTCTGCGGCTCATGTCGATTATGGCCTGGAGGCCCTCTGCTATGTAGGGACGGTCCGGTCTTTACAGCATCGGAGATACGGAGGCTGCTAGAATGATGTGCGATGTAGTCATCCACGGGAGATTCTATGATCCTCGTTCCGGAGAGATGATTGAAGGTTGTGTATGTGTGCGGGATGGGCGTGTAGATGGGTTTACCAGAGGCTCGTGCCACTGGAGTGACGAGAAGGTAGAGTTCACGGGGAGCGGTGTTTACATACTGCCAGGGGTCGTCGACATACATGTTCATCTTCGTGGCCTCGGGTTCTCGTACAAAGAGGATGAATTGAGCGGTACTCTCGCAGCGGCGGCAGGCGGGGTAACACTGGTAGTTGATATGCCAAATACCTCTCCTCGCATCAACAACGTCGATGCTTTGCAGGCAAAACTCTCGGCATTGCGTCGTAACGCTGTTGTTGATTATGGCGTGTATGCTGGTGTTCCCGAGGTCCCCGGCGAAGCAGCTAGGCTAGCGTCTACCGGCTCCATAGTAGGATTCAAGGTGTATCCTGAGGATCTATATAGACGTGATGCACTTGAAGAGGTGTTCTACGAGAGTTGGAGGCGCGATCTTATTGTGGTTCTTCATGCGGAGCATCCTGGCTTCATTCGTGAAGGGTGTGCCCCTGGAGAGAGGTGGAAGTGTAGACCCGTAGAGTCAGAAATAGCTGCACTTGAAGAGGTGCTCAAGTTGGCTCCTCGCGGAGTAAGGATACACGTAACGCACGTTTCTAGCGTTGGGCTTCTCAGGCGTGCCAAAGCACGTGGATTGACTGTTGATGTGACGCCGCATCACCTCCTTCTTGACGCGAGTGATGAGAGGGAGCTTGGCTGTATCGCCAAGGTTAACCCGCCTCTTAGGCCGTCCGAGGAGCGTGAAGGATTGATAGCCGCCTTAGTATCTGGTGAAATAGATGCTATTGCAACAGATCATGCGCCTCATGCTGTTGAGGAGAAGATGGGAGAGTTTAGCGAGTGTCCCCCAGGTATACCTTCACTCGAGCATTATGTTCGTCTTGTGTTAACGCTCGTATCCAAGGGCTTGCTAAGCCTGAATGACGCTGTCAACATTTTATCAACGAAGCCTGCTTCGATAATAGGTCTGGAGTCGTACGGGTGTATAGAGCCTGGCTGCATAGCAAGCTATACGGTTGTGGATCTAAAACGCGAGGGTAGGATAGTGGCCTACGATACATTTTCGAAAGCTAAGCTATCGCCGTATGATGGTTGGGCGTATCGAGGAGAGCCTATAGCAACGATCGTGAGAGGTAAACTCGTCTATCGCGAGGGATGTGTATGTGTAAAGCCTGGCTGGGGTGTGAACGTTGCGAGACTCTCGTCTAGCAGTGGAAGTAGGTAAGTTGAAACTAGAACATCCAGTGATGAATGCTAGTGGCATACTTGCAGTTGATTCTAGCGGCGTTGCAGAGCTAGTAAAGGCTGGTGTTGCCGCAGTTGTAACGAAATCTTTCACCATGGAGGAGCGTGAAGGCAATCCAACCCCAGTGATAATCCCCGTAGAAGCCGGGTATGTTAACTCAGTGGGACTCGCCAATCCAGGTATTAACGGAATCCCGGAGGTTGTGCGTGCTGCAAAAGCCTACGGCAAACCAGTGATTGTTAGCATAGCGGCCGGTAACCCAGAGGAAGCAGCCAAGCTTGCAGAGGTTAGCGTAGAAGCTGGTGCCGATGCAATAGAGGTCAATCTGAGTTGCCCACATGCAGAGGGTAGAGGGCTTGAAGTGGGCTATGATCGTAAACTGTCAAAAATGATAGTCGAGTCGATTGTAGCGGTAGTTGGCGACAGACCGGTATGGGTGAAGCTTGGTCTCCTCGATAGGCTGCCCGAAAGGGTTCTGGAGTTTGTAGAGGCCGGTGCAAGCGCTGTAGTATTGATAAACACGATACGCGCAATGGTTATTGACGTAGAGACTCTCAGGCCTGTACTTGGTGGTATTGTTGGCGGGTTATCCGGTAGGGCTATTCACCCTGTTGCTGTAAGAGCTGTTTACGATGTCTACTGTGAGACTGGCGTAGACATTGTCGGCGTAGGTGGTGTCTACACGTGGCGTGATGCGGTAGAACTGATAGCAGCTGGTGCACGCGCAGTGCAGGTTGGCACCGCGTTATTCGATAAGGGTCTAGGAGTTGTACACGAGATTGTTACAAGTCTTCGAGAGTATCTCGAGAGAAAAGGATTCAGTAATATCAGCGAAGTTGTAGGCATTGCGTGCAAACGGTGAAAGACATCAGCTTACGGGTTCGAAACGGATCCCAAGTTTCCGGGCATACTCGTAAGCTTCCTCAATTTCCTCCTTTGTGGGCCGCCTCGCTATATCAAGCCAGCGATTGGGATACTTTGCGACTAGATACTCCGGCCTATACTGGTCCATTATATTGACGAGTATCTTGTCTTTCGGTAGATTCTCCGCTATCCAGCGTAGAACCGGTTTCGTGCAACACTCGATATGACCGGGCAAGACTAGATGTCTTATTATCATATCGCCGTTCTCCGCAGCAATTTTCAAGTTGCGTGTCACTACTTCGAAGTAGCGCGGAGCAGCTGATAGTCTAACTGCACACTTATCATTACCATACTTGAAGTCTGGTAGCCAGATGTCAATAACATCAACGAGGAGTTTCATAGCCTCTAATGTAAGGTACATGTTGCTATTCCATAGTTGAGGGACGTTAACATCAAGGTACTTGAAAGACTCTAGTATAACATGAAGGTTTGGTGTTGGATCACCGCCAACGTGGTTTATGTTGCGAGCACCAGTTACTCTTAATTCACGCTGTATCTTTGCAAGCTTCTGTGCATCTACTTCCACGCCACCCCTAACGTTTGTCTGGCTTATATCCCAATTCTGGCAGAACACGCAGCGGAAGTTACACCCGCCATAGAATATTGTGCCGCTTGGCACAAGCGGGGCTTCCTCTCCGAGATGGTGAAACCAGCTATGAACGTACACTCTCCAATCTAGCCTGCAGACGCCAACTTTTCCAGCTCTACGGTCAACCCTGCATCTTCTCTCACAAAACGTGCATGCGCGTAACGTCCTATGCGCTAGTTCTACCTTCACATCAAGTAGGGAGAATCGTGGCTCCGGAATTTCACGCAAATCCCTCCAACCAAATCTATCGTTAACAGCTAGTCGCCACAGCCTCTTAGCCTCGTTCGACAGTCTATCGTGCAGCTCCCATAACGCTTCTGTATCCAGCTTCGCGGGGTCTTCTCCCGCGTCAATCTTCTTCACAATCATGAACTTTGCCGGCTTCATATCCTTCATGACGCTGTAATACCAGCTTAGCCTGCGTTTCACATCCTCGTCGAACCATACGTGTACAGCGTCTGGCCTATAGTACATCCACGCACCATTAAGGTCGTACCAGTAACGCATTGTAACCATCCTCTACTTCTGGTTACTCGTTAGCGCTTCACGGGGGTATAGGCAAAGCTCCCGAGCATCCCCTGTAGGTAAAACGTGTGCTGATACGAAACAGATAGACCTTGATTTAGGCTCTGTAGTATGCAATGCACGTCTCTATTATAGCAGCGATAATTAGCAAAATGATGATTAATATGTACGTCTGTAATTTTTCTCCGAGCCTAGCCCAGGCGTACATAAACCCGTGGTTAACCACGTCGTGTGCTACATCGAGGCCTAGACTGCAAGCTAGAAGCAATGCAGGTATCTCGAATACACCGTGCGGTAGTATCAACCAGAGTACCTCAGGTAGCGAATAATAGCTTGTCGCGATGGTGACTACAGAGCCTATTACAACACCGTTCACAAATGCTATGAAGAGGGGGGTTACAGCTATCAAGCCACCTATAACAGCAATGAGTGTCACGAACAAGTTGTTTGCAAGTATGTAGAGCATGAAGCCCACGGGTGGTAGAGCAAGAGCATAGCTAGCAATCTCTTGTAACTGTGATATATTTATGGGGGCACTTAGGCCGAGCAGTAAGCCTAAAGTAAACGTAAAAAGTACGATTGCCAAGTGCGATGGGCGTGTCAAACCCAGATCACCGGCCACCGTTACGCGGATAAACAGCCAGTAGGATAAAGGACACTAGGGGATGGAGACCGATCTCGGATCTGAGAAAGTCTCTCCTATGCTGAGCCGTGTGAGGGCCGACCCCACCTGCTCATAACCTCCTCTACTGTTGGCTCAAGATTCTCAATATTCGGTATGAAGACAGCAACTTCATTCTCGAATTCAATGTATACTGTATCGTGACGAGTTGTGACACAAGCGTCTAGCAAGTTACAGGTACAGCCGGGAGGAGCACTTCTCGGGTCACTAACCAGTATGTAATCACTATGCTTTGTGCACCTACACGCGTATACCTGGTCGATGTGTTCGTCAACCACGTATCTCGGCGGGCAGTACGCGACGTAGATTATGCTGTAGTTGTCGTTCTTCTCGGCTAAACGGTGTGCATATCGTGTTGCAATGAGTGGAATGCCGTGAGCTACGAGACGTCTTGCAGCGTATCCTAGTAGGTTCGGTGTCTCGCGAATACATGTACTCTTGTTGCGGAGCCGCAATCTTATCGATGTTAGTGGGGGTAGGAGGCGTAGCGTATATCTCCAGGCTATCTTGCCTCGGGGGATGCACACGCGTGGTGCTAGCGGCCCCATTAGTGAGAAGCCCGTAGCGTAGCCCAGGTCGCTGAGGATGTACGCTACAAGTGCAGTCAGAATGCCGTAACCGATTACGAGTATGTTTCGAGTGTTGTGTGTGAAGAAGGGCAGATTAATAGGGTGTGTCTTAGTGTTACCATTATCCACGGGCACCTAGTCACCCTGGTGAGGTAGAAAGTATTGGTCAAGCAGGACGTGATTAAAACAGTTAGGCGCTTCTACGAGGAGCTTGCAGCTCCATTTGTCGGGCGCGAGGAAGAAGCACGTGCTATCACACTTGCGTTGCTTGCTCGTGAACATGTGATACTCATAGGTGAGCCCGGTACAGCCAAGTCAGCCCTCGCTAGGAGGGCAGCCCAGTTACTCAAGGCGCGCTTCTTCAAGTACCTGTTGACCAGGTATACAGAGCCATCAGAACTCTTTGGGCCGCTTGATATTGCTGCGTTGAAGGAAGGAAAGTATGTGCGCATAACGAAAGGTAAGCTGCCCGAAGCTGAGATAGTGTTCCTCGACGAGGTATTCAACGCTAACTCTGCGATACTCAACGCTCTATTGAGCATCATGCAGGAGCGTGTATGGTACGACGGTTATACTGAGATACGTGTGCCTCTGTGGACGCTTGTCGGCGCATCCAACCGGGTGCCCGATGAGCCGGAACTAGAGGCTGTGTATGATAGATTCCTCGTAAGACAGTACACGAGGCCGCTTCCGGAAAACAAGTGGGGTGAGCTCCTTGACGCTGCCTGGATGATAGAGTCGGGTAAGCTGCCAGAACCTAAGCCCGTCATGAGTATGGAGGATTTGATGGAGGCTCATAAACTGGTATTCCAGGTCGACTTGGAGCCTATTAAACAAAAGCTGTTGAGGCTCATAGCTGTATTCGAGGAGAGGGGTATACATCTCACAGACAGGCGTAAGGGCAAGGCGTTGAAGCTCATAGCAGCTAATGCTATCCTGGAGGGTAGGATGGTAGCCCAGGAAACCGACCTGCTAGTACTTAAATACATTGCTCCGAAGGACATTGAGGACTTCGACCGGGTCTCTATAATCCTCTCCGAGGAGCTAAAGACACCTGAAAAGTATCTCAAAGAGCTTAACGATATACGTATGAACATACGTGAGGCGGCAAGGCTGGTTGATACCCTGAAGAGTTACGACCCAAGGCTTGTTGACTTGTTCCGTAGTCTTAAGGTTGCTAAGAGTAAGGTAATCCACATTATGAAGGATACAGAGGATCAGGCGGTTAGGGCACTAGCCCAGCAAATAATATCAGAGATAGACGAGTTGCTAAGTAAGGTGTCCTACAAGCTCCACATGTAGGATTGGTAGGCTCTCTTCTGGGTGAGAGATTGATGCATCAGTTTGACGAGAAGGTTGAGACTAAGGAGGCTACTCGTGGTGGTGAGGGGCTAATAGTTGGTGTCAATTATGATGATCCTGCGGTACAGTATCGTGGCGAGAGGGTACTGTCTCTTGTGCGTAAACTGGTAGACAATGACAAACTTCCAGACTTTGTCGATGATGTGTTCGCTGTGAGCACCTACTATATGTTCTTCTTACCAGTGCCAATGATTAACCGCGAGTATGCCTCGAGAGTTAAGGATGCGAAGCGCGCCATCCAGCTTAAGATACTATCGCGCATCATGAGTATGGACAAATTTGAGGAGATTAGACGTTATACGATAGCAGACTCGTCAACCAGTATGGTAGTCTCAGCGGTATTCATGGAGACGTTGGTTCGCGAGTCGAGTAATATGTCGCAACAGATGCCTAGCAGTCTTGAGCAGAAGAGTGGCGAAGGACGAGAATCGGATATGGTTGGCAACGACTACGATTCTAACCTGCACCGTGCAATTAGCCGTGCACTACAGACGGCATGGTCGCACGCCGAGACAGCCAAACAGATACAGATGCTTGCGGCGCGCTTCGTAGCAGGAACCGGTAGCAGTCTCACGCTCGAGGACAGTATAACAGATGTGTTGCGATTAGCAAGGAACACTGATGTACGCAACATACTAGAAATGCTCAAGTCAATAGAAGAGGGCGAGACACGATTCAGAAGAAAGGTGCGTAAGAGTCCACGTGGCGAGCTAGACGGGTACGAGCTAGGTAGCGACGTGGAACGCATAGTACCCTCTGAGCTAGCGTTGCCACCGGAATTCCTTGCATACAAGCTGAGCGAGGGTAGTCTACTACTCTACCGAAAGGTTCTCCCAGAGTCTCATGGACCGTTGTACGTACTATTAGACAAGTCGGGTAGTATGATGGGCACGAAGATACTATGGGCTAAGGCTGTTGCGCTTGCTCTTGCACAGCGTGCTGCACGCGAGAGACGTGATTACTATGTACGGTTCTTCGATAGCATTCCATACCCGCCACTAAAGTTGCCTAAAAACGCACGAGGACGCGACCTGGTCAAGCTTCTGGACTACATAGCGAGGATAAGGGCTAATGGCGGTACTGACATAACACGTGCAGTCCTAGCTGCAATAGAAGATATACTTGCAGGTAAGAGAAGCGGTGTTGCTGACATAGTGTTGATAACTGATGGTGAAGACAAGGTAACCATAGAGGCTGTGAGGAGAGGCCTGGCTAAAGCAAAGGCAAGGCTCCATACGGTTATGATACAGGGCAACAACCCTGATCTAAAGGTGTTATCTGAGAGCTACATGAGTGTGGTCAAACTGTCTAAGGAGGAGGCGTTGAAAGTAGTAAACATCGGGTAACGCTCACGGGGGTTCAACGCCATAGAACTTTACGACATTATCCACGTTTATCTTGTAGAGTACCTCTTCACTTATCACGCCTTGATTGGCTAGTCTCTTTAATCTCTCGACGACCTCCCAGGGGCATGACGACACGCATGGCCTCTTAGGGTCGTCTATATAATCAGACTCCAGTAGCACCCTGTCAACTAGTTGCGAGTAATTACCGAAGTAGTATGAAAGCAGCTGTTCTTTCCCAGGCAATGTGGCGTAGAAACCATGTTGCACAGCGTACGATGCTACTCCTGGTTTCGAGTGGTGTAACAGTAGGCGTTCCTTTCTTGCCCCTATGCGCTCTACATCAAGCTCTGTAAGCTTTACCGTTATTTCGCCAGCGTTCTCGAGATGCAGGTGAACTATACAATCGTAGTCTCTACTAAGCTCTAAGGCACGCCTCGCAATCTCCATTGAGATTGCTACGTTCTCTGGACGTGTAGTGTAGTGTTGACGCCCAACTTCCCCAATACCGTCCAGCAGCCCCTCCTTACAGAGCCTAGCGACATACTCTACGACTTTCAACCCTAGCTCGAGCACCTTCAGGTGGTTAAGCCCTTTCTCCAAGAGCTTGTCCACATCGGCAGGATGGAATCCCGCTAGACATGCAACTCGAAGCCCAGCCTCCTTGGCTGCTTTACACTCACGCATGTGAATCTCTATCATCTTGCGGTACGCTTCAAACTCCAACCTAGCATCGATGCCATAGTGCCAAGGTGATAGTGCTACAAGTGCGATAAACCAACCACCTATGCTCCTAAACTTCTCGGCTATTCGCTTCGCGCCAATACCCTTCACGGGATTACTGTGAGCGTGAGCATCGCTAAACACAAGCCTACCTGCCAAACTATGCACCTGGTAGGCCGTAGGACGAGAAGCGCCCCCGTGTATAAACTACGGTCGGCGAGGACCACTTCAACATCGCCCGGAACACCCGGGCTCAGAGAGATGGTAGGGGCCTCCTCACCCCTACAATACCACTTTTGGCTCACCGTTATTCTAGGCTGCGAGATGGGTCTGATGGTGGGTAGGGCTTGCCGCTGTGGAGTGTATTGAAGTTAATTAGAGAGAATCCTGAGGCTTACAAAGAGTCCCTTAGGAAAAGGGGGCTTGACACAAGCATAGCTGATAGAGTTAGAGAGCTTGACGAGCTATGGAGAAAGAAGCTACAAGAGGTTAACGAGGTCCGGCATAAGCATAATGTAGTCACACGCATGATTGCAAAGGCACGTGACCCGGAGGAGAGAAAGCGGCTCATCGAGGAGGCAAGGAGATTACTAAAGCTGCGAGAAGAGTTAGAGAAGGAGCTAAAGCGTATAGAAGAAGAGCGCGAGAAACTGCTCTGGGGCCTACCGAACATAGTTCTACCCGACGTACCTGTCTGCCCCGAAGGCGTTGAGGGTATACCGATACGCTTCTGGGGCAAACCAAAGGTGTGGGAGGGTCACATTGACCAGTTCAAGGAGCAAACGGAAAGGTGGGGATTCCGCGTAGAACACGAGGTTATAGCTCAGAAGCCTGTGGGCCACGCTGATATGCTTGAAAATGTTCTCAAGCTTGGCGATACCAGGAAGGCTGCCGAGGTGGCAGGTTCGCGCTTCTACTACTTGTTTGACGATCTCGTATGGCTAGACATTGCCCTCTTGATGTACGCTATAGACTTCTTGACACAGCGTGGATATAGGCTAGTACTTCCGCCTTACATGTTGAGACACCGCGTCATAATGGGCGTAATAGATATAGAGACGTTCAAAGACGCGATCTACAAGATAGAGGATGAAGACCTCTACCTCATAGCAACGTCCGAGCATCCATTGGCAGCGCTCTACATGAACGAGGAGATACGCGAGGACGATTTGCCTATAAAACTTGTTGGAGTGTCGCCATGCTTCCGTAAAGAAGCTGGAGCTGGTAACAGAGACCTCAAAGGTATATTCAGGGTGCATCAGTTCCACAAGGTGGAACAGTTTGTATTTGCCAAACCTGAAGAGTCAAGCCAAATACTCGAGGAGCTTATACGCAACGCAGAGGAGCTGTTCAAGGGACTTGGCATCCCCTACCGTGTTGTAGCAATATGTGCACAGGAGCTTGGCGCGCCAGCTGCAAAGAAGTACGACCTTGAGGCCTGGATGCCTGCACAGGGTAGATACCGCGAGATGGTATCAGCTAGCAACTGTACCGATTGGCAAGCTTATCGCTTGAACATACGTCTCGTGCGCAAGAACATGGAGAAGGAGTATGTCCATACGCTTAACTCAACAGCAATTGCATCTACGAGGACTATAACGGCTATCCTAGAGAACTTCCAGGAGCCAGATGGTACCATCGTTATCCCTAAGGTGCTTCGCAAGTATCTCGAACCATTCCCAAAGGCGCCGAAGGATGCAATACACCCCGTGAAGAGGGAGAGAGGCGGGAAGGGGTGAGCCATTGGGTATTATTGACAAGTTTTTCGTAAGAAAGGATGCTCGCAAAGAACTTGAGATGATATTGAGCAACATGAGCCCTTGGCATTCGGCGCTCTTCTATGCTGACGAGGAAGTCTCCCGTATCCTCCAAGAACTCTATAACCGGTGGGAGCAGAACGACCGACGCGGCGAGCCACTAGACTACGCCAAAGACGATGAGCTCGAGCTCTTATTGGCAAAGGCTAAGCGGGTTGCAAGAATGCCAGCCTGGCAAGCCTTTCGAGGCGTGGTTAGCCTCTAGACCCATACTTTTATCTGGGCACTTGATAATACCCTTCACGTCACGTCCTTGGCGGTACCACGAGTCAAGCATAACGGGTCACTAATACCAGCTGCAGCGGGAGCATAGCATAATCGTGTGTGGTTAAAGGAATGATACCTGTTTCTCCGCTCTGGGCCGACCAAAAGAGCAAAACGCCCCATCCCTAATCGATGATAGAACCGGAATGGGTGGGTGTAGGATGGCTAGCACCCTAGACGAGCTAGACATTAAGATACTCAAGGCGCTCGCCGAGGCTGGTACCGCGCTACGCCCCAAGGAGATCGCTGAGAGGATCGGCGAGGACGGCCGCCGCGTCGCCGCCAAGATGAGGAAGCTCGTGAGGCTAGGCTATGTTGAGAGGCTAGAGGACGGCAGGTACCAGATCACCGACGCTGGTAAGCAGGCAGTCGAGCAGCACGCCACCGCCTAAGTCCGCAGCGTGTCGGGCCCCGGGAGTCAAACACCCCCAGCTCCATTTTTACACCAAACCTCTCCCGGTCGCGCGCCCCTGCCCACCCTTGCTGTGGGGAGTATTTGTTGTTATATTCACATGTGTTGTGCTCTGTTTTAGGGTCGGCTGGTGGCCTGCTCTTCACCGGGGTTTACCCTCAGTTGTCTGCCAGCCTGCTCGCCATCCCCGGGTGATAGGAGGTGGATGCGTGAATGTTAAGCTTGAAGAATGTTGTAGCGCGTCTTGAGAGAGAAGAGTTGGGTAGCATAATAGAGGATGTCCGAAGTGTTGTATCACGTGTTGGCGCTGAACGTGTGTATCCCTTGGCCTGGATCTTGTATCGTGCCTCAAGTGCCATTGAAAATGTGTTTGGCTCGGGCATACCCCCTTCGGCCGAGCGTATCAGTAGTCTAGAGGTGCTGTTGACGGATCTTGCGGTTGAGGCCCAGGTGTATAGTCTACGTGGTGTTGTTGACGAGAGGCTTGCCAGGGAGGTTGGCGAACTCCTCGTGGATGAGAGGCTAGTATCTCTTCTAAGGAGTTGTAGAGCAGGCTCGTGTAACCCCCGTGGGGTCGTGCGCTGGGGTCTAATCTTCAAGTTGCTTGCGGAGGTGTTATGGGTTGCAGGCGGATCGGGTAGAGATTGTATACCGGGTTAAGTCAAGGTCTTGTCTGTATTTTGAGGGCTTCTCTGAAGAGATAGCTGCGCCTATACGTGTAACGAGCGTGACAAGAGTGAAATGTGACGGTAACGTGTTTGTCGTGCCGCGTATACCGGGTAGAGAGATACGGCGTGTGGTTGGCGTGGAGGATGGGAATGTAGTATTCAGCGACCTATACCCACCCTGTGAGCTACTAAAACGTCTACTAGAGGCGCGTGGTGTTGTTGAACTTGGAGAGTTTGTGGAGCTCCGTTACGTATCATTTGTGGATAGGGTGGCTGGGTTACCTGTACGCTGTTACGTTACTGTCGTGAAACCCGATGTTGTGTTTGAAGGGTTGATTATAATTGAAGAGCCTTGTAGGAAAGTTGGGGTTGTAAAGAGGATATTGGATGTTCTGTCGGCAGGCGAACTAATCGTGGGTGGACTAAGGCTCATGGGTTGTGGCGTGATAAGCGTGGATAACATTGCTTTGCGCGTTAACGGTGAAACTATTGAGGGTAGTGTAGCTGTGCAGGAGGTGCTGGACAAGCTATGCAAGAGCTACTAGTAAGGGTGTATGTGCCTGGTTTCTATGCCAACCCGCCGAATGTAGTGTTGAAGCGTGGTGTAGACTATGCGTATCGCGGCGGTAAGTTAGTGTTAATGAGGTATGGTGTCGAGTGTATTGGTAAGCGTACGGTGCAATCTGCAAGACGTGTACGGAGAATGCTACGGGGCGGCCGTGTACCAACATGCGAGGAGCATAACGTAATCGATGTGCTATCGAATATAGAGTGTGATACACTCTTCGCCTCTTATACAATAGTACCGTCTCCCTTAGAGGTTGTGAACAGTATACTGGCAGCCCACATATATGCTCAGATAGTGGAAGGCAGGCTGAACATCTCTCGTATTGCTCGTGAGTATAGCCTCGCGTCATGTAGTCTAATTGAGACGTATTGGTGGAAGATACTCGAGGAGCTATACGGGCGTAAAGCTCTGCGTCTAACTAGTGCACATTTAGAGGACGTGATTGAAGAGAGACCCGTGCATGCAAGCATAGCGCCTGGCTCGCGGGGGCGTGTTGCTTTACGCCGGGCTCGTTGCTACCTAGGATGTACTGGTTGTAGAGTCATCTACAAGCTAACATTGCCAGAGGAAATCGATGTTAACAAAGTACTGAGAGTGTATAGCGATGCGCAGCTTAGGGCAGCTAAGCGATTACAAGATGAGCTAGGATTAACTGCACGCATACCAATAGCCCACGATGAAGGATACACAGTGAAGACCGGTGTAGGCTCGTGGCCGCTAACGAGCATAGTAGCCTTAGCGTGGTTAAACGAGCTGAGTACTGGACGTGCAATTGAAGCAGTATTTGAGGCCTATCGTAGATGTGGTGGCGCCAGGATATGGCCTCCTCGCAGCCTAGATGTTGTCATTACACGAGAAGGGTTGTATGAGGAGCCCGGATGGATCTCGATCCAAGTAGTCGAAGCATCTTAAAGAGTTTAAAGAGTCATATTGTTCAAGCTCCTTGCTGATTATCGCTATCTAATCCCATTCTCTTTATCATCTCCTCCACTATGTCATAGCCGTATAACGCCTTGAGCTTCTCCCTGCCCTCCTTGGTTATACGTCGAGGATCCCAAGGCCTGTACAAGTCCAACTCCACTTGTACATTCTTGGCTTCTGGCACCTTCCTCCGGATAGCCTCTTCAGCTTGAGCAACGATCATATACGCTACTGGGCAGCCTGGCGCCGTGGCACCAAGCACAACCTTCACATTACCCTCATCGTCGACATTGATATCGTATACAAGGCCTAGGTTGTAAACGTCTACCGGTATCTCAGGATCATACACCTCTTTAAGCGCCTCTATCACCTTACGTTTAATCTCCTCGCGGTTTACACCCACACCCACACACCGGAAGTTAGGCAACATGTAGAGGGTTAATCTCGTAGCCTACGCACGCTAACCTCAGAGATACGACCCCCCTCAGCCCTAGCAGCCTCAACGATAGCTTCAGCAGCGCGTCTAGCTATATTCTCGGCTTTGTCGCACGAATCGCTATACACGAGTACACGTATGTCCAGAATTGGATTTGATATCTCATCGCCTTGTGGGTGACTCTTCACATAGCACTCCGGGCACTCTCTCATGACGCGTTTGATGTGCGGTGCCATAGACGATTCCGGCACCCCTTCTACGACGACACTAGCTTCAACTAAACATGGAGGTTTAACTATACCCTCCAGGACTTTCGCAACATACCCCTTGAACATAGCTTCCATTTCTCGAGGTACGCCAGGTAGGCAGAAATAATGCGTACCCTCATGGACAAGGTGGATACCTGGTGCAGTACCCACCGGGTTAGGGATAGGAGTAGCGCCTTCCGGTAGCATAGCCATCTTCAACCTACTCTCTGTAAGAGGCAAACCTAGTCTAGCGTACTTCTCCTCAACCATCCTCCTAGCCTCCTCGTTTATCACAAGCTTTCTACCCGTCGCCTTCGCGAGAAACTCGGCGGTACGGTCATCTGGTGTAGGGCCAAGCCCCCCAGTGCACACAACCACATGCGCCTTGCTCCCAGCCTCCCTTAGAACCTCAACCGCGTCAACCTCCTCATCCGGGGCTACGATGATACGCCTTACATCGAAACCCCTGATAGTCAACTCTCTTGCAAGCCACGAACCGTTAGTATTGACTATCCTGCCGATAAGGAGCTCGTTACCGAAGTTTATTATCCATGCAATCGGTTTGTGTGTCAAAGCAAATCCCCTAGTATAACTGGAACCTAGTTTTGTAAACCACTTGGGGGGCGCGCCGGCCCTCCCGACAACCCCATTGCAAAGGGGATAGGATGAGGGAGGGCACTTAGCCCCCCGACACGCTCCTCTCAGAGCAACAAAATATCAGTAGCTATCGTGTTTTACTCGTCGGCGGTGATGGCGTCAATAGAGTAGTAATAGCTTACCATTTTCGGTAGGGTCTACGTCGAACGCATAGTGTACCTTCTGGAAGTTCCTGCGGAACTCTACAACCTCTTTCCTAACCTTTGCCGGATCTTCGCCGTCGATAACCACTCTGCGCATGAATCGCGCAATTTCCCTCATATCATCCTCTTTCATGCCCCATCTAGTCATCTCCTGGACCCCTAGGCGCAGGCCGCTTGGGTTCTTGATCGCATCTGGCGGGTCGTACGGCAGGAGGTTCTTATTCACGATTATGTTTGCTTCTTCGAGGAGTTGTGCAGCCTTAGCACCACCTCCATACTCCCTTACGTCAACAGCTACTTGATGGCTGCGCGTGTATCCGAGATGCTCACCGAGTACCTTGAATCCTTCCGCTGCCAGCGCTTCTGCTAGTGCCTTGGCGTTCCTCACAACTTGGTCGGCATAAGCCTCGCCGTAGTACTTCATTTCAAGCGCTGTTATTGCGAGGGCTGGAAGTCTGTGAAGGTGATGGTTGCTCACGAAATACGGGAACACTATGCGCGACACGGCCTTGTAGAGATCCTCTTGACGCGTAGCTATGATCCCTCCTTGCGGCCCTGGGAACGTCTTGTGCGTAGATGCGGTCATTATATCGGCTCCGTGATCCAGCGGGTTCCTCCACCTCTTGCCAACTATGAGTCCCAGTACGTGTGCAGCATCATAGACGAGTTTTGCACCGACAGAGTGTGCGGCCTCAGCTATCTCGCGGACTGGGTGCGGGAATAGGTAGAGGCTGCCGCCGAGCACGACAAAGACGGGTTTAACATCCTCTATCATCTTAACAGCCTTGTCAACATCGACGTTGAGATTGTCGGGGTCGTAGGGCAACTCTATATGCTCTATGCAGAGGGCGCCAAGTGTACCAAACTTTGTATGGCTTACATGGGCGCCGGCCTGAACCGGGGCTATCAGAGCCTTAGGACGCCCCTCGCTAGAGGGGCATGAGGCGAGTGCTCTGAAAACTGTAGCATTAGCGATTGTGCCGCTCACGGGCCGAGGCTCGATAAACGCACCGCCTAGAAGCTCGCCCATATACTTCATCACTAGTTCTTCCACGACATCCACGTAGCGTAGACCTTGATAGTACCTCTTCCGGGGCTTACCTTCAGCATAACGGTGCATCATATCGTTGAGGTAGGCTGCCTCTGCAAGGGGGCTCATCACGTTCTCACTTGCAATCAGGTTTATTGTTTCACGTCTCCAACGGTTATGTGCCCTTGTGGTTTCGATAACCTCGCGCACCTCTGAGGGTAGGCGTGCGAGTATCTCATCCCACGAGACCAATAGCTCGCCAGCCCCGTGTGCAGCGTGCAGCGTCTCCCATCCTTTAAACCGGCACCCTCCGTTTTGGATAAAGGAGTGGGTATTACGCGGATAACTTGGGTAGAGTGTATGCCCCTCGAGCACCTAAGTGAGAAGGGTAAGACGGCGCTCGAGAAAGCAGTAGAGCTGCTACTCAAGCACGGTGTGAGCGATGAGCTTGAGGCTTACTATCTACTCGTGAAGCACGAGAAGACTCTAGGCTACCCGGTGACATACGAGTTTGTGATAGAGGCTCTCAGGATAGCTGAGGCTAGGAGAATGGCCATGTACACAGCTAGAGCTGAGGCTAAGGCGGCTGTCTAGACTGTTTTTCATAACGGCTGTGAGGCTCCCAGCGGGGTCCGAGCACATAGCGATGAGGAGCCGGTTCCGGGCGCACCGAGCCGCATGTTAACAGTAGTAAGTAGAGCCCCTCCGTACTACCGGGCGAATTACCAGGGTGTAGGGGTGTAGAGCAGAGTAGCGGTTACTTTCGGTTGGGGGTGCCTCTCTCCAATGACTGTTGGATTAGACGTCGAGCGCGAAATCACCACTCCCACCTTAGGCGTAGGTCTACTATCGTATGACACTATGGATATGCAGCTGGAGGCCAACGAGGATGCTGTTATAGAGGTTGTGATGGCGCTTAACGACGAGAGTGAGAATGCACTGGAGGTTGCGAGACGCGCGGCGGAGAGGCTACGCGAAGAGTATGGCGTTAACGCGGTCATAGTGCCTCGCGTTGAATATTGGGGCCACCTTCCACCAGGTTACGCGCCTTACCCCCGCATAGTGGTTAATGGTGAGCTTGTAGCTGTGGGCGTTGAGAGCCTTAACGAGGATAGGATAATCGATGCGGTGCTAGCACTACTAGGTGAAAGGAGCGAGCGTGTACCCATGCCACAAGAGTTTGCCCCGCTTGGGAGGAGGCACTTTGCTGCTCCCGCGGAAGCCGCTGCAATGGCTTAACACTCGGTAAGCTTACACACTTGCATGCTTATACAGCTCCTCGCGTGTAACCCGGCTCGCTATAACCTCCTTGGCAAACTTCCTCACATCCTCGAGGCCTACACCCTCGTATGTACGCCTAGCGTGTAGCCCACAGGTAACAACCGCCAACTTTGCAGCCTCGATAGGCTCTAGGCCAAGAATGTATCTGGCATAGGCGTACGAAGATGTTAGCACATCGCCCATTCCAGTCGGGTCGGTTGCGCGTGGGCCCCAGGCCCTAACATGCCACCAGACGCCATCGTAGCCTAGAAGCAACCCTCGGTATCCCATGGATAGCAGTATCTCCACGCCCTCCCCGGTCAACTCAGAGAGTTTCTCCAGCACAGCCTCTAGACTATCATTAAAACATACTATCATCTCGTCAATGTCGCCGTGGAGTGCCTTAGCCTTAGAGAGGTTAAACTCTTGACATGCGCCTTTGACGAGCCTCAATGGGCCGACGCGTCGCTCTCTAACCAAGCCCTGTATATCGACAAATGCATCGCTCAGTAATTGATCAAGCAGAGGCTTAGGATATTCACGTAGAACGGGAGAGACTATCCTCGGCTCTCTGATCGGTGTGCTACGGACTAGCGGTCCAAGGCTTTCTACTATCATTTCTCGTTTATCACCGCGGTACTCTATATGGAAGCGTGTTGTCTCATCATCAAGGCTAAAGATGAGCTTACCGAACCTCACACCTCTACGAACGTACTCTGCGATTACCCTGTGCCCGTCTCTGCCGACGCCACCATACACGTAGACAGTGAAGCCAAGTATACGTCCGGCGATTGCCGCGTAGATGGCTGGCCCTCCAGCCTCGATGCGACTCCCTTTGACGTCAAGTGTCGGGTTAGCATACACGTGTAGCCTATCTGCGCTCAACTCTCCTCCCCTATCTCCTCGAGCTTAGCGCCTTCTTCACCCTCCTCGATGCTTACACGGATAGTCTCTATACGTTCGCGTCTAGCGTGCGTGAGCATATGTCTCAGCAAGTCCTCTATACTGAAGAAGTATATTGCTGAGTCGCTTATGCCGCAAATGGGGCATGCATACATACCCGTCACTTTGTCCTTCTTGACTTTTAGCTTGACACCCCACTTTTCAATAACTAGCTCCTCCCACTGGGGCTCCCACTGAAGAGCCATATCGTGTCACCTTAGCTCCCTAGAAGAGCTTTGTAGCGAACGTATAGCCGCTAATCTGCCGATATCGTGTGCCAAAACCACACCCGCAAATCCCTTCTCCCCCCTAGCAACAGGCATGATGTATATGTTGTGAAGTGACATTATCTTCACTGCTGTTACCAAAGCCTCGTCATAGTCAACGCTTTTTGGCGTTGTCGTAGAGATGAAGGATGATATAGGCTCAGTATATGGTCTTTCACCCCTGAGTATAGCTCTTAGAAAGTCTGTTGCAGAGAAGATGCCACGTATGCTACCGTCGCTCTCGATAACGATCAATCGCCATGTTGGGAGCATACTTGTTTGGAGAAATGCGTCTCTTACACTGATATCTGGATAAGCCACCCACCAACTCTGGCTCGATACGACGCTCCCAACATGGTCGCCCCTCAATAGCTCTACGAGATCGTTAAGCGCATCTAGAACCGTGTAAACCGTATACTTGTCACTGTCCATCTTAACTACGAAATCTAATCCGTGAGTCAGCATATCCATGAGAGCGCTTACGGGCTCCACATGCTCCTCGAATACTATGTGTGGCTGATAGCGCACATCTCGTACATACAGCCTCTCTATGGTCTCATGTGGTTCCCTACCCTTAATCCACTCGAGTGCAATCTTTCTGACAATGGACATTAGGTTGATGACACCTTCTATCCTGTCCTCACTCACTACTATCCCGCAGCGGCAACGAGAACCTATGATATTCTCGAGTACATCAGCGAGCTTATCATCTGGGTTTATGAGAGGTGCCTCGTGCTTAACCCTCATATAGTCATCACCTTACCTGGAGATCTTTACGAGGAACTCGTTAAACAAGCTCTTTACTTGCTCTCTCCATTGTGCCAGTTTTCTCGGATCCTCTGGGTAAGCATGGTAGAGCTTCCTAACCTTCTCCATATACTCGGCTACGAGCTTGAGTTTGAGTAGTAGAGACGGTCTTCTCAATCCACGTAGTATTATCATGGCTTTTTCTACGACGCTCAGCCGGAGCTCGCCAGTCGTGCTTGTAAAGTAGACGTCGGACTCGGGCATAATACGTTGTGACATGCCATACTCTATGTCGTCGTTGCTAAGCCTTTGTAGGAAGAGGCGGAAGATGTCTAGTGCGGCTTGTTTCGCGCCGAGGCTCTTCATGTAGCGTGTGTTGAGACTCCATAGACACTCTTCACTGAAGCAGCCTTTATCATGAGCCTCCTTGTAGGCCTCGGCAGCCAGCCTGGCAGCGTAGAATGCATAACCTATGCCTCCCCCATGCACCGGATTTACTGTAAACCCGGCATCGCCTATGACGAGCAAACCTGGGCCTACAAGTGTATCTGCTGGTCTCCTCGTAGGCACCACGGCGCCTCCAGCTTCAATTACACGGCGTGGGGGTGGCGCAAGACCTCGCTCATAGAGTTGAGTAAATTGTTGACGTGGATGTGGATTGCCAACGCCTCCTTGCACGCCAAGTCCTATGTTGATCACGTTTTTGCCCTCGGGGAAGAGCCACCAGTAACCGCCTGGTGCAATCTCTTGATTGATGTATATTCGAATGTAGTTCGGCTCTTCAACTTCATCACTAAGCTCCTGAACCTCACGGTAGGCTATGTTGGTGTCCTTCATGTCAAGTCTCTCTGCAACCGGCCAATCGCGGGGCAACCCTCTCTTAACGACCATTGAATAACCAGTAGCCTCTATGACGATGTTGCCTCTGCACTCCAGGTGCTCCCCGCTCTTCAGCCTCACTCTTAAGCCCGCAACCCTACCATTCTCGACTATTGGTGCCTCCACGCTAGACTCTAGGAAGATTTGCGCGCCTCTCCTCTCAGCCTCGCGTAGCAACCATCTGCCTAGGCCTCTCCTATCGATTATGTAGCCCTCGCCTCGAACACGGTAAACGGTTTCGAGTGACGGGCTATATATCAAGACGCCATCAATCTTGTTGTGTATGACTTCAGAGGGTGGCTCTGGGAGCCCCGCATTAGGGAAGTGATGAGCGCCTATAGCGTCTCCACAGGGCTTACCCCATACGTTATCCCAGCCACGTATCTCGAAAAGTGCAACATTGAATCCCATCCTTGCCAGATGGTATGCGGCTACTGTGCCAGCGGGCCCACCGCCAGCGATAAGAACTTCAAAGCGACACTCTCGCGTCAAGAGCGTCTACCACCGGTTATGTATAGCGCTATAGAGTATTAGCCCTGGCGCTGTCTTGTAGCCTCCTAGTCTATCTCGCAATCGTGTCTAGCCAATTGAATATTAGCCCATACCGTGGCTACAGAGTAAGGAGAGAAGCATGGCTTGGGGTAGGAGATACCGTAGCATATTTGAGTGGTTTGACGAGGTGTTCCGTAGCATTGAGGAGGAGATAGCTGCCCTCGAGAGGGAGCTAATGGAGCTGGTGCGTAGTGGTCGTGCGGAGGTACGCGGCCCCTATATCTACGGCTTTAGGATAGTGATAGGGCCGGACGGGAAGCCGATAATCGAGGAGTTTGGCAACATCAAGAGAAGGTATGGGCGCACCGAGATACTAGAGGAGAGGGAGCCTCTTGTAGACGTCTTTGAAGATGAGGATAAGATAACAGTGATCGCAGAGCTGCCTGGCGTTGACAAGGATAAGATAAAGGTGCGTATTAAGGACAACAAACTCATCATAAGAGCCAGCAACGGGCAGAAGTACTACAAGGAGGTCGAGTTACCCGCCAAAGTTAAGCCTGAAACCGCAAAAGCACGCTACAAGAACGGCGTGCTAGAGGTTGTTATCGAGAAGGAGAAGCCAAAGAAAGTGGTAGAAGAGATTGAAGAAGGTCACGAGGTAAAGGTTGAGTAAGCTCGGGTGATCAAGCCGAACAAAACTAGTTCTCATCTTCACGCATCTCTTTCTCGGTCTGTGTATTGTTTTTTATGTTCATGGGCTCTACTATAGTCTCGTGTGACGCTATTGCGCTGACGCCCTCTGGATCCTCAATTATAAGCTCGAACCTCCTCTTGCCGTCAATAGCATCTTCTAACGCTCTTTTGACTTGGAGGCACTTTTCGCGATTCACTTCGGGATCCTCGCATAGAAAGTCAACAATTTCCTTGAAACGGTGGAGTACGCCCTCTACCGTGGTGATGAATCCGTCGGCAACAGGGCCGGGCTTCATCTCGAGATCGCCCTCTTCGGATAAGCCACGTATCTTGACAGTTGCTGAAGGTGCTCTCACAACTAGCACATTGAGATGCTCCGGTTTTGTCACTTTGAGTCTTAGTATTTGTGGAGACTTCTGCTCGGCTACTCTCACGTCGCGGAACGTGAAGCCACAGTTGGAGCATCTGCCTACAGCCATCGTTACGGGTCCGATTATCGGTACTTGGTACAGATACACTTGTACTTCAAGTGTCTCCTTGTTGCATGCGGGACATTTCGTCTTCTCCTCGTGTAGTTTTACCGGTTCAGGGAGCCTTTGCTCCATAAAGCTACACGCTCCGGCGGGTTACTATTCGAAGCTACAAGCCGATTTAATGGTAAGCCGGTACTACCACACACGGCTTTTAATGAGCTGATGCAACACTATCTTGCGTTGGTATTATGATTGGCAAGTAGAGCCAAGGGTGTAGCCTTCAAGCGCGTGTAGCAAGGTATGTAGGTGTTACCGGTAGGCGCGGTGTTAGAGCCTTGGCTGCATACAATGCTGGAGAGGCTTTCCGTAAAAGAGACGCTGAGAGCTTCACACATGATGTCACAAGCAGTGACGCTGGAATGATAATGCATCCTCGCTCCATGCCGACCGTCTTTGAATTGCCAGCAGGTGGTAGAAAGAAGGTAGTGTCGGTTAAGATGGAGTCTAGTCTTGTTGAGGAACTCGACCGCGTGTGGCAAGAATTGGGGTACACCTCACGCTCCCAGTTCATACGAGAGGCTATAGTGTACTACATGGTAGTGGCGCGTGCAGTCAAAGACGGTAATCTTTGCCTCTGCGAGTGTAACACGACTCCAAACGCTCGCAGATTAGAGGATGTCCTGGCAGAGAAGATAGCAGAGTATGTTACAGAAGAGGGCATCGAGAACGATATGTTTTAACGCCATTCGCCTTTTTGAAGGTTACCGGCTGGTGCTTCCGTGCATGTCTACGTCTCGTTGGCGACTCTATTCGTACTGCGTGGCGAGAAGCTCCCTCGCTGGATGAGACGCGTAGCCTACCTACTTATGGACGGAAAGTGTGTAGCTACATGCGCTTATTGCGAGTTGAGTGGTGCCCCCGTTGCAGGTGAGAGGGTAAAGCTGTCTAGAGTAACATGGTACAAGGTTGATTTGCGCGAGATCGTCTCTGCTCTTAGTGAATTTGAACGCGTATGTATACAGACGGTCATCGGACCTAATATGGGACGGAAACTAGTACAGCTAGTGCGTATTATAGCAAGAGTTAATCCCCGTATTTCAGTCTCGATAGCAGTTGCGGGTA
This sequence comes from Pyrolobus fumarii 1A, assembly GCF_000223395.1. Lineage (GTDB taxonomy): Archaea > Thermoproteota > Thermoprotei_A > Sulfolobales > Pyrodictiaceae > Pyrolobus > Pyrolobus fumarii. The sequence continues at coordinate 1,399,236 of NC_015931.1, read as the reverse complement.
AACCGCTCCTAGAGGAGCTTAGAGACGAAGGCGTAGAGACACTGGGAATCGGGCTAGATGCAGCGACGCCAAGGCTTGCTATGAAGCTAGGCAAACCATATCCCTATAGCCTGTACATGCGTACTTTGCGAGATGCGGTGGAAGTGTTTGGAGATAGGCGAGTATACGTGCATCTCATAGTCGGTGTTGGAGAGAAGGCCAGTGAGCTAGCGGCTACAATGAGACACGTCAAGAGGCTTGGCGGCAGAATAGCTCTGTTCGCATACACTCCTAGCGCTAAGCTGGGGGGTAAGCCACCAAGCCTATGTTACTATCGGGGCGCCCAACTATACCGTCAATTGCTCGATGAGGGTGTAAACCCTGACTCCTACATAACACCATCACCTTTCAATCCACAAGGTTGGGTGTTGAAGAGAACCCCGCCGTTAGAGATTGTTGAGCGTGCAATAGTGACCAGCGGGTGCCCCGCTTGTAACCGCCCATACTACAACGAGCGCCCAAGAGGCACACTCTACAATATACCCTGGGAGCCAGACAAGCGAGAGGTGTATGAGGCTCTAGAGGCGCTAAGAGCATGTGGAGAGTCAAACTATTCGAACCTGGTGACAAGTATCTAGCGATTAGCATAACCGGGCATAGTTGCAGCCTTCAATGCGATTACTGTCGTGGAAGATGGCTCCGTGGTATGATACCCGCTCCCACACCTGCAATGCTAGAGAGACTCCTGGACAAGATTGTCTCCAAGGGTGTAACCGGGATATTAATCAGTGGAGGATTTACCCGTGAGGCAAGGCTGCCATTTGAGCCATTTATCGGAGTGTTAAAGCGCTTCAAAATGAAAACAAGAGTTGTAATCTCGATGCATACAGGATTCATTAGTGAAAAGCAAGCAAAGATGTTGCTTGACATAGTAGACGTAATCGACTATGAGGTGCCCTTGACCAACACGCATCTTAGCATGATGCATGTATGGCACCGTAAGCCCATAGATTACATATACAATGCTGCTATGTTGAAAGACATGGGCTTCCATGTAGCACCTCATGTTCTGTTAGGCTTGCCTGGTGTAAGCGTAAGTGAAGAGAGTGAAATGCTGAGTATGTTGGCTCGTCTAGTAAAGCCGGACATCCTAGTGATGCTATATCACCTTGAGACAAAGCATAGGCCTCGGGATGTGGTCAACCGATTGTTGCTGGCAGTTAGAACGGTAAGAGGATATGTTAACGAGGTTTCACTCGGTTGCATGCGTCCTCTGTTCCTCAAAAACTATGAAGAGATTGTTATGTCGGTATTTGACCGGATAGCCGTGCCGACATTAAGACTGAAAAAGCTGATTCAAAGGGTGTATCCGTTTTGCTGCTCGGTTCCTCGTAGTCTACTCGTTAGTCTTGGCTACAGCCTTGCGTAGAGATGATAGTAGCATGTTCTTTATACCCTCTTCGAACGCTTTTGCACAGAAGTCTAGGTCGTTCTGTATCTTTGATAGCAGATTTGCAGGGTCGCGTATATAGTAGAAGTAGCGTGGCCTACCCGCAGTCTTCCTCGTCTCTCTTTCACGCTCAACGAACCCTATCGCCGCTAGCTTGTTTAATGAACGGTTAATGGTAGCCTTGCTAAGCCCTAGTTTGTTTGCAAGAGTCTCGACGTCATACTTACCACCTTGCAGCATCACGATCAGTATCTCTATGTCGGTCTCTGACAAGTTGTAGCAGAATTTCAACGCCTCTAATGGCGTTATCTCCCGGCCGCTGGGTAATTTAACTCGTTGAGCAGCTATCTCTATTGCAGCCAACTCCACCGGCCCCAATTAGTGCGTGGTAGTGTAACAAAAAGATACATTTTTACGTTTCCCGAAAAAGTAGGGAAGCTGTTGTAACCGGGAATAAAAAAGGGTGCATGGTCCTCTCTTGCGCGGCGGGATGCGGAGCCCGGTTTTCAGCTGAGGTGTGACGAGGAGTTGCTCTGCCGACCGCCTTTTCACCATGTTAATTCTATACCCTCGGTTGGCGGCACATATTTACTACTTTTGAAACTAAGCGTGCATCTAGCTATACGTATAGACAAGCGGGGTAAACGCATAGTTGTTCTCGAGCCGGGCTTCTATGTCTATGTGGGGAGTGGCTGGGGGCCCGGAGGGCTAAGAGCGCGTCTAAAGAGGCATTTAATGGATAGGCGGCGGAGGCTGCACTGGCACATAGATAGGTTGCTTGCAAGCGGGTATGCAAGGCCTGTATGTGTAGTGTATAGTGTTGGTTGTAACGCGGAGAAGAGAATAGCGCGTGTACTCTCAACGGTGTTTGACCCTATCCCTGGTTTCGGCTCTAGCGATGACAAGGAGAGCGCGTCTCATCTTTTCCGTCTTGCAGCCTCTAGTTGTTCGGGGCATGTCATGTGCTACTTACTAGTTAGTTGTTTAACCCGCTCTTGTGGTGCGGCCTGCATAGCAGGTGGCGATGTTGATGGAGAGTCATGTGAATGAGGGCGTTAGTAGGAGGAAGATAGTGACGTTTGTGTTGCTAGCGATTATAGGATCGGCTATCATAGCTGCACTGTTACCCTCACTCCATGTGCCTGAGACGGAAGAGTTCCTAATTATTCACAAGGTGTTCAGCAAGAAGGTGTGTAAGGAGAACATAATCGAAATCGTGCTAGAGGGTAAGGTGCTACACGAGGCGCTTGAGAAGGGGAGTATCGACGTTAGTGAGTTGTGTAAGTTCGTCTCTCTAAACGATCCTGTTGTGAAGCAAAAGCAGACAATAGCGGCAGTGATATTCTACGTGTCAATACTCGCAGCTATAACCTTCTGGGAGCGTAGGGTAGCAGCAGTCTTCCTAGGCTTCGTTGCGCTGATACTAACTGGCGTATTGCCATTCCGCATGGCACTTGAGAGTATGGAGCTAGGCTTGATACTATTCCTCATATCTATGATGATTGTCGTTGGCTACTTGAAAGAGAGCGGCTTCCTGCGCTTCATAACAGTTAAGGTTGTAGCGTTAGCAGGAGGCAGTCCTACCAGATTCCTCTTCATACTCATGCTACTGTCGTTCGTGTTAGCCGCGCTTGTAGACGAGGTATCCAGCATAGTGTATGTTACCTTACTGGTGTTGGAGACGGCTGAACTGCTGGGCCTTAATCCTATACCATGGCTCATAGTAGCGGTATTTGCGACAAACCTTGGCAGTGCCGCGACTATGATAGGCAACCCCATAGGCATCTACATAGGCCTGTTCTTCGAGAAAGGCTTCACAGACTTCCTGCGCTACGCATCGCCAGCTGCCTTTACAGCTCTCCTAGTGGCGTACCCGATATCATTGCGCTATCTCGAGAGACGGGGCGAAATAGGAAAGATGAAGAGAGCGTTGGGCAAGCGTATAGAGCTTGACCCGTGGGCCGAGGTAAAGAACAAAACCGACTTCTACCTATCGGCTGTGCTGTTCGTCCTGACGATACTAGGTATAGCGCTTCACACAGAACTAGCGGTGTTAGTGCAGATAATCCTTACAGCCTTGTACGGCGAAAATGCGAAGCATATGATGTACGTAACGCCGCACGATATGCTAGTGATTGTACCCGTGATATCCGCGGCAATTGTGATAGCTAGAACCGGGTTCTCTGCGAGAAAGCTAGTAGAGGAGCGCGTCGAATGGTGGGCGCTGCTATTCTTCATGTTCCTATTTGCTGAGGCAGCCACCCTCAGTTATACCGGCGTCACAGACGTCCTAGCCTACCTGATACTCGCGGCAGTGGGGGGCGAGATGAACGTCTGGACAGGCCTTAATGCTAACCTACTAGTTCTAGTAGTCACGGCCGTCGCGAGCGGCTTCGTCGACAACATGCCGATTATAGTTGCGCTCTCGCCAGTAGCGAAAACGCTAATGAGTATAGAGTTGCCGGGTGGTGAAATGCTGCCTTGGAGCCTGTTATTCGGCGGCACCATGGGTGGCAACTTGACCATCATTGGTAGCACTGCTAACATTGTGGCTATTGGTATAGCGGAGAAGAGGGGCTTCCGCATATCGTTCCAAGAGTGGATAAAGATTGGAGCAATAGTGGTAGCGGCAACCCTTGTAGTAGCATACATATGGCTTGCACTGCATGTGATAGAGGTGATAGTGTAAAAGAAACTTGAGGCTTCTAAACCTAGCCCAGCCTGGCTATCTCCCCGGGCGGTTTCTTACTTGAAGCGTCGGTTTGAACGTCTTAACCCCATAAGGTCCGTGGTGGAGCGTGCCGTCAACGAGTTGCGTTCTGTATGGAAGCTCGAAGCTAGGAGTGTACCCCTCATAGAGGCTGTTGGAGGCTATGCTGCCAGAGAGTACCGTGCACGCCTAGACTTACCACCCGTCGACAAGAGCGTCCTGGATGGTTTTGCGGTGAGGAGCATAGATGTTGCGGGTGCTTCGCAGTCCAACCCTGCTATACTCCGTATTGCCGGTGAGGTGAGGATAGATGCGGCTAACCCGCCTCAGATCAAGCCAGGTGAAGCGTACAAGGTTGCAACGGGCTCGCCTCTACCCACTGGTGCTGATGTGGTAATCCCGGTAGAAGCTGCCAGGGTTGAGGGTAGCGCGCTCTTCGTCTACAAGCCTTTTGCACCAGGCTATGGTATAATGAGGCGTGGAGAGGACTACAAGAAGGGTGATGTTATCGTTAGTAAAGGCGAGCGTATAACATGGGGTCATGTTGGTGTATTAGCTGCGCAAGGGTATAACGAGATAGAAGTTTTCGCACTCCCGCGTGTAGCGGTTTTCAGTGTGGGCGATGAGATTATCGAGCCTGGTTCAGAACCTAGACCCGGCAAAGTGTTCAACTCAACGCGCCCGATGATTGTGGCTTATCTGCGCTCTAGAGGCTTCCACGTGATTGACTTGGGGCACGTGGGTGACGACCCTAACGCTATACGCGAGATGCTTGAGAAGGGCTTAGAGAGCGCAGAGATCGTCATGGCTATCGGCGGGTCTAGTGTAGGCGATCGTGACTACACTATTGAGGTACTATCATCATACGTTAAGGGCGAAGGAGGGTGGCTCGTCCACGGCTTCCTCCTAAGACCGGGTAGGCCACTAGGCCTCGGTATCGTGGGCGGCAAGCTTGTTGCCTCGCTGAGTGGCTTCCCGGTGGCAGCGTGGGCTCAAGTTTACACAGTGATAGAGCGCATAGTGTACGGGGTGTACGGCATTAGGTGGCCTCCAGACCCTCGGTTGATTGGTAGGATAGAGAGGAGGGTTACTTCGCCAGCCGGTGTAATGGACGTTGTACGTGTGCACCTATGCCTAGGTAGTGATGGCCTGATGGTTAAACCTCTCCGTACCACCGGTAGCGGCGTTCTGTCAACACTCGTTGAGGGTAACGCCGTGCTGCTCATGAGCGAGGATGTAACAGGGTACGACGAGGGTAGCCTGGCAGAAGTGTTCTTACTACACCCGATTATACCACCGTGCATGGGCGAAGGCGGGAGTAATGAGGGATAGGCGGAAGCTATTTCCTCGATTAAGGGCCCCCGAGGAGGTTTTAGAAGAGGTAAAGGCTAGGCTTCCACGCGGAATCCGCGAGATTATCGTCGATCTATACGAGGCTGTTTGGCACATCGCTGCAGAGGATGTTGCGGCGCGGGTGAGCTACCCGCCAGAGCCTCGTGCAACCGCTGACGGGTATGCTGTGAGACATACTTGTGTTGCTGGGGCGCACGAGGCGGCTCCCGTAAGGCTTCCCGTTGTAGAGAGGGTTAGGGTAGGTGAAGTCCCCAGTAAGCGCATAGAGGGTTGTGAAGCGGTAGAGGTTGATACTGGCGCGCCGATCCCCTCTGGTGCTGATGCTGTTGTCCCGGTAGAGTATACGCGTGAGGTAGCCGGTGTAGTAGAGATCTACAAGAGTGTCGGCTTTGGCGAAAATGTCGCGTGGCCCGGCTCGGATATTGTTGAAGGCGAAGTGGTTGTTAGACGTGGACAGCTCCTCTACCCGCAGCTCGTAGGTGCGCTCGCGGCCACGGGTGTAGACTCGATACGTGTCTATGACAAGCCGCGCGTGTGTATAGCTGCTACCGGGGTAGAGCTAGTAAAGCCTGGTGAACAGCTCCCTCCGGGCCACGTCTACGAGGTAAACACATATGTCATCCGAGGCTTCCTTGAAAAGGACGGGTTTCCGTCGAAAGTCCTTGGGATATTGCCGGATGATGAGGAGCAAGTGGCACGAGCCCTCCATAATTGCCTACGGGACCACGACGTGATGTTGTTCACTGGAGGGACGTCGGCAGGTCCCTATGACGTAGTGTATAGAGTGCTGGAAGCCGAGGGTGAGCTGGTAGCACACGGCCTTAAATTGAAGCCTGGCAAGCCTACAGCCGTAGCGATTGTGCGCGACAAGCTTGTGATAGGGTTGCCGGGCAACCCGGTATCCGCTCTAAACGTGTTCCGCGTGCTAGTAAGGCCATTATTATGGCATCTTGCTGGCGGCGAGCCTCCCAGCCCGGAAGGCGTGCTTCGAGCAAAGTTGCTTGTTTCTGCACCTGGTGCACGTGGTAGAAGACTGTACCAGCCTGTAGTGCTGCTAGAGTCTAGTGGAGTGCCCTACGCTATACCAATCGAGTTCGAGAGCTACATGATAGTAACTTACTCTCGTAGCGACGGCTACATAATAGTACCCGAAGATGTTCACGAGGTAATGCCAGAGGATGCGGAGGTAGAGGTCCATCTGCATACTGGTACGTGGCGCGCAACCATGTACTGTGCGGGTGAGGAGACGGGTGATGAACATAGACTAGGGTGTAAATGGCTAGGCGGCGGTACAGCACTCGCCGCGAAAATACTCGAGAAGCATGCAACTAAGGCGGTATTGACAATGTCTCCGCTACACCCGGCGTTCTCCGAGCCACGAGCAGGTAGGGTAGAGAGAGTAACCAGGGATGTTGCAATAGTGGGCTCCCCAAAGCCAAATGTGATAGCAATGCCGCCGCCATCCACAAGCCTACGTCAGATACTCGTCGAGCACATAGAGAGTTTCAAGCACGCTATCCCAGCTAGATCATCGCGTATGGCAGCTCTGCTCGTAGCGAAGGGTTATGCGGATGCAGGCGTGACACTGCTTAAGCATGCGGAGGAGTTCCACCTGCGCGTTATTGATGTTGTTAAGGAGGAGCTTATCAGGGTGTATCTTGAACCGCAAGCGATGCGATAGAGGGTCAGCACCGGTGGAGGCTCACCATCGCCGGCATGCCCGGCTCCGGGACGTGCAATCTACATCATCCCCTACCATCTTAACCCGAGGTCGGGGGTTGAGGAGAAACCCCGTCTATAGACCCGGCGTACAGGGGGATGAATGGTGCACCGGTTGCCGACCCCACAGGAGGTGTAGACCCTGCCCTTTGATGCCCGAAACCTTACCAGTCTAGCCGTGAAGCTTACAACACATGGCGATAAACGCCGTTATTACAGATTCCGCGTTGACCGTTGGTACGGTGGTGTAGCAACAGCAGACGTCATCGGGTGTAACTTCAGATGCGTGTTCTGCTGGTCGCGCAGCAGGGACCCTAACACACCCGGCAAGCTGACGAGACCCGAGGAAGTAGCTGAGAAGCTATACGAGCTCTGTATGAGGCGGCGAGTAAGGCAGGTGCGTGTTAGCGGGGCTGAGCCTACAATAGCATGGTTCGAGCATATGCTCAAAGCGGCTAAGATCATAGTCAGTGATTACAAGCTACACTTCATACTAGAGACTAATGGTGTGCTGATAGGCCTTGATAGACGTCTTGCGCGTAGTATAGCCGATCTCGCGTCTATGGGTAGCATAGAGGTGAGAGTATCGATTAAAGGAGCTAAACCAGAAACCTTCGAGCGCATAACGCTTGTCGATAGGCGCTATTGGTATGTGCAGGTAGAAGCGTTGAGAACGCTAATAGAAGAGGGGTTAAAGCCTGGCGACGAGGTCTACCCGGCTCTAATGATGAGTTTTGATCGTGACGAGGATATACGCAAGTTTATCAGAATGCTTAGCGAGATACACCCAGCACTTGTTGAGAACCTCGACCCGGAATATGTGATACTATACCCGCATGTACGTGAGCGTCTTAGGCGTGTTGGCATCAAGCCGCTGAGGTTCTTCAAGCCAGGTGAGCCGCTCCCCGAGTGGATGATATGACAAGCAGTGGGTTAGGCGAGTTGTACACCCGGGCCCATAGGCTAGAGCAGACCCCCTCATCCGTTGGGGCATGCGGCCCCTGTTGGGGGTCCACCCGCCGAGGCCAGGGTAATGAATGGTGGCTGGGGGTTTAACAACCCGAGCCGGTGATGAGTGGGTCCGCGTACGAGCGTTAAGCGATGAGTAAGGCCCCATCCGGAGGGGGCTGAGGCTCTTGAGGTTTAGTGTGCGTGTAGAGAATGGAAGGTTAATCATACGGAACGAGAGTAACGAGAGTGTGCGCATAGACACTGTTGAGATGGAATACCTCTTAACTCCTCTATCCTATGATCGTCGCGAGCCGCGCTCTGAACCTAGACGTGCTGTTGAGCGTGTAAAGCTTGACTTGGGGCTCTTGCCTGGAGGAGAGGTTAGGCTTAGACTTAGGGACGTTGAGCGCGTTGAGAGGGTGTGCATCGAGGTTGGAGACAAACGTGTGTGTTACCACCCCTGATACAAGCTTGTGAGTGTCGTCGGTAGAGTTAGGCTGGTGCCGCGGCGTGAACATAGACAAGTTTGTGAAGGCCTGGAACCCGGAGCCAAAGAAGAGCTTTCGTCAGAGGATACGTGATGTAGTCAACCGTGAGCCGATACGTTACAAGCTCATGGTGGTCAACTACAAGATAAAGGCTATGGTAACAAGGCTCGAGGCTCACATAGCGAGGCTGCGTGAGAGGGATGCGATGCTGTTCGAAAGGGTCGTGGAGGCGCTGCAGCAGGGTGACAAGCAGAGGGCGGCTGTATACGCGACTGAGGTTGCGGAAATCAGGAAGGCGATAAAGCAGCTCATGATAGTAAAGCTTGCACTTGAGCAGGTCAGCCTCCGTCTAGAGACTGTAATGACGCTGGGCGACACTATGGCGGCGATAGCGCCGCTTGCAGGGATAATCCACGAGCTAAAGGCCTATGTAAGAGGTGTGATGCCGATGCTCAGCCTCGAGCTAATGGATCTAGAAGAGACTCTGAACTCGATAGTAGTAGAGAGCGGAGAGTTCATATCAATGACCAGTGTCTCCGCCGCTGCAAGCGGCGAGGCACGAAAGATACTACAGGAGGCTGCCCTGCTCGCCGAGCAGAAGCTACGCGAGCAATTCCCAGAGGTTCCAAGTGCGGGCACGCTAGCTTCTGGGCAGGAGGCGCACGCCTAAACCAGTCTAAACCATGTAGACTATCACATGGTGTGTTGTGAGTGGCGTCTCGATACGATACACAATCTCCTTTTTGACTTCTGCATGTTCCGCTCGGTACTCCAGGCTTACGATCACTGAGCCCTTCTCGGCCTTCTGTATCACGTACTCCAAAGGCCTAGGGAGCAAATACGAGTAGATGAGCAAGGGGTGTGGACGCAGGGGAGGGTTACGCAAGTCGGCTACAACCACATCCCCTGTAGTCAACTTTGTACGCGCTATCTTGGCTAGCGATGCGTCTATCTCTAAGCATATGTAGTGGCGTGGATGTACACTTTCTTCAATTTTTGCGGCTGCCTCGCCAGCACCACACCCAGGCTCGTATACTATATCCAGCCTAGTGTCTCTCATAATGTCTTTGAGAATCTCGGATATTGTGTCAAGAAGCCAATGTGGTGTTGGCACGTACGGTGCCAGCCTGCCAGGAACCTCCTCAAGCACGTAAAGTAGCGCCTCGGTGTCTATGCTGGGATCTTTCTCGTCTATGGGCTCTTTTTCAAAGCCTCTACCTGGTTTGTCCAACTTGAACTTCCCTCCCTTGTTCGGGCCCTCGGTTGAAAACGAGGCTGGATAAGCTCTGGGCTCCCGGGGAGGCAGTATAGGCTTGAAGTGCCCCAGGAGCAGGGTTGAGGAGGAGGTTCTCAACAAGATACGGCCCAAGCCGTGGGAGCTAGAGAAGGCGAATAGGGTGTGGAGTTTTGTACGCGAGAGGCTTGAAGATACGCTAGCAGCGAAGGGAATCAATGCCGAGGTTACCCTCCAGGGTAGTGTTGCAAAAGGCACGTGGCTTTCCGGCGATCTCGACATAGACGTGTTTGTGTTGTTTGATCGCGAGTGGCGAGCTAAGCTTAATGAAGCCAAGGAGATATTCCGTGAGGCGTTCCGTGACCTTCCAGTAGAGGAGCGGTATGCGGCGCACCCTTACATACGTGTGCTAGTAGAGGATGTCTGGGTGGATGTTGTACCGGCACTTCGCGTTAGAAGTGGATTGGAAGCCGAGACTGCAGTAGATCGTACGCCGTTCCACACGAAGTATATACTAGAGAGGCTTGATGATGAGAAGCGTGACGAAGTTAGACTTCTGAAAAAGTTCCTGAAGGGTATCGGTGTTTATGGCGCCGAGGTTGCAGTACAGGGCTTTTCAGGTTACCTTGCAGAGTTGTTAATAGTGGCGTTTGGCTGTTTTCGTAACGTTCTCGAGAAGGCAGCCAGGTGGAAACCACCAGTAGTGATTGACATAGAGGGTCATTATGGTGGTGTTGTTGACGCCGTGCTCGAGAAGTTTCGTGATAGTCCACTTATTGTGATTGACCCGGTTGATCCGCGGCGGAATGTCGCAGCAGCAGTCTCTGTCAAGAGCCTCGCTTGGTTTGTACTAGCGGCTCGGGAGTACCTGCGACAGCCTAGCATTAAGTTCTTCGAGCCGCCATCATACCCCAGCGAACCTCATGAAATTCTTAGTGTGGCTGGTCCCCGCGCTTGGAAAATTCTAGTTGTGCGTTATGACGTCAACGTTAGGAGTCCAGATGTCGGCTGGGGGGTTGCAAGAGCGGCAGCTAGGAGGCTTGTGTCGCTCTTGGAGGAAAGGGGTTACTACGTCATTGACCGTGATGCCTTCTACTGTGAGCAAGGCAGGTACGTTCTAGTTGCTGTGGAGGTGTTGGAGCATCCGTTGCCGCAACCTCTCCCCCATCGGGGCCCAGAAGTATGGCTAGAGGAGAGGGCGTCAAGATTCGTACAGAAGAGCCTTGAAAGAGGGGATATCGGTCCATGGGTGGACGAGAAAGGCGTGTTATGGAGCCTTCGGTGGATACGAGTAGTTGTTGAGGACATAGCGGTTAGAGCCAAACCCCGCGAGACCAAGATGGTCACAATAGCGACGTTAGGTGATGCGATTCTTGGCGGGTGGAATCTATGCCCCGAGGCATGGAGGTGGTTGTACCGCTTCACGGTTAAGAGGCCGGCATGGTTAGCTTAGGTCGCCGCAGCTACAGAAAGCCTCGTGTACAACGCTGAAGAGTTCTTCGAATCCCTCGCCCGTGATAGCTGATACTAGTACGGGACGTAGGCTTTGTCTATACTCGGCCAGGAGTCTAGCCATCTCTATAGCTAGTTCTGCAGTTACGCCGCTAAGGCTCTTCTCGATATCCTCGGTGAGTGATAGAGGATCCTCGACTACCTTCTCGACTAGGCTCCTATCCTTTATCAAATCGGACTTGCTAAACACCGGTATGGTTGGTATGTCAAGCTTAACTTGGACAAGTAGGCCTAGCATCCACGACGTTACAAGATCAGCTATGTTGTATACCATTGAACCGTCGACTAGGAACACGCCGACAGTTGGCGCTCTGCGTTTCAGCAAGCTAGTGAATTTGTAGCCCTCGTGTCGCAACATGAATATCTCTAGCTGGCCCGGTGTATCTATAATCACTGTAGCGTCGAACGGCTTGAAAGCTTCATGTTTGAGTATCTCCTTCGCATTTTCGACTATTACTTCGCTCGCCTTTAACATTGCCCCATTAGGACCAAGGCCATGTTCCTTCATCAGCTTCTCAACTGTGACTATGCTGCGAATATCGAAATCGGGGTTATAGGGCAGGTGCTCCGCACCAGGATCAAGGTTCACGACGCGTACTTTGTGTCCATTTTCGCGCATCCATTTAGCGAATGCGCCGGTTAGCGTGGTTTTACCTGAACCCGCGAGCCCCATCACGAGTAAATACATGGTTATTCCTCCCCGAGCAATTCTAGCTACCGTGGCGGTGCAGGGGGTGTATCAACGAATTGCCCGACAGCCTATCCCCCCTTGAAGCAGCTATACTTGTCGCGGTTGCGCGAGGAGTAGATGATCCCCGTGAGATAGCAAAACTGTTCAATACTCGCGTAGAGGATGTGGAAGACGCTATTAAGCGATTGGCGATGCGTGGCCTCCTCGAGGTTGAGGAGAAGCGCATCCTTTTCCTAAAGCGTAGGCGTATCCGACTGACGGGTAAGGGTCTAGAACTTGTGCCGGAGGCGACTAGAGTGCTAGAGAAGCTTGCGAACACTATACGAGCCGGTATAGAGGCTGTGAGAGGAGCACCACCCAGTAGCGTTGATAGGCAAGAGGAGGCTTATCCGGCACTTCCCGCGGACTTTGCAATGCTGGTGCCTTTCCTAGTCTGGATGGGGTTACTGCCAGCTACGCTGGTTGCAACAGCGTCTTTGGTACAGGAGGAGGTTCAGGGTAGTACAGTGGAGGATAGTGGAGACGGTGAAGATGAAGGCTATGAAGTAGAGGTTGAAGATTATAGTAATGGTGATGTCGCCGGGTTTGATGAGGGGCTGTGAGGACTGCCCTGGGCACCGACCGGGAAGAGTGATGAATGCACGGCTGGCCGAGCCCCATCAATAGGGGCCTGGGGGAGATGGTTACTCGCATACTAGTCATGTCCGACACTCATATACCATATCGTGCTAGACGCGTGCCAGAAACAATGCTAGACCTCATATCGAAACTGGAATATGAGGTCGTTGTGCATGCTGGCGATCTTTGTGGCGAGGAAGTGTTAGAGTGGATTAAGAGCCTTGGTGGCGAGTTGTACGTGGTAAGCGGTAACATGGACTTCCTTCCGCTACCCGAAAGTGCGACATTCACCGCTGATGATGTAAAGATTGGCGTTATACATGGTCATCAAGTGTACCCGCGTGGCGATATAGTCAAGTTAACGCGTATCGCTAAGGAGAAAGACGTTGAAATGTTGATTAGTGGGCATACGCATGCACCGCTTCTACGTCTCCATGAGGGTGTACTGCATGTAAATCCAGGTAGTCTCACCGGTGTATGGGGAGGGGGTGGCGGCTCGCTAAAGCCCAGCCTAGCCTACATAACTGTTAATGGACGCAAGATCCACGTGAAAATATACGAAGATAGAGGTGGGAAGGTAGTAGTGCTTGAGGAGAGAGAGGTAACGCTTTAGCCGTGCGAGCCGTAGAACTCTATGAGTTGCTCCACTGCCTTCATTAGCGTACTAGTATCATACGCCTCTAACCATAGTGCGTAGCTACCCTCACACCAGAAGATGTGATAGGACCCATTGCGCCTATCCAGTGTTATGTAGAACGTAACGCTGCCATAATTATGTGGCTGAGGTGGAGTGTAAGGGAGCTGATTGCTATACTCTGCTATCTTCTTAGCCATACTCTCTACGGCAAGACAAGCATTAGAAACCTCTACAATCCACAGACGGTATGCCACCTTATCGTTGATTCCGTAGAGTGCAACAGCCGCCCCCGAAGCTGGTATAGCGCCGGGCTCCCAGTGTATCCCCTTTACCATCCTGAGCGCCTCGTCCCCACTGACTAGTCTAAGTAGAGGATATCCTGCCAGTCTATCCGGCACAGGGATGCTCACGTTGTCGGCAGGTTGAGTGCTATACGTTGACCATAATTGTGTAGCTAGAAGTGTGGCGCCGAACAATACTACAAGGATTAGTGCCGCTATTCGGGTTTTGTGCATAGTCCATAACCCCTGCCGCCACGCACGCCTCTGCAGCAGTTTGCAACAGCCTCTCTAATATCGACTATCTCGCCGTCTCTCCTATAGAAGCTGCATGAAGGCACATCGCCTCTGACGACGGCACCCGGTTCAATCCACGAACATGGTCCTATACGCGCTCCTGGCATGATAGATGAGTTGACTCCTGTTTTCACACCCTCACCTAGTACGGCACCAAGCTTTCTCAATCCAGTGTTTCTGACGCGCCCGCCCGCGCATGACCTTACAGTAGCGTTGTCGTGGCGAAGGTTTGCAAACACGGTTCCAGCAGCTATGTTGCTACGCGGGCCTACCACCGAATCGCCGATGTATGCATGGTGTCTCGCTACCGTGCGCTCCATTAGCACGCTCCCCTTTATCTCAACAAATGCACCAACTTGGACGTCATCGTATAGTATGGTGTATTTGCGAAGATGCGTGAAAGGTCCTACTCTAGCGTTTCTACCTAGCCAGATAGGCCCCTCTAGAACACTGGGACCTTCTACCTCGAAACCCTCTCCGCATACAACGCCCTTTACTATGACATTGTATGCTATGTTACCTTCAGCTCTGCATCCGCTCTCGACGAGCCAGTCAAGCACCATCCTAGATGCTAGTAGATACTCCCACCACGGGCCAACATCGATCCTGTGCTCTTCGCGAATAAGTAGTAGTCGTAGCCATTTGCCCTCATCCTCTAACCGCTTAGCCACGAGGTTGACTGCATCAGGGAACTCTATTTCACCTCGCTCGCTAATGCCTATGTTCATAACGGCCTCGCGTACAAGCCTAGCAGGAAGTAGATAGATCGCTGCGTTGGCCACTACTTCTCCGCTCCAACCAGGCTTCTCTACAATGCGTTTGACGCGAGAGCCGTCGGCAACAATAACGCCGTAACGTTTCCCGTTGCGGTTTGTACGAAAGCCGACAAGCCCCCATTCTCTATTCTCGGCAAGCTTAACAAGATCATCAATAACAGAGTCGTGTATCACCGTATCACCATGCACAATTAGTACCGAGTCAATGTCAGGTACGACTTCAAGCAATTGCCTAACAGCAGCTCCGCTACCATAACCTCCATTCTCGTATGGCTGTTGCTCCACTACAACAACGTTAGTGAAGCCATAGGAGTCTAGATGCTTCTTGAACTCCTCCGTGGCTCCAGGAGGGACGAGAACATATACACGTTTGGCAAGACGCGATACCTGTCTAACCAGCCTTGATAAGATGCTCTCGTTACCTGGTAGCTGCAGCAAGGGCTTGTATATGGTCGCTGTTAGAGGCCATGCTCTCTCTCCGCGCCCGCCAGCAAGAACAAGTGCCGCATCAACTAGAGCGATTCCCCCCACCCAGCCATGGTTAAGAGCGGCCGGTTGTTATTGCGTGTTACATGGCGGGCGGATGTGGTGGAATCCGGGAGCAGGAGCCGGGCTATACGCCCGGCGATGCTGAGCGCATACTAGGCCGAAGCCCATCTCAGCCGTGTAGGTCTTGTAGTGCTCTCCTTAGAGCTTCTAGGGCTTTGTCAGCGTAGGGGTTACCCTTGCGTATCTCTTGCACCACCTTCTCGAGACTCTCGATTCTCTCTACGACGCTTAGTGTCTGTCTGAGACTCCTAGTTACGAGCAATTTCGCCAAGCCAGGAGTTACATTCAATTCGCGAAGAAGCTCTTGGTATGCTCTGCGGAACGCCTCGAGCACAGCATGGTGTAGTACTTGATTGGCAGCCATGACTCTATCATGTGTATCGGCATCAACATATTCGTACCGGAAACCTAGACCCTCAAGCAATGCTTCTAGCCTGTGTCTCCAAGAGTCAAGCCTGATAGGTACAACAACCACGGTCTCGCCAGCAGGGCACTCAACGGGCCCGAAAAGCGGATGTAAACTTACGTACTCTACACCATCTGGTAGCAACTTTGATACTCGTTCCACGAGAGGCTTCTTGACCGAGGCTATATCTGCCACTAACATGCTCTCACGTATAATCTTAGCATGCTCGCGGAGGAGTTCAGGCACCACATCCCATGGAACAGCGTATATGAGTATATCAGCCCAGTCCAGTGCCTCCTCGACGCTCATGTACTCAACGCCTGTTGTCTGTGCCGCTTCCTCGGCCTTCTTCGGGTTACGGCCCGTGATTGCAACCCAACAGCCGCCTCTTGCAGCGTGACGTGCTAGAGTGCGTGCCATATCACCATAGCCGTAGAATGCTATACGGAGCCTTTCGGGGCACGTAACCTGCGCGCATCTAGAGTATGACATTATGATTGAATATATTTCGGATGCGAGGTCTGGCGGTAGGCCTCTCTTTGCAGCCTCCTCCCTGACTATCGATAGTACCTCCACCTCACGGCTTGGATCGTAGACCGGCATGCCTTGCGCGACTTTGGCCTCACCTACTAGCGACACTAGTCTCATTCTAGCTGCTAGTAACGACAATATAGCACGGTCGACTTCTGTTATGCTTGAACGAATGCTATGAATTGCTCCACTTGCTTGACTCAATTCTTTACACCTCTTAACGCCTCCTCTATGCGCTTAGCTATGCACTCTGCAACGAGGCAGTGTGCACGATAAAGGTCTTCTATGCTTCTAGCGCTGTGGCCGTAACCTCTAGCGCCTATCATCAAAATGCGTGTCGGGTACTCTTCGGCTAGCACCTCGGCAACAGCTCCACCAAGCCCACCACGCGTGTAGTGCTCCTCAACGGTCACTATGAACCCTGTCTTTTGGGCATACTTGACTATAGTGTGTCTGTCAATGGGCTTGATCGTGTGCATGTCTATAACAGCGGGTTTTACGCCAATCTTCTTCTCTAGTATGTCTGCTGCGCGTAGCGCCTGATAGAGTATGGGGCCACACCCCACAATGGCTAGATCGTCGCCATCGCGCAGGATATTGGCGTTTCCGATCCTGAAGGGTGTTTCGGGTTCTGTGATTACCGGGGAGTAGTCGCGACCAACACGTAGATATGCTGGTCCGTTAACATCCCAGTGTAGAGCTCTGACAGCCTTGTACGCTTCTAGAGCGTCGGCGGGGACTACAACCACCATGTTATGAAGTACGCGCATCAGTGCGACATCCTCTAAGCTTTGATGACTACTCCCGTCACTGTGGTCACTGAACCCGCTATGTGTAGCTAGTAGCTTGACGTTAAGCCTCATACGGTCTATGGTGTTCCTTATTTGCTCCCAGGCACGCATCATGAACATTGCAAAGGCGGCTGCCCAGGGGCGTTTACCTGCCAGCGCTAACCCTGCCGCGAAATCTACTAGATCTTGCTCTCCTATGCCTACGTTGACAAAACGCTCTGGAAACTTCTCTCCAAACCAT
Source organism: Pyrolobus fumarii 1A (assembly GCF_000223395.1). GTDB lineage: Archaea > Thermoproteota > Thermoprotei_A > Sulfolobales > Pyrodictiaceae > Pyrolobus > Pyrolobus fumarii. The sequence continues at coordinate 1,382,025 of NC_015931.1, read as the reverse complement.
GACGTGCGTGTAGACCTCGCAACGTCGGCAGTAACTACTACCATGTCTGGATCTTCCTCGCCTAGCTCGACAAGTGCTCTTCCAACGGCATCCCTCATAGTCAAGCGTTGAACCTCGGATAGGTTACTCGATGAATTGTTTCGCGTACTCAGGGTTGACATGCTGACCACCTGTCTTCTCGAGTATACCTAGGCCTCTACCTCGACGCGTGTATGCGAGAACAACAGCTGGGCCAGGATAGGCGATTGCCTCCTCAAGTGCGGATAAGAGGCTCTTGAAACTGTGGCCATCGGCCTCTACGACATGCCAGCCTATGCTGGACCAGCGTGCTGCAATCGAACCCTTGGACTTTATCTTGTCCGTAGGACCGTCTAGCTGGAATCCATTCACGTCTACGATAGCCACGAGGCTACGTAGGCGTAGATGAGCGGCGGTTGTGGCTGCCTCCCACACTTGACCCTCGTCGAGTTCACCGTCGCCCAGTATCACGAACACATTGTATTTGCCCTCTGTGCCGTCAAGGCGCATAGCGTATGCTATGCCAGCTCCAATGCTAAGCCCTTGACCCAGACTACCCGTAGAGACATCGACGCCTGGCGTAGTGAAGTCAGGGTGCCCTTCCAAGCCATCAATAGTGCGTATCTTGTCTAGCTCCGCTTCCTCGAGGAGACCCAACTCTGTAAGAATAGCGTAAAGCGCGGGCACGGCATGACCCTTGCTGAGTATCACCCAGTCGCGATGCGTTGGTTTAGGACCCTCCAGTCTAACACCTATGCCGAAGTAAAGAGCCACAAGAATATCGGTAACGCTAAGTGATGCGCCAGCATGCACACTCTTGTCTACCGCAGCCATCCGTAGTATGCGTCTCCTGATCCTCAACGCTATATCGCGTAGCTCGCTTATCTTCATTTCCTCGGCCCTCGTGGTGGGAGGGGGGTGGGCTTCACCCCCGCTAAGAGTATTACTCTCCCCTCCAGACTCTTGCAGCCGCGCGTCTAACCGCCTCGACATAATCCTTTAACCTCACGTCTACGACTAGGCCCCTTCCAGGAGCAAGTGGGAACACACCCCTAATAACGTCGCCATGTACCTTCTTATCCTTGGCCATTAGCGTAGTGAGGATATCAAACTCTGGTAGCTTTGGCTGGGGAAATCCGAGTCTACGAACCAGCGACTCTAGCTCCTCGGCTACCCACCTCGGAGTAAACCCCAGGTGCACACCTGCCCAAGACTCAACAACGCAGCCCCACGCCACAGCTATGCCGTGCTTAACCTCTCCTTTGGCTGCCTCCTCGAGCGCATGGCCGAAAGTATGACCAAAGTTGAGAATCTCGCGTAGGCCGTATTCCTCCCTCTCGTCAAGCTCTACTATCCTAGCTTTAGAGTTGACAGAGTAGCTAACCGCCTCGGCTAGCAGGTTGGGCTCCTCAACAACCTTAGTACCGTGCTTGACGAGCATGTCGTGTAGCTCTGCGCTTAACGTATATGCGTACTTCACTATCTCGCCAAGACCACTTAGAACCTCGAGTTTTGGTAGAGTGGCAAGTAGCGACACATCTTCTATGACCGCTCGTGGCTGGTAAAAAGTGCCTAAGAGGTTCTTAAGGCCGGCATGGTTAACTGCAACCTTGCCTCCAATAGCAGCATCAACCATTGAGAGAAGAGTTGAAGGAATATTGACGTATGGTACGCCACGTTTATAGATGGCAGCCGCGAAACCTGCAGAATCACTTGCAGCGCCTCCCCCAGCGACTACGACTAAGTCCCTGCGCGAGAAGCCCAGTCTATGCATAAACTCCACAAGCTCTAGGACCTTTTCGAGACGTTTAGCGTCCTCGCCGTCTGGTAGAGCAAATTTGTACACGTGCGTGCAGAAACTGGACAAGCCCTGTACGACCGTATTGGCGAGCCACTCCAGGGGCTGCGGGTATGCAACTAGACAGTTGAGTGGATTGAGGCGGGTATACTCGGCTAGAATGTCTCCGAGATCCTTGACAAGATCCTTGCCTATAATCACTGGGTATGGGGGCGAATAGCGAGGCGATACCAGCCTAACAGCAAACACGGATGTCAATCTGCACGCCCTTTACTCTCCAAGCACTTTGCCCCACAGTTAAAGCAGGGGCGTGTAAAGCCGGATAGACACCACCCGGTGGTGATACACTCTACCTCCTCTAGCAACTTACGCATGAAGACATGTGTGTAGCGTGTATCGTGACATGTAATCACGCGGCAATCGCTGTGCAGTATACGGGGCACTGGTGCGGCCCCGGTGCGCTCGATAAGATGCCAGTAGTTGGGAGGAGCCGCGACAACAACGCCGCAGAGTAATCCCGTGTTCGCAAGTGTTAGTATAGCTTCGGTGCCGCACACAGCTATAAGCTCGACATGAGGCCTTCCACCCTTACACGCGATATTCCTAACTCGTGTAGCTCCTTCTTCGTCGAGTCTTCCGGCGATGACCAGCAAATCGGGGGATATGCACTCCTCAACTACGCTGATGCCAGCCTCCCGCAACCTAAACTCCAAGTATTCTCTTACACGCCCCTCTCCTAGCAGGCAGGCGGTGAGACGCTTGAAGGTTGTAGTTGCAGGCCTCGGGCTCATGGGGCAAGCCTATGTGGATAGGCTCTCCTCACAGGGTTTCAATGTACTCCCATACGCTAGGCGCAGTGGAGTAGCAGGAGAAGTTGCCAAGAGGATAAACTCGCGGCCAGCCACACTAGAGGATATGAAACACCGTGACACCGTATTGGTAGTTGCTGGATGGGATGATGATTACCTCCTGTGGCTTGCAGAGTTAGTGAAGGACGGCGAGTCGATTGTAGTGAACACGTCAACGGTATCGCCACAAGCTAGTATGAAAGCTGGCGAGATCGTGGGAAGAGAGCGTTACGTTGAAGCGCCGGTTGCTGCGGGGCCTCGTGTAGCGCGTGACGGAAAGCTCCCCGTTATAGTAGCCTATTGGAACAGTGAGGCGTGGAACAAGGCGAGGCCGGTTGTTGAGGCGTTGGCAGCTACGATAATAGAAGCTGGTGAGCCTCCCAGCGCAATGGTAGTTAAGCTAGCTTTCAATAATATACTATTCACGCTTGTTGCGGGCATAGCGGATAGCTTCAAGTTACTCGCGGCGTGGAAGGTTGATAAGGAGCTATTGAAGAAGTTAATGGAATCCACGTGGATGCGCATACTCATTGAGAGGTACTGGGATAGAGCATGGGGTAAAGCGAAAACACACTTCCGCCTGGCTGGCGCCGTCAAAGACCTTGCACTGTTTATCGAGGCTGCTAGGAGGAGAGGTGCTCCCGTACCTGCATCTGCAGGCGCACTAAATGAGTATCTAGATGCACTACTAGAATGCGATGAGAATGTTGATTATACAAGCGTTATAAGGTGTACGTATGAACGAGTTGCTCGCAACGCGCGTGAAATAAGATAATGTTTTTTTAAACATTCCTAAAACTGGCTTAGCATTGTTGCACGCTGTGGGTTGCTAGACGTGTAAGGTAGGAGGCTTATCCTCTCGTGGCCTTCCATACTCTAGTGCTATGAAGGCGTGGTGCTCCGGCTTAGTATAGACTAGCATGAGGGCATTGCTCTCGCGGTCCTCGTCAACCTTGAGAGTGATTATGTAGAGTGTGGGTGCAGACTTAAAATCTCGTGCCATGCTAATGGCGTGGAATATCCAGGGGTTTGACAAGCGTATACCATCTGCCACAATTGCATTGCCGTCGATGGTTACATGCTCGACCTTCTTGGATGAAGCCTTTACTAGCAACTCAACATTCCTGGAGCCGCTCGTGTATATGAGACTCTCATCGATCAGTAATGCTGGAACGGGGTTACCATCTACAACCAGAGTTACAACTTGCAGGCTGTATCCGTGGCAGACTAGATGACCAGAGTCAGGATCAATAGCGGCGTGGTACATTGCAAGACTCTCCAGATGGGCGGGTGTTATCTCAAACCCACGTACAAGTCTGACTTGACGGCTCTTCATCTATGTCCCCCGGTTCTCATCTTCCAAACTCACATGTTCTGCAAGCCGGGCTGAATAAGAGGGTGGAGCTAGGTTTCACTCAAAGGGTTACGCACATTGATACGTATACCTCTAGAAAGGTGGATGATTGAGAAGCTAGCAGAGGCGCTTAACGTGAATATTGAGGAGGCCGAGCGGCTTGCACGAAGACGTAACGTTGTGCGTCTAATGAAATGGAGGAATGTCACATACTTCTCTCTGCGCAAGGACGTTTACGGTCTACGTGAAGGCACGCTAATAGCCGTATGGCCTGACGGCTACCGTGTAGTCCCAGGATACCCGTCTATACAGCGAGTGCTCCTCCCGAGTGTAGCGCTGCCCAAACACTTCATTGATAAGATAGTTGTTGAGGAGAAGCTGAATGGGTATAACGTTAGAGTTGTTAAACTACGCGACGAGATCGTTGCTGTAACAAGAGGCGGTCTTATCTGTCCATACACGACGCAGCGTATACGTAAACTCTACGGTGATAAACTAACTAGCCTATTCCGAGAGGAGGGCGAGGAACTCGTAGTAGCCGGTGAGGTCATAGGGCTAGAGAATCCATACGTGCGCTTCTACTACCCCGAGGCCGGAGGGTTTGCCTATTTCATCTTCGATATTGTACATGGTGAGAAGTTTCTGCCTCCACATGAGCGAAAAGAGATAGTTGAAAAGCATGGATTGCTACACGTTCCCGTGCTAGGTGAGATAGATAAAAACGATATCAAGGCCTTCAGGAAGATAATTGAGGATCTTGAACGACGTGGAAGGGAGGGTGTTGTCCTTAAAGACCCAGAGTATCGAGTCCCACCCTTGAAATACACTACGAGCTTCATAAACATACACGACATCGAGATTGGTATGAGATTCCCGTTTGATGAGGGTAGAAACTACCTCTTCTCACGAATACTACGTGAAATATTCAAGGCTGTGGAGGAGGGATGGGATGATAGGCGTTTGTTACTTGCAGAGCAGAACTTGGGGAAGGCTATCCTGGAGCCGGCCATCGAGGCTGTAAAGGAGGTTAAAAACGGTAAAATGTTGTATGAGGAGTTCATGTTGCCTTTCGATACTAGAGACGATTTTGAAGAGTTCCTGGACTACATGGCGTCTCTAGGTGTTGACATCATAGTTGCTGGGGTAGAGCAACGTAGTGATGGTAGTATTGTCGCGAGGATAAGAAAGGTTAAGGATACGTGGCGCGAGGTGCAGAAGATACTAGAGACAGGGCTAAGTCCTATTGACTAAGAAGCCCATCTAGTTCAAGATTCTTTTCCAGCAGGAGCTTGACGAGCCACTTGACAGATTCGCTACTTCTACCAGGTGCTACGATATGAGCAGCTTGTTTTAGCTCCTCATCGGCATTGCCAACAGCGACTAGGACTGCGCTGGCATGCTTAAGCTCTACATCGAGAGCCGAGTCGCCTATAGCTACAGTTTCTGTCGTCTTAACGCCGACAAGCTCTAAAGCTTTTAGGAGGCCGCGTGCCTTGCTAACACATGATGGCTTCACGTGTATAGCGTAACCACTATATCCTATGCTGATGCCTTCAAGACCCTCTCTATGTAGCAAGTTACGTACCTTCTCTAGTGCTGCTTGTGGGTCGACGCCACTTCTAAGATTAAAGGCATAGTCGCAGTGTCGATAGGGGTTCTGCCAGCTAGGATAGAGTATATCCGAGAGATGCTCTTCTACAAGTCTAGCGGCCGTGCTAGCATCTCCGGTGCACGTCCTTATTCTCGAACCGCGGTAAAACACCATGCATCCGTTTTCGGCGACGTGAGGTGAATAGTCAAAGCCGAGGTAGCGCGCGAGGCCAGCCGTTACGGGGAGGCTGTTACCAGTAACGAGTATAATGTGTATACCGTGAGACGATAGCTCGCGTAGCATATTGATGGCTTCTAGATCGAGTGTGAAGATGCCTCTGTTGATTGTCAGAGTGCCATCTATGTCTACCGCGAGAGCCCTCAGCCGTGGCATTAGCTGTAACCCTAGTGGCCTTGCGTGGCACGAGCTACGGGTATTAGTTGCGTCTCCTTCCTACTCAGAGCTTGGTCGACCAGATTACAGTGGCCTGTTTCGCATAACACACTCTTCACTATGCCCCATGTGTCGGGGGGTGCAACGATTACTGTGCCAACCTCCTCTACGCGGTCTATCCTAGCTCCCCAGCGCTCGACGATAACGTAGCTACCAGCCTCTAGAGCTATGTGGACGGCTGCGGTAATGTCTATAGTGCGTAGCTTACCCCGCACGTCTATGAATGCCAACGCTCTTCCTATGCCAGCCCAACTAACCTCTAGGGAAGCAGAGCCAAGTGAACGTGCACTTACCCTCATGCCTCTAGCTTTTAACGCTTCGATTAACTTCTCGACGATAAGTGCTTGTTGTGCATTCTCGGCGTAATAGAGCAGTAGGCGTCGTGTAGGAGTCATTAGAGGCTTATCTTCGCCTTCGTGTACTCCCTCGCCTTTTGCGAAGCTGATAACCGGCCAGTTGAAAATCGGTGCGACAGCACCAGCTACAATGTCGGTTAAACGTGGCGGTTCAGTGTTGTTTATTGGTGCAGCGGCTAGACTAACAGCAGCCCACGGCACGAATGATGCAAAATTCTTGCTACCATCTAGTGGGTCAAGCACTATTACCACTGGATCGTTGCCTAGTTTCACGACGCCTCGCTCCTCAGTTGCAACGAGACACTTCAAACCCTCGGCCTTTAATAGCTCGAATACGTAGTTTTCAACCTCAAGGTCGATGCGCATCGTCTCATCTCGGGCTTTAACTCCGTGCACCTCTAGGAGGTTGATACTGCCAAACTTGTCCCGTAGGAAGCCTGCAGCCTCGCCTGCCACGCGTGTGAGTATTTTGCGAAGCTCGGGCGGGCTCCACTCCATGGTGCGCAGCCCTCACTCCTCTATAGCCACGTACTCGGGGAGCCACGTTAGAAGCTCCTCGATAACCTCGTCGGGATCTTCTATCTTCTCCTTAGCTCCCTCCTCAGCTGTTATCATGCCCTGCAGTGCATGCACAATAGCCTGGAGCATCAGCGTATATGACTCCTTGAAGAGCTTTGATAATTTGACGGTAGCTTCGTGTATCCTTTTCCACGCATTCTCGCCCTCAACACAGATACAGAAGTCGTCAGCTTCCTCTAGACCAAAATGGCATATCACTATACGGTTATTGGCGAGAGGAAACACAACTATCCTATGGCCGCGATACTCCGTATCCTCTATGAATTCGTTGGAAAGCTTCTCTACGAGCTCGCGTAGAGGGAAACGGTTTGTCGGGGGACCATTCAATGTGCCGAGTAAGTTTAAACCACGAAGCGGCTCAAGCGCCTTATACACATCGTCGTACTTAGCTCGAATCTCGGCTGACACGATGCCACCCCACTGTAGACTCAGCGTGAAAGCGTTACATCCTAACTGGTTAAACCAGGTTACTATTATGGGGGCCCGATGACCGGAGCTGCTAGACGCTGAAAATCTCCTAATACTCAAATCTGATGAGGGGTTGGAGTAGGGCAGGGCCCCCCATGAGATACTTGCAAGTCTGTATCGCTGCTTACAGTGGTGAGGCTGGCGAGGATGTGGCGAGGAAAGTAGTGCAGCTTGTGGATGCACTTGTAGAATCGTGTAGTCGTAGAGGGGTGAAGCTTGTTGGATTCTTGGGTGGATACCGTGGATTGATGCGTGTAGCAGCAGCCAGACTCATAGAGCATGGGGTTCCCGTGGTTCTCGTGATACCTCGTGACTACGAGCTTGTTGACGAGCCTGATGGCGCCATTATAGTACGTACGGGTATGGACTCCAAGGCTAGGAGCGCGGTTCTGGTAAGAAGCTGTGATGTCGTTATAGTGGCTGGTGGTGCTTCCGGCACCATGCTGGAAGCGTTAGCGGCCTATGGCATAGGTGTGCCGGTAGTTTACCTAACTGGTACAGGGCTTCCAAGTGACAAGCTTAGCGAAGCATACCCTAATGGTGTCTTTGATGAGCGTATCGGGCGAGGTGTGTACTATACACGAGATCCAGGAGAAGCGGGCGAGTTAGCATGTAACTTAGGGTTGAAGTCGTCGCCGTGGCGGGGGTCTCGGTAAGGTGTCCGGTCTTCACCGCTCTCAGAGGAGGTGCTTATCCTCACAGACCCCCCATAGGACGTTGATGTAGATGGGTTATCTCCTACGCTCTTCGAGCTTTTTCACATGAGATCTTAGCTCGTCTACTTCGCCACGAAGCTCGCCAACTATCCCTATAAGCTCTTCCATTTGTCTCTCGAGCTTATCAAGTCTAGCTATCACGTTTGCTAGCTCCTCTCTGCTTTGCTCCACCGCGGTACGCTCTCTCGCAGGTTTTGGTGGTGCAGTCTTTTGCTTCATACCCATCTTCTTCTTGCGCAGTATGAACAGAGCGGCTAAGCCGCCTACTAGGGGTATGATGGCAGCTAGTGGTATGAGAATCTCGGAGGGTAAGGGTGGTGACCCTCCATGTGACGCTTGTGTTGTGGTTGCAGTCTCTTTTTGTGCCGTTCTCTTAGGTGTCCCTGTTTGTCTATTCGATTCCTCTATAGTGGTTGCTGCAAGTATGTCTGCGAGACGCTCCACCAAGAGCTTTGTAGCCCTGGCTCCTGAGTCGTCAACTGCGGATATAGTGCACTTGAGTAGTGCGAGGCCGCTCGTCTCGTTTAGAATGGTATATGCGTCATCTATGGTCAGTAGTTTTACGCGTGAAATGCCGCCTGGTAGGTATCCGCTCCAAGTAAGTCCATCAATTGTACAATTGTAGGATGCCGAGATGAGTACGCCATCTGGGTCGCGCACGTCCAGCAATAAGGTTATGTAATTGCCTTCTAGCATTGTCTGGGCGCCTATTGTCGGAGGGACGTTCAAAACTAATTGAGTACATGTCACGTTAGCCTCGTTGTAGATCTGGCCTTGTATGTTTGCTGAGATGTCGATGCATATTGTATGTGGTCCTCTAGTGTCTAACCTGAGTTTCACGCCAGTGCCTGGCTCTGTCTCTCCAATAATCTTGTTGTCAACCTTTATAGTGATGCGATAGTCGTAGCCGGGCGGCTCTATCAATGGTGTTGCAAGGAACTCTTGGCCTATGCTTGGTCTTGGCGGTGTAAATGTTAGTTTGACGTTGACGAGTAGCACGGGTACAGATGTGAGGCGTTTGCCGCCAGGAGTATCATATGCGGTGACATAATAGAGTCCTGGAGGTAACCTGTACGTGCTCAAATCTATGGCCACTATAGAGCCGGCACTCAACGTCATATAGCCTGTGCTGCTCGGCCCCTCTAATCTAACTGCGACAGTCTCATACTCGGGTGACGTCTGAACCAGCTTAATACGCAGAGTGCCGTCTGTTGACACGATGCGCGGCGTGACTTCAAGGACAATACTGTGAGTAGCGGCGTGACCCACAACTGTGGATAGCGAAGTTGTGATGATAATGGTTAATGTTAGCGTCGCTAATAGGATCGAAGAAGTTGATACCAGTCTAACTGGGATGTGGCATGAGCTAGTAAGTGTTGGTACTGTCAAAGGTTCTAACCCCCTGCTTGGGCAGCAGCGGTGTCGTATTTACACTCGCGCGGTTAAACTGTTCTAGCGGTTAAACTCTAGGCTAAAGGCTTCTTAGTTCTGCATGTGCATTGCCGCTATCGTCCATCTCTATCATTGCGTAGTAGCCGTGGGCGAGGGGCCCTGGGTTGACAAGCAGAGTGTTAGCGTAGTGTGCTACACCTCTGGCCTCGTGTATATGTCCGTGAAGGTAGACGTGTGGTTTGAAATGATCTACTAGCTTCTTTGTTTCATATAATCCTGCGTGTACACCAGCGAACGTGACGTCAAGGTAACCGTGGATAGGGTGGTGGGCCAGCACTATAAGGATGGATTCTCGCGTCAGTGCTTTGGGGAGTAGCTCTTCGAGCCTCGCTACATCCTGCACAGGTTGTAAGCCGCCAACACCCGCTATGACATACTTACCGATAACCTCTACACGACCGTCAAGCAGCCATCCATAATCGCGTAAAAGCCTCGCAATATGTATGTCATCCATGTTGCCGGTTACGGCGAGCACCTTGCTACCGGTTGTACTCAGTATTCTGCGTAGACGAGAGTTGCAACATATATCGCCAGTTATGGCAAGTACGTCGAAGTTCCCTCGTTCAGCCTCCACCACCTCCTCTAGATTATCAAGGCTGCAGTGGATATCAGAAACATGAAGGATTCTGAACATACGTCCTACCCTATAGCGTCGTGGCGAGGAAAACCCTACTTATTAGGCCTAGTGTGGCGGATTTGGTCACGGTAGGGTGCACTTGAGCCTCGTGGATAAGGAGGAGATTGAAGCTCAGAGGCGTAGGCAGCCAGAAGTTAACATCGGTACCGTTGGTCACGTGGACCACGGTAAGACTACTCTAGTGCAAGCGATAACTGGCGTGTGGACGGCGAAGCACAGTGAGGAGCTAAAGAGAGGTATGACCATCAAGCTAGGCTATGCAACTGGCGAGATATGGTACTGTGAGGGCGCCGAGGAGCCTGACGCCTATCAGCCTGCGCCAGAGAAATGTCCACCAGGCACAACACCCAAACTGCTACGCAAAGTAAGCTTTGTCGATGCTCCCGGTCACGAGGTTTTGATGGCTACGATGCTTAGCGGCGCAGCGCTGATGGATGGCGCGCTTCTAGTCATTGCGGCCAACGAGAAGTGCCCCCAGCCGCAGACCCGCGAGCATTTTGTAGCGCTCGACATAATAGGTGTTAGGCGTCTAGTGATAGTCCAGAACAAAGTTGATGTTGTGACGCCCGAGCAGGCTAAGAAGAACTATGAGGAGATACGCGAGTTCTTGCGTGGCACGTGGGCTGAGAAGCTACCAGTAATACCTGTTAGCGCGCTACACAAGGTAAACATAGACGCGTTGCTGATGGCTATTGAAGCTTTCATCCCAACGCCGCAACGCGACCTATCCAAACCGCCGCTGATGTTCGTGGCGAGAAGCTTCGACGTTAACAAGCCTGGAACACCACCAGAGAAGATGGTTGGTGGTGTGCTGGGCGGTAGTCTAGTCCAGGGTGTGCTTAGGGTAGGCGATGAAATTGAGATAGCGCCGGGTGTTCGTGTGGAGAAGAAGGGCGGGCGCGTAGAGTACGAGCCTCTTGTAACAGAAGTTGTGAGCCTGCGGTTTGACAACCTGGAGGTCGAGGAGGCTAAGCCTGGAGGCCTAGTAGCGGTAGGCACTAAGCTTGATCCAAGCGTAACTAAAGCTGATAGCCTAGTGGGTAACGTGGTCGGCAAGCCTGGGCATCTACCGCCGACTTACAATACTCTACGCCTCGAATATAGGCTCCTAGAGAGGGTTGTTGGTACTAAGGACCTAGTTAGAGTCCAGCCAATAAGAGTGCGCGAACCGCTCATGATAACCGTGGGAACGGCAATAACAATGGGCATTGTGACTAGAGTGACAAGTGACGAGATGGAAGTCGCACTAAGACGACCCGTAGTAGCTTGGCCCGGTGCTCATGTAGCGATTTCGCGTCAGGTGCGTGGACGCTGGAGGCTCGTGGGCTGGGGCGTGGTGAAGGACTAGACGGCCGTCGGTAAGGCCGGGTTTCTTCACCGGCCGAGAGCCTCTGGAGGTAGCCAAAACCCTCATCGGCCGTTTGGATGAACGTATGGGTGGCGGTTAAACACTCCTAGTTGTTTTACGTTAGGCTTGTCTCGTGTACACCCTTCCGAGTATGCTAGACGCCTTCAATATGAACTCTCTTGTTTGGTTTCTCAAGGTCTCGGGGTCGCTAAAGTCTATACTCTCTACTAGCTTTCTAAGCTCTAGCAGCTCCTTCGCCTCTATCTTTGCCTCTTCGGCTTCAACCTCTATCTCGTCCAGGAGTAACTCGATGTATTCTAGGAGCTTCTGGGCTGCACGTTCAACCTCGATAATTGCTCTGTGTGCATCTCGGCCTCGTATATCAAGTGGTGCCTCGTGGCAATCCTTAGGTAGGCTGTGTTCACTCGCCCACCGTGATAACATCCTGCAAGAATCATGTATAGCAGATAGTGTGTGCTCAAGACTAGCTACAATGCTGTTGCCGATATCGCGATACTCGGCTTCAAACTCGGTGAGCAGCCTCTCTAAGTTGGGCAGCTCCAGTAGACCTGCTTTTACAACCCTAGCCTTGAGGTTATCTAGCTTCTCAAGTAGAGCCTTAAGTTTCTCACTCGTATTTCTCGGAGTGACCCTCGAGGTGCGTGACTCGTTCAAGAGCCTAATAACATCCTGGCGTAGTGCATCTATAGACTCTATGAGGCTGTTCTTTTCCTCACTTAGAGAGCGTATAGACGATATATAGTGAAGTAGCTTCACAAGTATAGATGTAGTTGCTATTGATGCAGCTATTATGAATGTTGGTATAAATGGTGTTCTAAAGTTGCAAGAGAGTAGCCAGGATGATGTTACGAATAAGTTTAGTGCCGTGAAGTAAGACAGTAATGAGAGTGCTGATGACAGAATGATGCTATGCTTTGTTATAGCAGCGGCCTCGGGGGTCCACCTAGCCAGACGCCTCTCAACACTAGATGCTACGGCGGCTGTGACACCATAGACTAGCATAGCCCCTGCGAACGTGAGGACAAAGAACGACAAAGGCTTATACAACACCTGAATTACTTCTGGACTCATCTTGCCTATGGGCTCTAGTAGCGCATCTACCAGCGGCTTTATCGGTCTTGTAGGCACCTCTGTGAACCCGTCAAAACACTTAACAATGCCCATGCTCGCAATGCACATTGATAATGAGAACCTAGTATATTCCTCAAACAGGAGCGCTATGAGCGTCCTTGATACGCTGCCGCTCAGCGCGGCATACATGGCCAGTAAACCAATGGCAGCCAAATGACCGTAGGGAGCGTGTAGTGTAGCACCAGCTAGTAGCCCGGTACTCGCGGCTATAATGCCAATATATCTCCTTATGCTTACGCCTGCGGCAAGCAACGCTAGCGTTAACATCACATAAGACAATAGTACAATGAAATCTGAAAGTGCGATGTAAAGCCAATGGGCGGGGGAAGCCGATGCCAGCGAAAGCATCGCTGCTATGGCGGCTAGACTGAAAATGATACCACTATATCGTGGCACCGTATAAGCTGTATAGGCTGCGGCCCAGCCCACAGCGGCTGCTATAGCAAGCGATGTTAGCTCATCGCTAACCAATGGATACACGTAGAGGTACAACGTCAGGGATACAAAAGCATAGATGCTGGCAAGTGTTCTTCGATATTTCATATCGTGCACCGTGCCGTGGGTATACATAACCCCTTAAACTTTAAATCATTGAGTGTTAGCATGGTGTTAGCTCACCTCGATGATGATACCCTCAGACTCAACAGCCTTTACACCGCCTTTTACCAGAATAGCCTCTCCAGGTTCGAGGGTAACCATTGACACGTTTACACTGCCAGACGTTGTCAACACTGTATAGGCGCCTGGCGGCAGAAACGTGATATTGACCGCATAGGGGCACGAGTTGTACACGAGCACGCCATCAGCAACTTTCAACGTACTTATCGTGCACGGCTTGGTATCGGTGCTGGTTCCCGTAGCTACAGTTGCAGCGTAAATGGCTAGCACAGTGCCAAGAACCAAAGTGATGCCAAGAAGCAGTGCCGACGAGAGAACTGTAGCCTCGCCTCTCGCTGGCAAGACGGGTACACCCGTCACTCGACTAAGCTATACACCAGTAGACCGGGACTCAAAGTCGAAACTAAACGACACTATAGTTAAACCCGGAGATCGAGTAGCTTTCAGAATGGCAACCGGGGTCACCCGCCAGACAGCGCCGCAGGGCGCGCGGGTGAAGGCGGGTATCCGGTTGCTCCCCCGCTACTCCTCATAACCCGCTAAGCTAAAGACCAGGGTGAGCCTAATGATGTGAATGGCTCCCCGGTCCCCTGCGACGCGACCCCGTGTCGTCGGGGCTCGATGGGCAGGGGTCGGGTCACTCCCGGCCGCAATCAACACTCATCATTAGTCTAAAGGGTGTATTTCCTCCCCTCCTCGGCAACCTCCACGTCAACGCCAAGCTTATCCCTTACAAGTTGGGCAAAGCTATCGGCTACGGTACCATCACTATGAACTATTAGCACCTTGGCTGGTTTTATGCGCGCTACCAGCTCGAGTAACCCTCTACGGTCGGCGTGGCTAGACAGGTCAAGCCACTCTACTCTCGCTCTGATAGGCTCGCCGGTCTCATGGAACAGACCCTCCTCGAGTATCTTGCGGCCTGGCGTACCAGGCGCCTGGAAGCTGACCATCACGACCGCGTTCTTCGGGTTGCCCATAATCTTCTTGAGATAGTAGAGGCTTGGGCCGCCCTTCAACATGCCAGCAGACGCTATTATGACGCCGGGTCGTTTCCACACCTTTCTCCTATCCTGCCAGCCTTGGACGAAGAGGAACTCCTCCCTAGCCTTAGCCAATAGTTCGACGTTGCGAATGTACGACGGGTTCTCAAGGAAAATGTCGGTAACCTGTCTAACCATCCCGTCAACCGCAACGTCGATGCCAAGGTCGCGCTCCGCCAGTATCATCATAACCTCTTGTCCTCTGCTAATGCTGAAAGCCGGTATCAACACAGTACCGCCTCTATCCACAACCTCCTCGACAATCGCAACGAGCCTCTCTTCGACAATCTTCCTAGGCGGGTGTGTTGACGCTCCATACGTAGCCTCCATTATCATAAGGTCGACCGGAGGCATGCCGTCAACACGGGCCGGCTCCATAAGCTTCGTGTAGATGGTGTTAACGTCGCCCGTGTAGAGTATGCGGCGGCCGCCAACCTCCACATAGACCATCGCGCTACCAGGTATATGGCCTGCAGGATATAGAGTCACGGAGAACTCGTCCCCAACTCTTATCGGGCTATAGTATCTCGCGTAGACTGCGGCTTCCATGAGCCTCTTGACTTCAGCATCCTCATACATAGAGTAGTAGCCATTAAGTTTCAGGAAGTCCTCCCACATCAACCGCGCCATCTCGAACGTAGGCTTAGTCGCGATTATCGGAGGCTGGTAGGTAATGTAATAGGCCGGGGCAGTACCGATATGATCCAGGTGCGCATGAGTCAGTACAATGCCGTCGACATCCCTCGGTGGTACAGTGCGCGCGAAGACGGGCTTATCCTCCTCATCGAAGTTTACGCCAGCATCTAGCAATAAGACTCTACCTTTGTACCGCAGTGCTATGCTAGCACGGCCGACTTCACGTGCCCCGCCAAGCACTTCAACTTCTACACTCACTGTGCTCACCTCGCCAACCCTACGCTACTAGGAGAGGCGAAGTCACCCCTATAACCACCAGCATCCTACGGGGCAAGCCACCCCTCAAAACGTTGCGTCATTCGTCTATCCCTCGCGAGGAGTTAAGAGGGGTTGAGCTAGCCGAGCGGCATGGGCGAGCAGAATGCCCAAGGAGGTAAAAACTGTAGAAGAGTTCCTCGAGGCGGCTAAGAGGGCGAGTGAGTGCCGCGTAAAGAAGAGCTATGTGTATGTCAAAACGGAGAATGGTGTTGAGAAAAGGCCCATCCTAAAGGTCAAGGCTAGAACACGTCGCTACCTATACACGTTGAAGTTCGAGGACTACGAGAAAGGACTCGAGTTCGCGAAGCAGTTGAAAGACATGGTTGCAAAGGGCGAAGTGTGCGGAGGCAACCTAGTCGTACTAGACAAGGACGTAGAACAACAACTATCATAACACTCCAATATTTATTTTCTGCACGAGTGGATTGGACGGTGCACCGGTTAATACACTAGTGCACTTAAGGTCAAACCCTGCGAACAGCATCACAGGAACCCTCGACCTGTTTGGGAGCCAGGGGCAATGGTGAGAAGGCAACAGTTCGGCGGGTACGGCAACTGGCCACAGCAACCCGCCATAACCATTTGCAACGCTAGCTCCTCCAAGACCCCTCCATGCCTCCACAAGAAACTGTGGTTAAATCTACCGGCGGTGAAGTTAACCGCCAGTTAACTTCACCGTGGGGCTACATCCCGCCACAACCATACCGATGTAGAGCGATGGTGTGATTTGGGTGATGGTTCGCGGCCCAAGGCGGCGGGGTAACAGGATATGGCGGAATATCCGTGAGGCATCGGGAGTAGCGCAAGGCAAAGTAATACGCTGGCGGGGCAGGGTATAGCGCTGGGGGGTCAGATGGGGATGCCCAAACGCTAACCAGAAGCGGTGAGCAGCAAAGACCCGTATTACACACTGCTAGTAATACGTTGTGGAGTCGAATGGGTTGTTTGCTGGTTGCGTGACCTAGCTCTCTACGCAGCGGGGATAGCGGCAGAGAGTCTGGTGGTAACACGCGCCGGATAGTAATACGCGTTTGGTGTAGGTGCATAGTGTGGAGGCTGTGCGGCCTAGCTCACTACGGATCCCGCAGCTGGAGCGTGCATGGCCCCGTGTTACTTTCACATACGTCTTGTGGGCATGGAATTTTGAGAAGCTCGTATGTTCGTATCAACAGTTAAGCGTGTGGCCAGCGCCTTGATACAAGAATCTTTGCGAGGTCAAAGGAGGATATAAGCAGTAAAGTCCGACACGCCGATGGGCAGATGCTTCTCGGATATGCGCTGATCTCTGCGAGTCGAGTAAAGCGTGTGTCGCGATGCGTGCAGTGTGACTGTTTTTCGCGTTGAGCGTAAGTATTTGGTATTTGCGCCTTGCCTAGTAGAATAGTGAACTGTCCCTAATACTAGACGGTGTACCGGTAGTTGTATCGGGTGGTAGACTGGTGCACCCAGCTTTGCAGGTTGTGTACAGCGGACGCTAACACTGGTTGCACCTGTGTGAGTTTAGCGGTGATAGATGTGGGTTTGGACGTTAGAGGTGTTAGAGGCGAATCGTGTAAACAGCTCTAGGTGCTGAAGGAGTCTCTGGCGGCATTGGTACGCATTTCGTGCATGGTAGGTTCCCGGTAATGAGCGTATACACTGGGAGTAATGCATCTTGGTGTTTAGCGATATACGTGGCGTCATGCAGCTCGACTGATCACACTCCATGTATTGGTTTGAGTGTCTCCAACTAGGCTCTGCACGTGCATGATAGCATAGGATCGAGCGTGTCAACCACTCTACGATAATGAACGCGGGTAACGAGATGGATTGTTGGTGTGCAATGCGTATAGTACGATTACTTGGTTATACTCTGATATCATCGTAGTGTTGTAGTGTGGTGTACCGTGTAGGGTGTGAAGTTGCGCTCTTGTAGTGTGCTCGTGTGGTGTGTGTTAATGCTAGTGTCGGCTGAACAGAAGTCCCCGATAATCGTCGTCGCGTGATTGTTGTTGTGAACGATGGGGGTGGGTGTACCGGTCGAGTGTCTGGTACACCGCTCTTGCCTTATCACGGGGTGTCTGCACGCGATAATACCGGTGTAGAGTGTGGAGCTGGTGCCTGGAATAGAGCCAGTAGCGGAGCACCCCGCAGTATACATACGTAGTTTGAGGGCGCTGGTGTTTGCAGATCTACACCTGGGGTTTGAGGAGGAGGCTGCTAAGCACGGCTACTTCCTGCCACGCGTTCAGCTAAAGAGAGCATTGAAGATGCTAGAGGAGGCCTTCAGCCTCTATGACCCGGATAGGGTAATCATAGTCGGCGACGTGAAACACACGTTCGAGAGGCTGACTAGGCTCGAGAGGGAGGAAGTAGCCAAGTTATTCGAGTACCTAAAGCAGAAGGGTGTAGAGGTAAAGATCGTCAAGGGCAACCACGATAGTTACCTAGTGGTTGTGGCGAAGGACTATGACGTTGAAGTTGTAAAGGGGCATCTTGAGATAGACGGTATAGTATTCATCCACGGGCACAAGCAGCTCCCGGAGGGAGTAAAGCCGAGAATCATAATCATGGGCCACGAGCACCCCAGTATATCGTTGAAGGACAAGGTAGGATACGTGGCAAAAGCCCCATGCTTCCTCGTGGGGCGCCACGAGCCGACCGGCGCGACACTCATAGTTCTGCCGGCGACGGGCGTCTACCAGACGGGTACAACAGTCTCTACAATGCCGGAGACGTACCTATCGCCCATACTGAGAAAAGAGGTGGACCTGCATAAGATGAAGCCGTTCGTTATAGCTGAGGGTCTAGGTGTGTTAGAGTTCCCCGAGCTGGGCGAGCTCGAGGAGATACTAGCGCCGGAGGAGGCTGGCGGGTTACTCGGATGGGCAGGGTCTCAGCGCTCTCATCTTGGCTAGCGTGTCGCGAATGTTGTACACAGCCTCCTTGACCTCCTCCTCGCGCTTGGCGCCCGTAATGACCATCTTGCCGGAGCTGAATATGAGTAGCACGACGCGCGGGTTCTGCATGCGGTAGATTAGGCCAGGGAACTGCTCGGGCTCATACATGCTGTTCTCGAGGGTCAACGCAGCCTTCTCTAGATCGACGCATACGTTGAGGTTGGCCGAGGCCACTATGTTCTGTATCTGTACCTTGGGCCTACCCACTATCACGATACCGTGCCTCTTGAGCTCCCTTATTATCTTCTTAACGGCTTCGATCAGCTGCTGTGTACTCTTGGCGCCGGTGACAACCATCTTGCCAGACTTGAATATCAGTGCCGTTACCTTGGGCTCCTCGAGGCGGAACACTAGGCCAGGGAACTGCTCCGGGTTATACTCTACATTCGGTATGCTGGTCTCGATGGCATACAGGTCGAGATTCTGGTCAAGCGTGACGGTTGCAACGATGTTCTCAATGCGGTAGGAGGGCTCCGGCGGCTCTATAACGGGGGTGCGGCGCACTACCCTAGTGCTACTCTGCTGTGTAGAGGCAGACATGGTACCGACCTGCTCCGGGCTTAAAAAGGCATTATAACGGTGAGCTATAAACCTTAGCCCTGCGGGTGGGAATAGCGTGGTCACGATACGCTTCGCGATACCCAGTAAGGGGCGCTTGCTAGAACCGACGCTAAAGCTCCTTGAAGCTGCTGGCATAAAGCCGCTTTATACCGACGATCGTGCACTCATGTTGCCCACGAAGCTCGATTGGGTTACGTTGGTGAGGCTTAGAGCGGAGGACATCCCATCAGTCGTGGAGAGTTGTGCCGCGGACCTAGGGATAACCGGGCTCGATTTCGTGAAGGAGTATGACGCTGATGTAGAGGTTTTTGAGGACCTGGGCTTCGGCAGGGCTCGTCTAGTAGTCGCGGTCCCAGAGAGTAGCGGCTACGAACGCGTCGAGGATCTACCGGACGGTGTGCGCGTAGCGACGAAGTACGTGAATATCGCGAGAAAGTTCTTCGAGGAGAAGGGCATCAGGGCGAGGATAGTAAGAGTGAGCGGCTCCACAGAAGTCATGCCGCTGCTTGGGGCCGCCGATGCTATACTAGATGTTGTTAGCACGGGCACCACGCTTGCGATACACAAGTTGCGCCCCATAGCTACAGTGATGGAGACAAGCGCGCGCCTCATAGCCTGCAAGAAGAGCTTACAGGGGCCCAAGGCGCGCCTCGTGACTAGCATAGTAGAGTTGATACGTAGTGTACTAGAGGCGCAGAAGAAGAAGCTTGTGCTGATGAATGTGCCCGAGAGGCTCCTCAGCAGGGTACTCGAGGTTCTGCCCGCAATGGCTGGGCCGACTGTGGCTCGCATAGAGAGAACGCCAGAGCCCATGGTAGAGGTGATGATTGTTGTCGATGAGGATGAGTTGCCCGAGACTATACTCGCGGCTAAAGAGAGAGGTGCGCGCGACATAGTCGTCGTGCCTATAGAGAAGGTTACGAGGTGATCCGCTCTGCTCGTTATGCCCTCGCTCGACCTAGAAGCGGGGCGTGTAGTCAAACGCGTTGAGGGCGTGAAAGGTACGGGTCTTGTTGTCGGCTCTCCGTTGGAAGTTGCCAAGAGGTTGTGGGAGAAGGGGGTCGAGTGGCTACACGTGGTTGACCTTGACGGTGCTGAGGCTGGGAAACCAGTCAATGTGGGGATAGCAGAGAGCCTCGTTAGGATGGGGTTCCACGTGCAATATGGAGGCGGGATACGCGCAAAGGAGCATGTCGAGCTCCTCCTCGACAAGATTGGTGTGGAGAGGGTTGTGATAGGGACACTAGTGCATCGCAACCCTCGCCTGGTTGAAGACGTCGTAGAAGAATATGGCGGCGATCGGATAGTAGCGGCTCTAGACGCGAAATGGGGTATGGTTGTCATTGAGGGCTGGCGGAAGGAAGCTAAGAGCCTACGAGACATGCTAGACCTCGTATATGGGCTTGGCGTCCGGCAGATACTATACACGAGTGTCGAACGCGAGGGCAAGTTGACAGGCGCGGACCTGGAGCGTGTAGCGTGGCTCAGAGGAGTATGGCCCTATGGGCTCCAGTACGCGGGGGGCATCGCGACAATCGACGACATACTAGGTTTAGCAGAGCTGGGAGTAGACGCGGCTATACTGGGGATGGCGTTCCACGCAGGACTCTTAGATGTGGTCGAGGCCTCTGTTCTCGCAGCGAGGGTGTGAACAGTGGAGGCTATCAGGATAATCCCGTGCCTCGATGTCAAGGATGGACGCGTGGTTAAGGGCGTGCGCTTCGAGAACCTACGTGACGCCGGCGATCCAGTGGAGCTCGCAGCTAGGTATGAGGAGGAAGGAGCAGACGAGATAGTATTCCTGGACATCTCTGCAACACCTGAGGGCAGAGAGACCCTCATCAACGTGGTTCGTGACACGGCAAGCGTACTATCCATACCCCTCACGGTCGGCGGAGGTGTCCGTAGCCTCAAGGACTTCGAGAAACTAATGGATAGCGGTGCAGACAAAGTCTCGATAAACACAGCGGCAGTCAGGAACCCCGACCTCATAACCCAGGCTGCTCGCGAGTATGGCAGCCAAGCTGTAGTCGTAGCTATTGACGCTAAGAGGGTGGGTCCACAGAAATGGGAAGTCTACGTCTCAGCGGGTAAAGTACCAACAGGACTTGACGCGGTAGAGTGGGCTATCGAGGCTGTAAGGAGAGGTGCAGGTGAGATACTATTGACAAGCATAGACATGGATGGCACAAAGCAAGGATACGACATCCAGCTTACAAGGGCTATAGCCGAGAAGGTTCCCGTGCCGGTGATAGCCAGCGGAGGAGCTGGAAAGCTAGAACACTTCTGGGAGGCTGTGGTGTACGGGAAAGCATCTGCAGTCCTCGCTGCATCAGTATTCCACTTTAGGATACTGACCATAAGGCAGGTGAAAGACTACCTGGCGTCAAAAGGTATACCTGTGAGACTCTAGGAATGTACGGTCGGAGAATGGGACCTTCGTCACCAGGTCTGCGTGGGAACCCCCGCTAGTAGGGGCCTCCTCATCCCAACTAAGAGTAAAGGCTGTAGCGTAGAAACGAGTAACGGTTTATGTTTAGGATCCAATTTCAGCATGAGTAGGTGCCTCTTATCTCTCTCATCTCTCGTTATGATGGGTTTTTGTAAACATGTGTTAGGGTAGTCTCCCGATAGAGTGACGTGTCCGGCTAGATCTGGAATGGGTGTTGTGAAGGGAGGATGACAAGGAGAATGTGGCGGCGGGGCCCGCGTTGGTAGCGGGGGGTGGATTTGAACCACCGATCTCGGGGTTATGAGCCCCGCGGGCTACCAGGCTACCCTACCCCGCTCCCCTACCCCGCCACCCACCGTTACAAGACAAACAAACAGCAAAGGTTTAATAAGAGTTGTGGCACCATGTGATGTTAGAGACGATGATTGTGGTTATGGTTGCTCTGCGGGTGGGTCAAGTGGAAACTCTATCAGTGCCCATCGGCGAACCTTCTTTTCCGGGTTGGTTAAAAGATGACTACTTTAATGCGGATAGCGCGAAGTGGTGGGACGCCACCCGAGTTAGAAATCGTCGCTCGTGAAGAGGGAGTTGACGTCAATAAGCTTAGGCATAGGGTGGCTGAGGGTCGCGTAATTATCGTCCGTAATGTTAAGCGTGAAGGTGTTAAGCCTCTTGGCATAGGTGAGGGGCTCCGTACAAAGGTTAACGTGAATGTTGGTACGAGCACGCACGTTGTCAACATAGATATGGAGTTGGAGAAGGTTAGGATCGCAAAGCAGTACGGTGCTGATGCTATAATGGATCTCAGTATTGGCGGTGATCTGGACGAGATTAGGCGTCTGATACTTCGAGAGTCTGCTCCGTTGCCAGTGGGCACAGTCCCCACATACCAGGCTTGGATGGAGACCGTTGCCAAGGGTAAGGGGCTTCCCGACGAGGACCATTTCATCAAGGTTGTGGAGCGTCATCTGAAGGATGGAGTAGACTTCATGACTATACACGCGGCTATCACGAGGGAGCTTGCAGAAAAGGCTGTGAAGAGCAACCGGATACAACCGATAGTCAGTAGGGGCGGTGCGCTACTGGCAGCCTGGATGCTCGAGACGGGCAGCGAGAATCCATACTGGAAGAACTTCGACTATATTCTAGAGCTCTTCGCAGAGTATGATGCGACTATAAGCCTGGGTGACAGCCTCCGGCCCGGTGCCATCCATGACGCGCATGACCAGTTACAGATAGCCGAGCTCGTGAACAACGCCAGGCTTGTGGAGAAAGCTAGGCAGGCGGGCGTAATGGTGATGGTGGAGGGGCCTGGCCATGTCCCTCTAGACCGGGTTGTCGAGGATGTCAAGCTGATGAAGGCTGTGACCAGAGGCGCGCCGTACTACGTGTTAGGCCCGCTTGTGACTGATGTAGCGCCGGGCTACGACCATATAGGGTCCGCGATAGGCGCAGCGCTTGCAGCTGCAGCTGGCGCAGACTTCATCTGTTATGTGACTCCGGCTGAGCACCTCTCACTGCCGACTCCCGAGCAGGTGAAGGAGGGCCTCATAGCGGCTCGCATAGCGGCCCATGCGGGTGACATAGTCAAGCTTGGCGAGAAGGCTGCTGCTTGGGATCGGCTCGTCGCAGAGGCTAGGGCTAGGCTGGACTGGAGGACAATGATAGACAATAGCCTGGACCCCGAGCGCGCCTGGAAGATACACACCCAGTTCGGAACAAACCTACCATCATGCACTATGTGTGGTAGCTTATGCGCGTGTCTAGTACTCGAGAAGTGGGCTAGGAAACTGAAAGGCAAGGGTGTACAACCTAGCACAAAGTAGCGTTGTTTTAACGCCTAGCCTTTAGTGGCGTTCACGGGCACCGGCTATGGGAGAACTCGTAGTCACGAGTTTTGACGATCCGCGTCTGCCAGAGTTACTGCGCCGACCGTACAACATTGAAGAGTATGTTGAGAAGGTTCGCCCGATTGTGCGTGACGTGGCGGAGAAGGGTCTAGAAGCCCTACGCGAGTATAGCAGGAAGTTTGACAAGGTTGAACCCAAGTTCGTAGTCATAGATGCGCTGGAGGCATGGGAGATAGTCAAGAAGGTCGAAGCTAGGATTCTAGATGCGCTCAAGAGGGCCATTGACGCTGTCTATGCGTTCCACATGCGGCTGTATGAGGAGTTGCTAAGCACGCCTAGAAGCTTTGCCCGAATGGGCATAACGTTCAAGCCTCTGATACGCCCGCTTCAGAGTGTAGGCGCTTATGTGCCTGGAGGCGAGCATCCATACCCATCCTCGGCTGTAATGACAGTCGTGCCGGCGAGGGTGGCAGGCGTCGAGCGTATAGTGGTCGCCACGCCGCCTATGAGGGAGGGGGACAACGCCGGACTGCCGAACCCCCTCGCTGTGGCTGCAGCAGTGCTGGCAGGCGCTACTGAGATCCTTGTTGCAGGCGGGGCACAGGCGATTGCAGCGCTAGCCTACGGTTTGAAAGGTGTGCTAGAACCTGTGGACAAGATAGTCGGGCCGGGCAGCCCATATGTTGAGGCTGCTAAGCTACTTGTGTCTCACCGTGTAGGTATAGACATGGTAGCAGGGCCTAGCGAGGTAGCGGTGATAGCTGATGGAAAGGCTGACGCGAGGAGCATCGCACTAGAGATGTTGTCGCAGCTGGAGCATGGTCCCTTCTCGACAGCATTGCTAGTCACCAACTCCCCGTGGCTTGTTGAAGCTGTCCAGCTCCTGCTAGAGAAGCACGTGAAGAGCGAGAACATGGGCCGCGCAATCATAGTAAAAGTTGACACGTTGGAGAAAGGAGTTAAGATAGTCGAAAAGTTTGCACCAGAACACCTCTACATCGAGGCCGATGGTGCCGAGAAACTCGCAGCAAGGATAAGAAACGCTGGCATCGTTAGCATTGGTATCCCTACCGCGTTAACCGACTACTCGGCGGGACCAAGCCACGTGCTACCCACTGGCGGCTACGCGAGAGTACGTGGAGGGTTAACACCACTCGACTTCGTCAAAGTTAGTGTAGTGGTGTCGGGCCGCCTAGTGCACCCCCAGCTAGTAGAAGCAGCAATAGCGCTTGCAGAAGCAGAGGGCTTCAAGTGGCACGCAGAGTCTCTACGCTACTGGTTAGAAAAGAGCAGAAGGGGGTTAACCACCTAGAGTTTTACGTGCATTCTCGAAGCCGGGCCAGTATGCATAGATGCTCTCGAGACTTGGGCTTGGAAGCTCCAGCTGTTTGTGGCGCGCCGCGTTCATAAGCTCGACTACACGCTCGACCACACCATCACTAAGCCCGGTCACGTCTACGACCTTCTTCGGCGTCAAGCCTAGATCAACAAGTGAGAAGAGTGTCACGTCAATATCCTCGTACTTGACGCCAAGCTCCTCTTCAGCCACGTGACCCTCCCACAGTCTAGGCGCGCTAGGCTTCTCAGCAATCTTCCTCGGAACACCTAGATGGACAGCTAGCCTCCTAACCTGCGTCTTGTATAGTGTCGCTATGGGCATGAAGTCTGCGGCTCCATCACCATACTTCGTGAAGTAGCCTATGAGTATCTCGCTACGGTCGCCGGTACCGGCTACTAGCATGTTTTCCTCGTTGGCGGTAAAGTAGAGTAGAGTCATACGAATACGAGCGCGCAAGTTGCCAATGCTCTTCTTGCTGCCTCCACCGGTCACTGCCGTATAACTATCCACTATAGAGTCTATCCTGTACACTCGATAGTCTACCCCAAACGACTTTACGAGGCCTATAGCATCATTGACATCATCGTCGGGAGTTACGCGTGAATCGGGCATGATTAGCGCAATAACTCGGTTTGAGCCAAGCGCGTTAACTAGAAGAGCCAGTGTCGTTGCCGAGTCAACGCCTCCGCTAACGCCGACAACCGCGCCTCTCAGTCCACTCTTAGATACAATGCCGCGTACGAAACTTGTTAGCACCTTCGTTACGCCCTCGTAGTCCATATCAATTACGTGCTCTATGCTTACACGCGGCATGGCATAAACCCTTTGGAGAGTGTAAAGGGTGTGTCGACTACTCTTAGTGCTTGTGTCGTTTTAGCCGAACATATGTTCGGTTGGAAAACGTGTTAGCGTGTAACAGAGGCAACTGCTTGCTCAATTGCGTGTATGAACTTGTCGTTCTCCTCGCGTGTGCCTATTGTTACGCGAATGTAGTCGCTACCTAGACTCTTAATCTGCTTTACAACCACGCCATGCTTGGCTAGAAGTTCGTGAATGTCAGGTACGCCCGTCTTCACTAGGAGGAAGTTCGTGTAGCTTTCATACACGCGTAGGCCCAGCTCCTCAAGCCTCTTGGTCATCCTATCCTTCTCGCTATTAACGTGAGCTATGACCTTCTCAACGTAGTCCCTATTCTCTAGGGCAGCTTGAGCAGCTGCAAGCTGAACCACGCTAAGGTTGAATGGTGTTAATGCTTTGCGGAGAAGCTCCGAAGCCGTTGGATGAGCGAGGATATATCCTACGCGATAGCCAGCAAGACAGAAGGCTTTGCTCAGGGTGCGTACTACTATCAGCCTGTCGTAGCGCTGTGTCAACCTGGCTATGCTTAGTCCAGCGAACTCGTAATAAGCCTCGTCAAATACTACTATCGCATCAGTCTCGTCTAAGAGACGAATAGCTAGTTCCTCGTTAGCTAGTAGGCTACCCGTTGGATTATGGGGATTCTCGATCACGATCATGCGTGCGCCGCTTGCCACCTCGAGTAGTTCATTCTCGTCGAGCAGGAATCGTCGTCCCTCCTCCCTAAGCTTCACCGCTTGGTACACGCCACCCCTCACGATCGTATAGAATCTCGTCATTGCAAAGCCGGGCTCAAGAAGTACCACTCTGTCACCGGGGCCGACGAACACATCAAATATGGCTCTGAGGGCTTCGTCGCCACCCGCGGTCAGCACTACATAGTCTGGCTCTAGACCAGCGTAGTCGGCAATCAGCCTCTCTACCGTGTAATAATCATCTAGCGTGGGATACCGGTTGCCCCGGCGTGCTGCTTTACAAACCGCCTCCTGGACAAACGCTGGCGGCTCAAATGGGCACTCGTTAAGATCAAGGTAGGTTATTCCAGGATGCCTCTTTGGTAGCGGGTATGGCGTTGCATCTAGAAAACCGTCTTTAGCAAACTCCCTTACCGACAACACGACACCCACTCTAAGAGACAATTGTGGAGGTATACAAAAGCCGGGGCAATTACAGTCCGTCAAGGTCGCGTGGAGTAACGGGCCTCTCAAGCCCTACCAGCTTGACGCCTGTTATCATTGAAGCCTCTACGCTCAATGCACGCAAATCCTCCTTCTCGAGGTTTAGCGGGCTTGTTTTGCCAGCCAGCTGTGCTAGCATACACATCTCCTTTATCATGGACTTTAGAAGGTTCTCGAGCTTCTTAGCTGCCATTTCGACGTTCAGACGCTTCCTGAGCTTCGGGTCTTGCGTCGCTATGCCAGCTGGGCATCTGCCGGTGTGGCATAGTCCACAGAGCGTGCAACCGATGCCTATGAGCGCGGCTGTTCCTATAGCGACGGCGTCGGCTCCAAGTGCTAGTAGCTTTGCGATATCTGCTCCATGCCTGACACCGCCGGAGACGACAATGTTCACCTCGTCGCGTAGGCCTATCTCTCTGAGTGCCCTATCCGCGGCAACCACGGCAGCCATCAGGGGGTAGCCGGCGTGCTCGGTGACTATGTGGGGTGAGGCGCCGGTACCAGCGGGCTTAGCGTCAATAACGACTATGTCTGCGCCAGCTTTTGCAACTATCTTCACGTCATCCTCGACCCTGCCCGCAGCTATCTTGACAGCTATCGGTATTTTCCAATCTGTAGCCTCTCTCAGCTCCTCTATCTTCATCTTCAGGTCCTCGGGGCCGACGATGTCGAGGTGACGGGCAGGGCTAACTGCGTCGGCGCCTACAGGTATGCCGCGGATCCGGGCTATCTCCTCGGTCACCTTCTCGCCAAGCAGAAGACCGCCTTGTCCAGGCTTGGCTCCTTGTCCAATCTTGATCTCGATAGCATCGGCTGATTTGAGGTACCTTGCTGAGACTCCGAACCTTCCACTAGCGTACTGCGCGATCAGTATGGGTGCGATTTGCCTCTCTTCTGGTAGCATGCCACCCTCGCCGGTGTTTACGGCTATGCCTAGCTTTGCAGCCGCCTTTGCGATCGCTATCTTTGCCTCTTTGCTTATACTACCGAAGCTCATGGCACCGATGATTATTGGTGCTTTGAGCCTCAGCGGTCTCTCCGCGAACCTAGCACCAAGTACAACTTCGGTGTCACAAGGCTCTCTGTATGGGTCTATCGGCGGTCTAGATAACTGACCTGGCAGTATAACCAGGTCGTCAAGACTCGGTAGCCTAATCTCTCGTGCGCCGGTGCCGCGAACAGGCGGTATGCCAGTGGACATTGCCTCCTGGTGGTAGTTTAGTATCGAACTTGTCCAAACGCCGCGCTTGAGCTCCGGTAGCGGGTATACCCGGACAGCACCAGTTGGACACACTTTGACACATGAGAAGCAACCAACACACTCTACCACGCGGACGGGTACCGCCACCTTACGACCATTAACCTCGCGTAGCTCTAGAACCTTCTTGGGGCACCATTGGACGCATGCTCCACACCCTATGCATGCCAAGGGTTCGACTTCAACCCGGAACTTTGGCACAAGGGGTTTGGTTGGTAGGCGCTTTGGCGGCTGATAGGCGGGCCTCCTGGATATTGGAGTCACTTTGTAATAGCTACTCTTACCTCTGAGTCCATACCTTGCGAGTATCTGGTTGATCTGCTCTACCTCCTCGGCACTAGCCTCGGCGAGCTTTGCATTCTTTCCGAGGCTCTCGACGTCACCACCTACGTATATCGTGCCGCCTATGATCATCTCTCCGGTGGCAGGTCCAGCGTTGCCGAGTATGACTAGCGTGCCGCCCATCATGTAGAGGCCTGCGGCGAGGCCCACGTCCCCGCCGATTATCACGAAACCTCTCTTGGCGAGCGCGGCAACACGGTCGCCAGCATCGCCTTTAATGACGACAGTCCCGCCGAACAGGTACTGGCCAGCACCATTGCCAGTATCGCCCTCGACTATCACTTCTCCAGATGTCATGTTGTCGCCAGGGAACCAACCCGCATTGCCCTCGACGACTATCCTAGGTCCATGTGCCAGACCGCCAACGAAGTATCCCACGGAGCCTCTCACGACTATCTCGACGGACGCCTCTAGCCCGACGGCGAGATAATGGATGCCTCCAGGATCCTCTACAATTATCCTGGAGGCGCCGCTCTCGACAGCCCGCTTTACCTCTCTGTTGACCTCGCGGGGAGCTTTACCCCCCGCGTGTATCCTTACCGTCTTACCCGCCATACCATCACCTGCCCCGGCCTCAGATACCTTGTGTTGAACCTGACGCCCAGGAGCTTAGAGGCGGCGTGCAAGGCCGCCTCCTCCGAGGCCGCGATTATAACCTCGCCGTCGACAGACTCCGCGGCTATCAATGGGCGGAGGCCCAGACGATCACGTGCGATGCCAATAGCATCGGGCGTTGCCACAATATATGCGAAGGGGCCGTCAAGATCGCGTACACTCCTCTTGAGCGCCTCTTCTAGGCTAAACCCCTGCTCCAAGAGCCACGCAATGTAATGGACTATTAGCTCGGAGTCGTTGTCAGTTATGAAGTTGACACCCTGCCTCTCTAGGAACGCTCTCATCTTCCAATAGTTGGTTATTTGGCCATTGTGTACCACAGTGACATCCGGGTTTATGGTGGACTGGAAGGGGTGGGCGCGGAACAAGTCTACTCCCGACTCTGTGGAAAAGCGTACATGGCCGATGCCGTGGCTACCCTCCAGCCTGGATACGTTGAAAGACTCCTCGAGATCGCCAACCTTGCCAGTCATCTTGAAAATCTCTACGCATCTGCCTATGCTAATGACGCGGGCAACGCCGGTCTTGTTTATCACGTCTATAAGGTCGCGTAGATCGCCGCGATACTTTACAACAAAGCGGTCAAAGCTGACACCGTGCAGCGGTTTCATCTCAACACTTCTTATGTTCGCTCCTATCTCTCCGAGCGCGGATGCCACCTTGCCGAGCGCGCCTAGCACATCAGCGGTCAGAGTCCTAACGATGTACGTGTCTCCGTCCCCAAAACCCAGGCAGTTGTAGACCGCGACGCCGGCGCTGTCAAAACCACGGTGTTGTAACGCCGATAGCATCGCGACAAGCACTTTGCCTACCGGTCCGTACCCTTCCCTGAAAATAACGCCGGCAATGCCACACATCGGTGTGGGCCCCAGCGCAACCCCACGCTCATCCCACGTTTAAATGGGGGTCTCGGGGCTGTACGTTAGTGTCCGCGTAGGGCAAGCTCGACGATCTTCCTAACTTCAACGGCAAGATCGAACGGTAGGCCGGCGAAGACTGGCTCGAAGAAGCCCTGGATTAGCAGCGACGTTGCCTCGTCTTCCTCGAAGCCCATGGCTCGCAGATAGTAGAGCTTCTCGGCTGACAATCTACCGACGCTCGCCTCGTGGCCGAAGCTCACGTCATCGATTTCGGAGTGGAGGGCTGGTAGTGTCTCGCTCTTTGCCTCACTGCTGAGCAGCAGGGTATTGCATGCCATGTGGCCGGTTGCTCCTCTGGCGGTTTTCTTCGCAACCAAACGCCCGATGAACCGGTCTCGTGCTCGGTCCTTCACGACAACTCTGGATAGCAGCTCGCTCCGGGTATCCGGTGCATCGTGGATAATAGTGAGTCTTGTCTCGGCCCAGGTCTCGCCGCGTAGTAGTCCAACACCCTGTATCTTTGCGGAGGCTCCGCGTCCAAGGAGGGTCGCAGTCTCGTCAACGACTATGCTTGCGCCGCCAAAGGATATCGGCGTGGCTTCTAGCTTTCCGCCCTCCAGCACTCTGAGCCTCTTGACGGGCCGGTGGTGTACCGGCCCTGCCCAGTTCTGGACGCTATAGAGGCTAAGCCTGGCATTGCGCCCTACGTGCGCCTCCAGGCCACCTAGATGCACGCTGAACTTCGCACGGACGGGCGCCGTGCACCCCTCGACCCAGGTGAGACTTGCACCATCCTCGACTATGATCAGCGTATGCTCGGTCTGCTTGAAGCCCTCGCCGCTTATCAGGAAGACACCGTAGAGCGGAGACTCTATCTTCACACCCTTCGGTACGTAGACGAAGACGCCGCCCGCCCACAGCATTATATGGTATGCTGCGTGCCTGTTATCAGGGCGCATTATGCGGAGCATGTAGTCCTTCAGCCAGTCGTACTTCTTCACAGCCTCGTCCATCGGCTCTAGTATAACGCCCTTCTCCTGGAGTGCGCGAAGCTGTGCTTCAACCACACGATTGTCAATAGTCACAGCGAGGCCTGTCAGAGCCTCAAGCTCCTCGGGTTTAATGCCGAGCCTCTTAATAGCCAGGTCCCAGTACTCCTTTGGCACCTCGATATCCGGCCCACCACCGAATCCGAAGATAGCGTCGAGGTCGAGCTGCTTTACATACTCGTCTATCAGCGGGTCTGGCGGCAACCTCTCCAGAGCGTCGTACGCCTCAAGCCGCCTCCTTACGAGCCACTCAGGTTCTCCGCGCCTCCTAGCATACTCCTCTAGGTCGCGCTTCGAGAACCCGAGAATCTCAGATAGCCTGGTCATGACTATCACCTCTTGAAGGCAGAGTATCCCTTCTCCTCTATCTCGCGGACAAGCTCGGGGCCACCACTTGCAACAATCCTACCGCCTAGCATCACGTACGTCTGATCCGGCGGTACTATCTTGCTAAGCCTCGCCATGTGAGTCACTACGAGGACGGCAGTGCCCAGCTCATCGCGCATCATCTTGATCGCCTCGCCTATGCCTTTCAGCGAGTCTACATCCACACCGCTATCAGGCTCGTCGAGCAGCGCTACGCGCGGTTTCATAGCGAGAACCTTTACCATCTCGAGTTTCTTCCTCTCGCCGCCGCTGAACCCTACGTGAAACTCCCTCTCCAGTACCCTACCCGGCAAGCCTACCAGTGAGAGGAACTTGTTCATCAGCTTGATGGCTTCGATGCTCGAGACGCGCCAGTATCTCTCAACGAGCTTGGTTAGCAGCAAGCCTACGCGGACACCCTCAAGTTGGGGTGGTGACTGTAGAGCGGCGGCTAGGCCTGCTTTCGCTCTTCTCTCGGGAGGCCAGCTCGTCACATCAGTGTCGTCCAGGAGGATCTTACCGCGTGTAACCTTGTAACCCTCCCATCCAATGGACGTGTATATCAGTGTAGACTTGCCTGCCCCGTTAGGCCCCATTAGGTACACCACTTTGCCAGCATCAATGCTAAGCGTGACTCCATGGAGTATCTTAAGCTGGTTAACCTCAACCTCTAGACCCTCTATGCGAAGCCACGTCACACCTTCTCACCCAATCTACTACCTCGCCTGAAATTTTAGGTCAACCTAAACTCCTAATAACAAGTTTCTACGTTTCCAACAACGGCGTTAAACTCGGCACACCCTGCGACGGGGAACAGTGGTGGGTGAGGTTGACTCCCTGTATCAACGCGGCCATTGTCACTACTCTAGCGTCTCTCGATGCGCTTGCCGCTCAGTTATGGAATTGTGGCGACGACGTTAGTGTAGTGTTGCTGTATGTTGGTCGTGTAGAAGGGCAGACGGGCATTCACATTAATGTGGTGGATGAGGAGCTCGCCAGGCGCGAGTTGGAAGAGATAGCACGGCAGGCCTTAGAAACGTGGAGCGGGCTGAGAGGAGTATCAATCTATATTCACAAAGGTCGTAGGCGTCCTGGTGAACCCGTAACATACCTGGGCATAGCATCGAGCAACGAGAGCGAGGCGGTCGAGGCACTCAGATGGATCAACGCTAGATGGAGAAGGCTTAATTTCATCCAGATTTACCAAACATGAAGCGAAGCGCGAGTGGACAGAGGGATGAGGATCTGTCCGGATACGTTCCCTCGCCGAGATGGTGACGAAACCCCCCTTCACCGACCTAAGGTATGCACAGTACGATCATGCGGAAACTCATAAAATTCTCTTATCTTGGCTTAACACCGCGCGGGAATCTGGCAGTGTATAAACTATCATCCGCTCAAAGAGAGATACTAGAAGCTCTTGTGAAGCTCTACGATAAACACCGTAGGCTTGTAAAAAGCAAGGAAATTGCAGAGCTAGTCGGTAAAGACGAAGGCACAGTGCGTAATATAATTGCTGGTTTGAAGAGCTTGGGGCTCGTCGAGTCAAAGACCGGGCCAAGTGGAGGCTACATGCCAACTCTAAAGGCGTACGAGGTGTTGAGGGGATTTGCGGCCACCGAGGTACCCGTGCCAGTACGCAAAGACGGCCAGCTGCTCAACCTAGTGGTAACGAGTGTTGAGCTTATAGACGTTCTAAACCCGGAGGGTATACGCGCAATACTAAGAGTTCAAGGCGATATCGAGGGTCTTGAGCCCGGTGATCGTATAAAGATAGGACCTATGCCCTACACACGCCTGGTAATAGAGGGTATCGTGGTGTATATCGACAGATACACTAAGCAGGTTAGCGTTAACGTTAGGAGGGTGACAAGCATACCACGAGAGAGTGTAGGATCGATAGCCTCTAAGCAACTGATAACACTTAAGCCTAACATGAGTATACGAGAAGCAGCTAAAATATTAAGTGAGAAGATGATCCGTGGTGCCCCCGTAATCGACGATGAGGGCCGACTTATCGGCATAATAACGCTCGCAGATATCGCGAAGGCTGTTGCCGAGGGAAGACTTGATGCCAAGGTAGAAGAGTATATGAGCAAAGAAGTTGTAACTGTAAGAGAGGACCAAGACATACTTGACGCGATACGCCTCATGCAGAAGTATCGGATAGGGCGACTGGTAGTGCTAGACGCTATGGGTAAGCTGAAGGGAATAGTGACCAGAACCGACATACTAAGATTTATATCAGCGCTTGAAGACTAAAGCTCAGCTAAAGGAATTTTCATCACGCGTATCAGCCTGGGGAGTATTCTTCATAGCCATCCGTTTAGCCGCTCATTCTACGGGATTAACGTTTTTGTATCCAGAATAAGTGGCTAGTATCGGGACGAATCTATGGCCGAGTCGCCCCTGAGACGTGTACTAAGTGACTTCGCACGTATTGAAGGAGTTAGGGGCATCGCGGTTGTATCAAAGGACGGTTTCGTCATCGACGCTGTTGTACCTGTAGGCGGCTTGGATCTCGAGGCTTTGGCAGCGATGGTGATGACCGTATACGGTGCAAGCGAGAGATTAGGAGAGGAGCTAAGGCTAGGGAAAAACGAACTGATAACCGGCGAGTACGAGAACGGTATAATGCTCGTGTATGATATTGGTGATGCAGTCGTAGCGGTTGTCGCCGAAAAGAGCGCAATTCTAGGCCGCATACGCTACGAGCTAAAGAGACAAGCGCCGCGCATCAAAGCAGCTCTCTAGCGCTCATTTTTACCACGTCAACAAGCTGCGGGCATGTTTATGCCGTCCTTCAAACTATTCTTGACGTGCGCTGCATATGTGGTAGTGGATATCAACCAGCGGGCGGCGGAAGCAGATCAGATATACCCCTTTTCCGTTGCAGGTCTTTGAATGCAGTGGTAGGGGTGTGAGGAGTTAGCCCCAGGGTAAGCGAGGCTTCCGATGAGCGAGCGAGGGACCCCCGACCCCACCTTCGACCTATCTTTGGATTAATCTAGAACAATTGTCGTGTGTCGTTAGAGCTTGACGAGTCTTTAACAGAGATGATAATGCGACACCCTTGAATTCCCTCAGGTGGTATGCCCCTTAGCTGGCCGGTGAGGAGCTGTCGCCCACGCTGACCAGTGATGTTGTCAGCCTGGCCCCGAGGCCTCGTCTCTAGCTTTATTAGCCTAGTGGTGTGACAAGCCTAGCATCTACGGGTATGAAGGTGGCACAGTTACGTAGCGTGAGCGGTATCGTAGCGTCGCTCATACTACTATTGATGTTCGTCGGGACCGTGATGATATACGCTACGTTCATGCAAGCACAACAGAGAGTATACCAGGCGCAAATGGAGGCAGCACGTCTTGCCGAAGAGATGCGTAGTATTGTACGTGCAACGCTACTCTACTACAACACGAGTATCACGACAAACGGTATAATATTAAACATTTATGTAAAAAATATGGGTAATATGCCAGTATCGATAGCAAACTTGATACTAGAATATGGCTACATAAAGGCAAACATTACTTTCGATTTCGTAATCATAGGCAACTTGACTGATACAGACGCACCGGTATTTGAGCATCTTGTGCAGCTCATCCAGGAATTTGCTAGCATAACACCCGATGTTAACATTACCCTGGTTCTGGCGGAGGGGGGTGAGGAGAGCCTAGCCTCGTTACCAGCGACAATAGCCCCTGGTGATACTCTTGTCGTGAGTGTTGGGCCGCTCCCCCTGGACTTCAAGGTTTACAGTGTGGCCGCTGAGGCTATGATGGTGCTCGCAGGGGGCTCGCCAGTAACAACTGTAATAACGCCGCAAGTGGGTGGGACAACTGTCATAGTGCAGCAGGTCTCGACGGGCGTCGTAACGGGCGGTACGACGGCTACACTAACAACTGTGCCGTTCGACGAGGTCACGTGGGTATACGGCATACCATTGCGAATAGAGTGTCTGTATGATAGGCTCGAGTGGCCAACACTCGTCACAGTGAACTTTACACAGCTTGGCATCGATTACCTGGTACACCCTCTAGGCGTCCGCATCCTGGACGAGGATAACAACGTGTGGGTTCCTGTGAACGTGACGCAAGTAGCCCCCAACTACATGGTCATAGTGTTCCCGCTGACGTGCAAAGCAGGCCAACTACGCAACTTCACGATATTCGCTGCCGGGGGCCCCATAAGCCATCCAGAGGGGTTCTACCCAGTTGGTCTCGCCAGGCTATGGAACAATACCGTGGTGCTGGCCCAAGGCCTAACGTACTACCAGAGCGGCTCGTGGATATACTACTACGTGCTGGAGGCCCCCTCGGGCACCCTAGAGCCGGTCGATGAGGCGACACTAGCCAACTACGAGACTGATGTATCAGCCCAGGTTGCGGATGGGCTCAGCATAAACCTTGGAAACGCTGTGCCATACTACGATACGAGTCTTCTCTCGGTCTACGTGTATAGCGATGTGCGCGTCAACACTACAGTATCAGACCTAGAGGCGACACCGTCCATAAGCAGTCTTGCAAGCAGCTCGCCATCATTAGCGCCTGCCTGGCTGGCAGGCTGGAAGTACTATATTGATATCCAGTTCGGCAACTGGGGGTCGCAAGTAGTAACCGACCTGACAAACGTGCTCATCAATGTGACGACGGATATACTGCCAGACGCGGTACGCCAGCATCTATTTACACATGCCAGGCCCGACGGGGGTGACATCATATTCGTTGATCTCGATACTGGTGAGCTGCTACCCTTCATCACTATAGAGTATGATCCGGTTGCACAGAGGGCAGTGTGGCTAGTAAAGGTTCCATATCTGGGCGCCTACCAGACGCTACGCCTGGGTCTCTACTACGGCAACCCCGCATACAACATGAGCCTCAGGACGCGTATCGACATTCCAAGTAACCTGCCATACGTGTACAGCTTCCTAAGCGATATACAGCCGCCGAGTATACACGGTTACACGTGGAACTATACGGTAGCTATCCTCCCAGTCAACACCTGGAGTAACGTGTACGCGGCAAGCAACAAACCCACGCCGGACGCGTCTCTACTATACGCCCCAATACTAGGCATAGTGGATACTACGTCACTTCCAGCGGGGCTAACGTTTCCATTCTTCGGTGTAGCCTATGATACCGGCACGTGGCAGGTAACTGCAGCTGGCTATCTAAACTACTTTGCTGATCCTTGGGTAGCGACTGACGTCTCGTGGATAAGGAGTCTGGGTGATGCTGATGCCGTAGAGTGGGAGGTTTACTTCAATACGAGCTACAGCGATGATATTGGTGCGGGTCTACTTGTAAGGCTGAACGCGACGCTATACACGCTCACAATACGTGGTTGGAGGGTGATATACACACCCATAGGTGAGGCAAACGAAGCAGTAATACTATACGCTAATGGTGTAGTGCGTTACGTGTATGGCTCGATAAGTGTTGCTAGCGGGTATACGCCCCCCACAGTCCAAGTCGATGTTATGAACTCCTCTATTACCGATTGGCAGATAGTATACTACGTCGGCTACTGGACGCAGCTTAGCAACTCGAACGACGTGCTCTTCATCCCGCATGTTGTGTTGCCGGTAAGCGTAGGATGGTATCACACGGCGGTAGGCGTCTACCACGCATCTTTGGATGCTGCACAGATACAGCTGAGCAGGTACTCGGGCGGGGGCTTTGAAGTCCTCCACTGGAAGAGCAGTAATGGCCTTTATCAGAACTTCCTGGATGTAACCCTATGGCTCAGCTGGGCGGGCGACATACTACTATCTATCAATGTCCTACCCCGCGTGGTGGGCGGCTACCAGCTGAACTATACCGTTGGATTTGCACCAGGCATACCCGGCGACCCAGGCGTAGTACTCTACTCGGACGCTGATGGGGTCGCGGGAGTCTACAACTGGAGTGAGGCAGGCACACTGATACAGCCGTTAAAGGAGGTGCTCCTGCTACGCTACAATGGCAGCTACACAGTTTACGTTGAGAAGGCGATACCGCTATACCCGTGGGTCGTTGGGTGGCTCCACGGGCTACGCGTAGTAATCAATAACCCCAATGCGTTCGACATATACAACTATACACTCCGAATAGTTCTAGGCGCGGATAACATCACAAGCGATTACCTCTCGTCGCCGCTCTTCGGGAAGGATATCCGCGTGTTAGACGACAAGGGTAATAGGATACCATTCTGGGTTGAGAAGGCTGATCCCGCTGTACCAGTGATAGTGTTGTGGGTCCGCGTTCCATACCTGCCGGCCAACGGCAACACCACCATATACATCTATTACCTTGCCCAGCCGCCGTCCGGCGTTAGCGTGGTGGATGAGAGCAACCCGTACAGGACGTTCTTCCTCTACACGAGAGTCGAGCCTGGCACATGTCCGCCATGGCAAGTGTACAACACTACCAGCTACACTTGTTCAAAGCTAGTGTTGGGCGGCTACAGTGAGGTTACGGTCGTCAATACGACACTGGCAGACAGCGACATCGTCAGATTCTATAATGGCACTTTGTTCGGTATTTCGGGTAGCTATGGATTCGAGTATAGGGCTGTGATTGTGCCATTGAGTGGAGCAGCAGAATACGATGTGGCGGTGGAGCTTGTACCTGCGGGGGCCGAGACCCTCGCACCAAACGCAGCGGGCAGCTATGCTGTTGTATTCGGGAACGGTGACATCGTGAGGATTGTTGGTGGAACGCTAGTCACGACATGGGATCAGGGCGTGGTTACTTACAGTACAGGAGCTACGTACACCGTCGTTATTAGACTGAACTCGACGAGTATGCAGGCCCTCGTGTATGACGAGACGACCAGTTTGCTGGTGGCATCGGCTACAGACAGTGTAGCGGCTAGCGGGACCTACGAGGCGAGTATAGTGTCGTACAACGTTGGAGCCACCGTAAGCATAGCCTATAGCCCCATAGAGTTCTGGGTCAGGAGCTGGGTATATCCGGAGCCTAAGGTCGTAAACTCAGTATTACTGGCTTGAGAACCGACAGTCTAGTTGTCTTTTTTCAATACATTGTAAGCAGGATGCGAGTAATGAGTTTCGCATCAGCCCGTCTTGAACTCGTCATTGCCTATTGGCTCGTCGCTCACGGCCTTCATCATCCATGTTTGTCGTGTCCGGCCCGGAAGGTCTGATGTTATAGCCTCGCCGATCTTAGCCCTTCGCGTCGTATCTTTGCTAGTGTCCTCCTAGATGCTAATGCGGCTAGCATATACAGTATTGCGATCCAAGCTAGGGCGGATGACAATGCCACCTCGAATGGCATCACAGTTAGAGATTGGTATGCGTGGGGCGCCATCCGTGCTATTTCGCCTATCGGTGCTGGTGGGATGAGGAATGCAAGCGCCTGGAACATGTGCGGATAGTCGCGTAGCGGTATGATCATTCCGCCGAAGAGGCCTGAGGCGTAGCCTAGTATGTCGAGTATGGTGCCTCGCACGCCCATCGACGCGCCTAGAGCGGCTAGTAGTAGGCCATAAGCGTGTCCAAGTAGAAGGGCTAGTGCCGTAGCTAATACGACATAGGGGCTCATGATGGGCCTAACTATCGCCATTACTATGAGTGACGCGAGCGTTGCGGGCAGTACACTTGTGACTATCCTGCCAGCGATTGTCAGTAAGGGGTTGTGCCCTGCCGCTAGCTCGTATGGTGTTAAGCCTAGCACCGTGTAGTGCGTTAGCCACCCGGCTGTAGTTGCGAGTGCTATGGTGTAGTAGAGCCATGGTATAACGCTCGATGCTAGGAGACGGCCTTCCGCGGGGCCGTATATCGCGTAGAGTATGAAGACGTTTATGAGAGCCCATAACGACATGTTGATAGAGTAGTCGAGCATGTTCGGAGCGAGCCTCTTTGTCCTCACCATGTGGAGCCATAGTGAGGCTCGTAGGGAGTACCACAGCCGTGTCATGTTCATGTTCTCACCCTCTCACTCTAAGCTTCCTCTTCTCCTGGCTTGCTGTACAAGGAGAGACGCTGGTACATAGAGTGTGGCGTACGCGGCCGCTAGCGGTGCAAGAGTTAACAGTATACTCAAGAGTGGTTTAGCGCTTAAGGTTGATGCGATTGAGCGTAGTGCCTCGGCGGCATAGTACGGTGGTAGTAGTTTAGCTATGGCGCGTAGCAGAGGCGGTAGGACAACAGGCGGGTATAGTATTGATGACGCGAGAACAGTAAATGGCAGCAACCATTGTAGTGGTACCCTTTCGCGGTTCGACGCCAGTGTCGCGCCTGCCACTAGAGCGCCCAACCCTATCATCGAGAACCCCGCTAGGAGCGAGATCAGCACCACAATCAAGAGTACTACCAGGCCCCTTACTCCTGCCACTATGAGTGTGACCAGAATGAATGGTACAATAACAACTGTGGTGGCGGCGAGCATAGAGCCTATACTACATCCGGTCAGCAGCCGTAGCAGCGCCCCAGGTGTAGCCATGAATAGTTGTAGCACACCATTCCACCGGAGACCAAGGACATACAGTGCGGCGCCGTCAACGATGTAGCCTATGGCCGTGAGTAGGAAGCTTGCGGCCGGAATGAAGCTGGCTAGTTCCTCTCCTACGCCCATGCGCCGGGCGTATTCGTTGCTCGCTCCGGTGAACAGTAGCACGAGTACCAGGAAGGCTGTGTAGAGTAGCGGCCAGGTTAGTGCGGCGATTAGCGCAGTCTTCCTCCTGCGATAGTATGTTATGTAGTCGAAGGCGCCAGCTAGGACTCCTCTAGCTACCGGAGCTAACAAGTTTGATAAAGACGTCCTCAAGGCTTGGCTCCTCCACCCTCGCCTCTATCACATGGAACCTTCTA
Source organism: Pyrolobus fumarii 1A (assembly GCF_000223395.1). Lineage (GTDB taxonomy): Archaea > Thermoproteota > Thermoprotei_A > Sulfolobales > Pyrodictiaceae > Pyrolobus > Pyrolobus fumarii. The sequence goes on along the minus strand of NC_015931.1, from coordinate 1,342,161 downwards.
CTCACTAGGCTGGAGACTAGACGGGCTAGAAGCTTCTCCTCCTCGCCGCTAGGCGCAAGGAGCCTTAATCGTACCCTGTCGCCACGGGCGTCTATCGTGTACCTGAGCCCAGTGGTCTTTACGATATCCTCTATGGCCTCAGTTGGGCCCCATCCTACGACAACCACCGGCACGTAGCCGATTATCAAGCGCTTCAACTCGTGAGGTGTGCCTATTGCTATGATGCGCCCCGAGTGTATGATAGCAACGCGGTCGCAAATTATCTCCGCCTCGTACATGTTATGAGTCGTTATGAAGATGGTCTTTCCCTCCTCTTTGGCTAGCATGACTAGTAGCTCGCGGACCCTCCTGGCAGCCGTAGGGTCGAGACCTAACGTGGGCTCATCGAGTATTAGGACCTCGGGGTCATGGAGTAGGGCTCTAGCGAGGGCGAGCTTTGCCTTCATACCCAGGCTGTACTCCTCGACTGGCTTGTCGGCAACTCTATCCAACCCTACCAGCTTTAACACGTGGTCTATCCGCTGTTGTAGCTCAGCTCCTCTTAGGCCTCGAAGCAGGCCAAAGTAAGTGAGGTTCTCACGTCCACTCATCACATACCAGAAGCCTCTCTCAACGCTGAGGCTCACTCCTATGAGCTTCCTAACCTCGTCAGCCTCCGTGACGACATCGTGACCCATTACGCGTGCCTCGCCGTCATCAGGTAGGAGTATAGTCGAGATTATTTTGACGGTAGTGGTCTTCCCGGCGCCGTTTGGCCCGAGTAAGCCAAACACCTCGCCCTTTTCAACAGTAAATGTGACACCGCGTAGCGCGAGCACTTCTCTTACACGTCTTCTAACCAAACCAGACTTTCTCCTATACCTCTTTACCAGGTTCTTAGCCTCAATTGCGTGCATAAACGTAGCCTCCCGCAAGTTAGGTGTGCACACGCACCCGGTACATTAACAGTCTTGGCCGGGCAGTATCAGCTATTGTCGCATAATGTCGTTTGTTACGCGCCACATATGACCAGTATTGACGTTCAAGCCGAAACTCCTCTAGATTAACTGCTAGGCTAGAGGCTCCTCTCCTACGGGTGGTGTGGATAGTGAGTGGTGTCAGGACGCCACGCATCTACTGGTGTACGTGTGGCGATGGCATGCCTGCCATCGATCCACGAGTGTGCCTAGAGTGTGGTGGTGAAGCAGTAGAGGTGTACGGTGTACGTGGCGACCCGATGCCGATGACAGATGGTGTCTGGAAATGGGTTAGGGAGGCCATAGCGTGGAGTCTAGACGTGGACGAGAGTGTAGCACAGCGACTAGCGCCAGGCGGTGCTGGGCTACGCGTGAAGCTTGATGCTGTTGAAGTCGCGTATGCCCTCGTCTATGGCGGCGGATGGGCTGGCGTCATAGAGTTCGACTGGGAGGTTTACAGGTGGGTGTTCTCGCCGCGTGGCTGGCTGGCTAGTCTCGTCTATCGCGAGAAGCTGGGTAATGTTGGTAGGCTAGAGGTGAGGGCTGCGCGTGGCGATATACTCCCGTGGACTGTGTACCATGGCGTGAGGAGCGATAAAATAGGTGCTCGCATTGTCGCGCGTGACGTAGCTGGTCGCATTGTCGTCTTGCGTGTAGAGAAGGGAGGGTTGCGCGTCGAATGGGTTGAGGCTTACCGCGAGGATGCTGAGTGGCCTAAGCCAGCAGACTGGCGCAGGATGTACGATTTGCATTGGCGTGTTAGAGTAGAGAGAATGTTCCGAGAAGCTGTCGAGTGGAGCGAGAAAGTGCTACGAGAGTATGGGCCTGGCGTGGTGCGGCTCAGCGGCGGCAAGGACAGCAGTGTGGCGGCACTCGTTTTTGCCGAGGCGGGCGGAGAGCATGCGGTGTTTAGTGACACGGGATGGGAGCATAAGGAGACCATCGAGACTGCTGAGAGAGTCGCGGAGACCATAGGTGTTAATCTAGATGTTGTGGAACCGCCTAGAGATTGCTGGCGCCTACTAGAAGGGTATGGACCGCCAGGCCGCGACTATAGATGGTGCACCCAGGCGTGTAAACTCGGCCCCACAGCACGCTACATAGAAGAGCGTGGATTCCGCACAGTCTTTGCGGGTAACAGGGCGCTCGAGTCGCCAAGCAGAGCCAGAGAATCGAGGTTATCCAGGAGCAGAGGTGCTGGCGGCGGGGAGTTCATCGCATCACCTCTCCACGCATGGACGAGCCTAGACGTGTACACGGCAGTTGTTACCAAAAGGCTACCTCTAAACCCGCTATACGAGTACGGCATTGAGCGTGTAGGGTGCTTCAACTGCCCCTCACAGAGCATACCCGAACTTCAACTATCGGCGCGCCTATCACCAGACAAGTGGGAGAGATGGAGTAGCTTCCTCAAGAGGTATGCCGAGGAGCGAGATCTGCCAAACGCATGGCTGCGTTACCACTTGTGGCGATGGAGGTTCAACCCGCCGCCTCGAGTAAGGGTAGCCACCCGCGACCTCTTGGGTGTAAGATGGGACAAATTAATCGAAAAGCTCTACGTGACGCGCGTTCTAGAGGTTGGTACGGAGGTGCCATCCGTACGCCTCTTCAACCCTCTCGGAGGGTTGAGCGGTCTCAGCGATTTGCGTGGTGTTGCGCCTGCGTTGGGTGCAGTGTGGGAGGTGACACAGCACCATCTGGTGGTGAAACCGAGCAGGTATAGCATGGTGGTCTTCTACCAAGATGGCGAAGTGTACGTGGAAGGTGGTTCATGGGAGGAAATCGAGAGTCTTGCAGAAGAAGCTATCAGAGCGATAGCCATGTCGGCTGCTTGCACCGGCTGCATGCTGTGTGTAAAGAAATGCCCGCATGACGCCATCAACGTGATTGATGGTCACAGACCTGTCGTAGACCAGAAGAAGTGCATAGCTTGCAGGAAGTGCTTATACGTATGCCCGGTTGCTGGCTACGCGCTCCTATCGCAGAAAGTGGGTCTCCAAAAGACGATAGAAGAGATGCTAGAGGGTGGCTAGACCACGCCAAGCGCATAGGCTAGCAGGTAGGCACCAGCGGCAACCATTACCAGTCCGCCTATGCGGTTCAAGAGAGTGCTTCTCGCAACCAGCTTCCTTGCAAACTCCGCGCCAAGTCTAGACGAGGCATACATGACGCCCCCGAGTGAAGCGCCGAGCCCTAACGCGAAGGCCAGTGCAACAAGCACACCTCGTAGTATGTCACCTGCACCCATGGCTAGGAGTAGCGCTCCAGCGACCAGCGGTAGCGTGCATTGTAAGGCTACAACGCCATATAGGCTACAGAAGCCGAGAAGCCCCGCCCGCCGTGCCCTCATTGTAGCGAATTCCATCGGCACGCCTAGCATCATCGCTATGCCAGCCGCGACAATGGCAAGAGCAATGCTAGGCAGTATCAAACTCTGAAGGTTTGCTGCCACGGCGCCAGCAATCACGAACAGCATGCCGAGGGCCAGTGCACCGCCGGCTGCAGCGGCACTGCAAGAGGCGAACATAGATACGGGCATTTGAGTGCCTCTGGAGGCAGAGCTTGTAGCGTAGGCAACGAGAACCGGTAGCACACATGGAGAGAAAGTCGCGAGTATGCCGGCTACGAGTGCGGCTGCAAGCATGGTAGCAAACGCTGCTACCCCCACACCAGCTTGGAACGCTTGGCTTGACTCTTCATTGTAGCTCGCTCTACTCGTCACATTGGCTTGCATACTGGCTTCTCTCACAGCGCTCTTAACCCACTCTAGCATAGCTCTCGTAATGTTATCGGCAACAAAGTCGCCAACGTGCCTATCAACGGGCTTGCCATTAACGAATACGATAAAGGTCGGTGTCTCCTCTACGCGATACCTTACAAACGCCTCGTGTGTTGCAGACGAGTAGACAATATGGTAGAACTTGATGCCGAGTTTATCGCTCACAATCTCGAGCATATGCCAGTATGGTTTCATCCTCTGGCATGTGGGGCATGTCGGCGACTCGAACATCACCGCGACTATGGGCTCTCGCTCAATCACCTGGAAGAGTTGCAGGCTATTCTTTAGCTCATAGCTATTCGAGTTGGGGCTCGTGCCGCGCAGGTAATAGGATGAGGCCTCAATGTCAACACCCACAGACGCCAGCGTCAATACCATGAGGCTAACCGTAATGAGTATGACCAGGAGGCCGGCATAACGCTCCCGGGCGAATCTAGAGACGTCTAGCCTCATAGAGCGTTGCAAACCCTAACCCAAGGAGACGGCCAATCGACTAAACGCCAATATGCGTAACTCTGGCCACTATCCGGTCCTGTAGAAAGGGGAGGGTTTGGAACCTTGAAACCAGCACTCCTAGTCATAGACATGCTGGAGGTATTCGTCAGGGGGCGGTTGAAAGCCGAGGGCGCCGAGAACATAATACCGGTGATAGCTAGGCTCCGTGAAGAGTTCCATAAGCGCGGCTACCCCGTGATATACACTAACGATGCGCATTACCCATTCGACTTTGAGGTAAAGCACTGGGGGCCACACGCTGTACGTGGTAGTGAAGAGGCACAGGTGGTTCCAGAGCTGAGGCCGACGGAGAAGGACTATGTGGTTCTAAAGAGAAGGTATGATGCCTTCTTTGCGACAGACCTAGACCTCTTGCTGCGCGAACTGGGTATTGATACGGTGGTGCTCACGGGCGTCGCGACTGACATATGCGTGTTGCACACAGCGGCAGGTGCATTCTTCCGAGGCTACAAAGTCATAGTAGTGAAGGACGCGACGGCCGGCGTTACTAAAGATAGGCACAACTTCGCGCTAGAGTACATGAGACAAGTGTATGGTGCAGAAGTGCTTAGCTCTGAGGAGTTGATTTCGAAGCTCTAGACGCTAATAGACCGCCTATAAGGCCTCCAAGTCCGCTAACGGAAACGCCGATAGTAACGACAGCTATGTATGCGAGAGGTCCTGCTGCAACCCCGGCTAGAAGCCCTAGCAGCACGGCAGCAAAGAGGTGCGCAGCGAGCAAATGCCATGGTAGCGAGCCTAACGCCGAGGCTATGAAGCCTGTCAGGGGCGAGCCAGCGGCGTAGCCTGCTATGATACCCGCTATCATGAGTCCTATGAGTGGAAAGAAAAGCCCCAGCACAGGTGTCGTGAAGAAAGACACAGTGGTGGCGAGTATAAGACGTAGCAACATACCCGCCCACCGGTCTTTCAGTAGACAATCTGGACGTCTATAATGCCACGTTCGACCAGACGCCACAGTGCCTCTTTGACCTCCTGCGGGTCTAGTCCAGACTCACGGATTAGTGTTGAAACCCTGGTCGTACCTCTACCAGCTATCAATATTAACAGACGTGCCTCAGCCTTACTCAGACCCAGATTAGCAATGGCCTGTTCTACCAGAGTCTCTGGCTCTGGGAGCATCTCGAGTCCTGCAATGGCATCAATAAGCTCGGCGATGTGATCGATGCCAGGCGACTTGCGTGCTAGTATTCGTCTAGCTTCTCTCACAATAGAGGCCACTCTCCTTAACCCTTCATCATTAACCCTCTCTGCTACCCTCTCTACCACGCCATACTTCTCAACTAGACTCTTGAGCCTAGACTCAAGAATAGACGATAGAACGTTAATCCTATGCTCTATGTCGCGTACCAGATCATCTATTCTACGGGCAGTGGCCTCAATATCCTCTTGTACACGCCTAGCTTGCTCGAGCATAGCATCGAATCTGGATGCCGGCTTTACACGTTCAAGCACACTATCCGCGTTAGATGCTAGACTCGCGATCTCATCCAGAGCCTCAAGGATAGCAGCTAGCGTCTCCAGCACTCGACTCTCTTCTATTCTCTGCGTTAGTTTTGCAAGAGTTGAGCGCATCCTCTCGGCGTCGGCATGCGCTGCTTTAATGCGATCAAGTAGGGTCTCCACGGTGGCTGTAATACGGGATAGTTCTTGTAGCCTTGAGATGATTCGGCGCGGGTCGTTCTCACTAATCCAGCCACCGACAAGCTCGCTTAGACTATGTAGCCCTCCTGACCCGCCTATATCGAGAACCTCGCTAACCCTTATCCTCGTTATACCCGGCTCTTCGATGCTATCTAGACCAGTTAGAAGCCTCGAGCCTAGCTCAGTACCTCTGATGCTTTGAATGAGCTTCTCGGCCTCGACCTTAATGCTGTGAATGCTCTCCACGAAGCCACTTATCCTGGAGATGATCCTGTCCACCTCTTCGAGCCACCTATTAGCTTCGTCTATCAGCGATGTCACGTTATGTTCTTCGATTGCACTCCACAGCTTGTAGTTGAAGCAGTATCTGGGTCCGTTGCCCTGGAAGTAGAATGGGAAACTCTTTGGTTCTCTCGCTCGCTCCCATAAGCGTCTAGCTATGGCCTCCAACTCTGCCTCCGAGAGGCGCGCCTCGTATAGCTCGTTGAGGGTTCTCCTTGCTCTCTCTAGGCGAGACAGGAGACTATTGGTTACTCTCAATCCCTCTTCAACAACGTGTCTCTCTAGAAGCTCTATGAGTGTATTGTGTTTGTTTCGCACCTCGTGCAGGAGTGATTCTAGCCTAGCGATGTATGCCCTGAACGCCTTATCAGCAGCTACTATGAGTTCAGCGTGTCTACGATACTCGCCGCACTTCTCCCTTTCTGCGTCATACCTCGCATCGACGCCTAGCAGGTCGTCGGAGAGTCGCTTTGCAGACACCAGGAGCCGCACAGCCTCGAACGTATTGTGGGCTGCGAGGCGCGTGGCCAGCTCTAACCTCTCGCGTATAGACTCTAGTAGTCTACGAGTAACGGCGGCGCGATAGCCACGCTCCTTACCAAATATCATGTAGCCCATTCTATCGATACGCGACGATAATCTCTCCTCGAAGGATGCCAGGTCGCGCCCTAGAGCTACTAACTCGGCCTCAAGGTCCACACGTGTAGCTGAACCGTGTTTATCTACACTAAGCAGGCCCAGTGCGATGGCAGCCTCTAGTAGCGCCTGGGTAGCCTCACCGCTACCCGGGTCAACAAACGCTGACACGAGTGCATCAAGGCTAGACGTGCCTCTAAGGCTGCGTATCAGCCTCGATATGTAGGGTGAGTCTCCAAGCGTGAGTCTAACTCTCTTAACGCCGCTACTAGACACGTCGACAATGCCTAGGTGTAAAGGTTCGAGACTATAGACTAGTTTCTCAAACTCCGACGGAGACTCTATGTCCCTCCCTATCAGCTCGAAGTACCGCTTACCATAGACCATGTAGCGGCGCACGTTCTCCTCAATCTCCTCGTATATCTTTCTTACCTCGACGCTCTCGTCGAGCCTACCCGGGTATAGGGTAAGCCAGCGTAGAACAGCCACTAGATCCTCGGGCTTGTAAAGCTCGCCATTAGAACCTCTCAACTCTCTCGGCAACAGCACGCCATGCCTAAGGAGCAGCTTCTCCACCTCTTCGTGCAGCAACAGTATTCCAATATCCCTGGCTATCCTCGTAAGAGCATCCTGGAGTTTCGTGACATCAAAGCCTCGTAGTGCGACGCTCTTACCCTCTAGCATCGCGGACAAGCTTCGTACAAAACTTGCAGAGCCTGGTGGTACACCCGTCCTGCTAGCCTGGACGCTTATGGCTGCCAGGCGTAGCGCGGCTATCCTCTGCAATGAGATCCTCTCAACGGGTACGCCGAGACTAGCCTCCAGGACGGGTATCGTATCCTCAAGGCCGGGTACGTCACCCACACTGACCATGAGGAGTAAGTGTGGGCGCGAATACACATCCAAGTCGGAGAATAGTCTCTTCACTTGCTCGGCGTCAAGCTCCTCCGAAACCGGCACCAGGAGTACCCTAAGCTCGCGGGGGATACGTACCTGTACAGTACTTCTCCCACCGACTCGTATCCTAGCTCTGCCAGGCTCTCCTCGTATCCGGACCAGTAACCCTTTGACACCCTCCTTCTCGTAAAACTGCGACTCGAGACGCTCGCTAGAAGCGCCTGGTACAAGCCTAGCCAGGTTCGTGGCAACAAGCGGCGCTATACTGGCAACGATGGCGTCTATGCTTACGCGTCTCGCCTCCCTCCAGACACGTAGTCTATCCTCACGTGGTATGAAGTCGAGGAGCGCAACCTCATGAGAGAATATGTACCTGGAGGCTTTCTCGATAGGAACTTCCAGGGCGCTGCCCTCCTCGCGGAGCACGCCATCCTCGACGAGCATCTGGATGGTCTCCTCGACGAATGCTGCTAGGATCTCGGCAAGGCTCCTCTCCACACCAAGCCTCTCGGATAGGGTATGTCGTAGTTCTTCAGGCTTAGAGAGGCATAGTCCCCCGTCAGCACAGTAGCCTAGCAGAGGATCGAGTAGGCTACGGTACACCTCCAGGGTCTCAGAGCCGAGTTGTCTAACCGCCTCCGCATAGAGCTGGCTACTCTCCTCCAAGCGCTTGATAACGGCGAGTGCTCTCTCAAGGAACATACTTGGCTCTACAACTACACGGTAAAGTCGAGCTTTGCCTGCAAATCCGCGGAAGCGCAGAGCGCGTGACAAGCCAGCAGCCAGATTGTCAACGAGCTTCTCTGGTACGCCGCTGCGCGAGAGGAGTACAAGCCTGCACGCGAAGAGGGCTTTATCATGAGGTATGCCCAGCTTCTCAAGTTCGCGTACACACGTGTGTTCGATTGCGAGATACTCGTCGAGAATAAGTACCTTCTCGTAGACGCCCTCTATGTTAACCTCGGCGTTGGACAGGACTTCTGGTGCGTTGAGCACAGTCAGCCTAGCAGACTTCTCGCCATTACATAGGGCCGTGAGTTTCTCGGCAAGCGTATTCGCTATCCTCTCGAGTGCGGCTGGCAGCCCCGTCGAAGCAAGCAGAGCTGGGTTGAGGAGGGAAGCATACTCGGCAACATCAGTCACGCCTTTAACTCGGCTGCCATACACCATGGCTACCAGCTTGTCGAGCAGCCAAGCTGACTCGGCGACAGTTAGCCTCCTAAGCTCGACGACATTCTCTCGGCGAGCCACACGCGGCCATATATTGGCGGTCTCGCCTCTCGTTTGAAGCACGTTATGGGCAGACCTAGATACGGCTATCACAAGATGTATCTTGTCACCGAGCCCCCTCTCCTCAAGCATAGCTAGGTCGCGATTAGCGAGTTGTACTAGACCCTCCATGACACCCCTTATCACCTCAAGACCATCTCGGCTGTCAAAGAGTGAGACGATATCCTCGAACTCATCTATGTAGATGAGTAGCGGTGTGCCGAACGCTAAACCCCTCTTCGTGCACAGATCCTCGTATAGCTCTGTGACAAGCTCGTCGAGTCTCCTAGGATCGCATGTAGTGCCTCGCCTAGAGTGGAGAGCGGAGCAGACAAGGCCGTAGAGGAAGGCTTCACCGGGTGGCAGCTCGCGGATAACGCGGCGCATCCAATGGAACACGTTGGATGCCACTACACGTGTGCACGCAAGCTTCCCCTCATCGCACCTGGGTTTGATGATGCCCTGGTAGAGGGCGGTTTTGCCCTCACCCCAGTCACCCACGACAAGAAGTATCTGTGGTCGTTCAGCCTTTTGAAGAGAGTCGAGGAATGCCTCTACGCGCTCAACTATCGGTTTTATTGACGGGAGGTTGCGTGTCAACGCGAGAGTCTCACGGGCCTCCAATCCAACCTCGCTAAGCCTCCTCTCGTATGACGGCAGCCTGCACTCTTCCACAGCAATACCCCAAGGTAGGTACCAGTATCACGCTCTTAGGGTGCCTCTCCACACTTAACCTCCCATCCCGTTGTGCCTCTGCCGGGAGGGTGTAGTTCACGATGCCTCTACGCCCAGAGGAGATCAAGACAGTTCTCGTTGTTGGCGCTGGTGTGATGGGTCACGGTATAGCCCAAGTATTCGCCATGAATGGTTACCGTGTGCGCCTCGTGGATATAAAGGAGGAGTTCCTGCGCCGTGCGCTCGAAAGGATAAGGGCCAGTCTAGAGAAGCTCGCGTCTAAAGGCGCGCTTCGCGAGCCTATAGATGCTGTGATGGCGAGGATAGAGACAAGCACTGACCTACGCAAGGCGGCTGAAGGCATCGACTATATGGTCGAGGCTGTCCCAGAGAAGCTCGAGATAAAGAGGCAAGTCTTCAAGACCGTTGACGAGGTGGCGCCGCCTCACGCGATACTAACGACTAACACGAGCAGCATACCCATCAGCGAGATAGCTGAGGCTACCAGTAGACCCGAGAAAGTCGCAGGCATGCACTTCTTCAACCCGCCACAGATCCTCAAGCTGGTAGAGGTTGTTCGCGGTGCCAAGACTAGCGATGATACCGTTGAGACTATTGTTGCCCTCGCTAAGAGGCTCGGCAAGGAGCCGGTTGTTGTGCGCAAGGACGTACCCGGTTTCATAGTAAACCGTGTAATGATACGCATACTCAACGAATCATGCAGGCTCGTCGAGAAGGGGGTCTACACCATCGAGCAGGTGGATGCAGCTCTACGCTTCAAGCTAGGCTTCCCTATGGGGGCCTTTGAGCTGGCTGACTACATAGGGCTAGACGTCCTCGTAGACCTCTCGAAGAATATGATAAGCCGAGGCTTCAACATGACACTGTGTAAGTTGTTCGAAGAGATGGTTGAGAGCGGGAAGCTGGGCGTTAAGAGCGGCGAGGGCTTCTACAAGTATCCGGGCCCCGGCAAGTTCCTCAAACCGAGCCTACCGCCACGTGTGGCAAAGAGAGTGGATTACATACAAATGGTCGACATGGGTGTCAATGAGGGTGCGTGGCTAGTCGAGAACGGCGTTGCAGACCCGAGCGACGTGGATAAGGCGACGGTACTTGGCCTAAACCTACCAATGGGTATACTTGCACTAGGCGACCTCATAGGCCTCGACAAGATACTCGAGAGTATTGATAGCAAGGCTAAGCGCTGGGGTCTCCCAGACTATCAAGCGGTAAGCATCCTACGCGAGAAGGTAGAGAAGGGCGAGACTGGCGTCTCTGCAGGCAAGGGCTTCCACGAGTATCGTGTCGAGAAGATGGAGTTCGCCAGCGGCAAAGTAGTTGCCCGCCTGGAGGAGAACATTGGATGGGTCATACTAAACCGCCCAGAGGCGCGCAACGCGCTCAACCCCGATATGCTCAAGGGTATACGCGAGGCTATCGAGACCCTGATCGCGCGGGGTGCACGAGCGATAGTATTGATGGGTGCGGGTGGAGTGCTATCAGCCGGCTTCGATATCAGGAAGATTGCCGAGACTAAGCCGCAGAAGGCCTGGCTGGAGATAAGCGAGGAGTTCGGCAAGACCGCCAGGTTGCTAGAGGAGGCCCCGGCAGCCATCATCGTGGCCATTGACGGGTATGCACTTGGTGGAGGCCTGGAACTCGCGCTAGCAGCCGACATTAGAATAGCAAGCGACCGTGCCACCCTAGGTCAGCCCGAGATAAACCTGGGCTTCATACCCGGTGCTGGCGGTACACAGAGGCTCGTAAAGCACCTTGGTGTATCCCGCGCCCTATGGCTTGTGATGACCGGCGAGATGATCGACGCTGAGACAGCCGAACAGTGGGGACTTGTAGCTGACGTCGTGCCAGCATCGCTGCTGGAATTCGAGGCGAGGCTACTAGCCAAGAAGCTAGCCGAGAAACCACCACTTGCCATAGCTGCTGCGAAGCGCGTTGTAAGGGCAGCAGCCGAGTCAAGCCTAGCGGCGGGCCTCGCAGCAGAAGCTGGCATGTTCTCGGCGTTGCTTGCAAGCGAGGACGCAAAGGAGGGCATCAGAGCATTCCTCGAGAAGAGGAGGGCAGCGAAGTTCCGAGGAGAGTAAAGACCAGAGTCGTAGCTACATCATAATACCCCTAGGCTTTTGCCGTTTCACATGGGGCACCGTTTGTCCCCCTCTAATGAGGCTCTCATTGGCGCATTGTTGCTAGGCTATGTTGCTCTAATCGTAATTCTCTCCAAGCTCCTCTATAACGCCCTACGGGGTATCGGCCTCGGATACTACCGCGCGGTGTACTTCGTCCGAAAGTACATCCATGTTTTTGGAGGAGGCGTAGTAGCTTTTCTAACACCCTTCGTCTTCACAAGTCCACTCATCCCTCTGGTCATGGGTCTCGTACTAGCAGCCGGTCTCGCATTAGCGAGGGCGACAAACAAGCTGATGTACTGGTTCCAGGTGCCAGATAACGCCTACGAGGTCAACTTCTGTATAGCATGGGCGCTGGGCATTGCAATCCTATGGCTGATCACCGGCAATCCGTGGATAGCAGTGACGCCAGCGCTGCTCATATCAATAGGCGATGCCGTTACAGGTGTTGTGCGTAACGTGGTGGTTGGTAGAAGGAGTAAACACTGGGTTGGCAACCTGGCGATGGCCACTGTTACCGTGCCACTCGTGGGTGGATTACTGGGTGTGCCGGGCATGCTTGTAGCGGCTGTTGCATCTGTGATAGAGAGGCTAGAGTTCGGCCCGATAGACGACAATGTGCTGATAGTGTTGTTCTCTAGTGCTGCCCTCGTGGTAATGCATCTTATGGGGCTAGTGTAGCCGCATATACGTTCTCGTCAAGACTGGCTAGTCTTTTTCCGCATGCTTCTTCTTCTTCGCCATCTTTACAGCCAGGTGGATCGGGAGGTATATCGTGAGGTCTATTATCACCATGCCTAGGCCGCTGGGGTCTGGCGAGATTATCGCGCCTAGTATCATGGCGCCTAGGAACACGTACTTGAGGTTGCGCTCAACGGTGTCCGGCTCGAGTATGCCGTGCACTATTAGTATGTAGATCACTAGTGGTGTCTCGAATATCAGTCCAGTGGCTATGGCTAGCTCGACTGTGAACTTTAACACCTCGGCAACAGACACCTTGATAATCACGTTGTAGTCTGATGGTATGAAGAACGGATAGAGGCTGAGCGTAACGCGATAGGTTAGTGGAGCTATGACGAATATCGCTAACGCTATGCCAAAGAGGAATAACAGCGTAAAGAAGAAGCCGTACTTCTTGATAAGCTCCTTCTCATGGGGGTATAGCGCGGGCTCAACGTAAGCCCATATCTCCCTAACTATAATGGGCGATGCCAGAACGACGCCCAGGAGAAGCGCAGAGAACAGTATTATCTCGAAAGCCTCGAAAGCGCCGGTGGGCATTAGCACAACTCGGTATGTTTTGCCAGCCACGTATACCTCTTGTGGCACTACTACCGACACTATGGCTTCGGGGACTTTCACGACGAGCGGTGTCCAGCTGATTGTGAATGGCAATGGGAGTAGTGAGTTGCCACCCGAGTTAGCCTTTGTATTAATCGTGTTGTTTGCGCTGGGTTTGCAACGGAGTAGCACAAGTAGACCGTTCTTGGTATCCGAGAGTTTGACGACGTTACACTCTAGAACATTATGCATTATCATTGTTACGTTTGTCGTGTTGTTGGTCATAGTAACGTAGGTGTGGTTGGGGACTGTATGATGAAACGGTAGAACGTTAATTATGGCTGGTGCCAGGGCGAGGATGCCTTGCAGTGCCTCTAAAGGCACTGCTGCGGAGATAACAGCGGCTATGGCTATGGCGATGATTATGCGGCGTAATCTCACGCTCAGCTCTTCAAGATGCTCCCAGATAGTAGCTTCTTCCTCGTGGCTCGCCATGAAGTAGCCACTCCGGTTTGGAACGCTTACCCTCTAAGCCCTGTTAAGCCCCTTCCTCTGCACTCCGACACGTTGACGAAAATGTTACCCGATGCCTCTTTTTATAGGAGTCTTAGTGTGGTTAGCACCTGGGGGCGCAAAATAAATGTCGGCATGGCCGTTTCAGGGCATGGAGTGGGTCATAATTCTCGTGATAGTCCTCCTTATTTTCGGTCCAAAGAAGCTACCGGAGTTGGCTCGCGGGTTGGGTCAAGCCCTCTACGAGTTCCGCAAGGCTTCGCAGGGGCTTGTAGAGGAGGAAGAGAAGAAGGAGAAGGAGGGTGAGAAGGAGAGTAAGGTGAGCAAAGAGGATGAGGAGTTGATACGTAAGCTTGCGGAAAAGATGGGCATTAGTACTGAGGGTAAGAGTATCGAGGAGCTGAAGAAAGAGATCATCGAGAAGGCGAAGAGCGAGCAGCAGTCGGAGGCTAGCTCCGGCAGCAAGAAGTGATATTGTGGATTAGGGTTGCTGGTGTCGTTTTGAGGCTTAGGAAGAGGTTATGGCGAGCCTGCCTATCATTCACGCCCTGCATGGTGATTGTCTACAACCTTGGCCCCCTCATTGTAGGGTTCATGGGTGGGTTGGCTGGCGCTCTCCTACCTCTCCTGGTTGTGGAGGCGGCGGCACCCGATGCTGTAAAGCATGCAATGACGGTCCTAGCTAATGCTGCTGCTGGTGCGTCAGCTGGCATAGCAGCCGCTACGGCCAGGAGGCCAGCGAGGGTAGTGATACGTGGCTTGGAGGCTCTCCGTGTGGGCGCGAGTAGCATACGAGTAGAGGCGCTGGCAGTAAACGAGTCGAATGTTACGTCGCGCGACGTGACCGTCTATACGTCTGGGTTCAAGTTTGAGGGGTTCAACTGGGTACTCACTGCTATAGAAGAGAGGGGAGTGAACAACCTGTTCCTAGTCGATATCGAGGGAGAGGAGTGTTGTATATGCCCGGGATGCAGCCTCGAAGGCGTAGAGCTGGGTAGGTACCGGGTCAAGACCATCGTTAGAGCGCCAACTCATGGTCTTCGTGTTCGTGGCGTGCGAGCGACCACAATGCCTCCACGTTCGCTGCTTGAAGCGCCTCTAGTAGAAGTAGAGGTAATGGACTTACGGGGGTGTGACGCGTGGCTTGACTGTAGTACGGTGAGGCGCTGCGGCTTTCGAGATATACTCGAGAGTGTTGATAGTATCGTGCTAGCAAGGGTTCTATCAGGCGGTGAGGCGCTCGCGATTCTAGCGGCTCCTGTCGATACCGCATGGATGGGCAGCATCCGCCTAGTTGTAGAGGTTACCGGAGACCCGGTGCCAAGCGACCAGGTAGAGGTAGACGTGTACGTTAACATCGAACGTGCCGATAGCGCCGAGTGGCTGGTAAAACTGCGCGCTACGACAGAGGAGGGGTTGAGAGTAGAACGATGGTTCCATTTGCACGCGTTGCGATGTGTGCGTGAGAGTGCTCTCCCAGCCGCCTTGCGTTAATACTCCCGGGTTCCTAACCAATGCTGGGAGAGAAACTTGAAGTATAGGTTCATGGACATTGCTGCGTGCCCCATGTGTCGCCACTTCCCACTCGAACTCTATGTCATAGAGACGCGTGAGTATCCTGAGCGCGAGGAGCAGATAAAGAAGCTACTGGAGCAGTACGAGCCTCCCCTCTGCGAACTCTACTGCTATAGGCTCCAACAGCCGATAGGACAGTCTATAGAGCAGGCAAAGGAGGAGATACGCGAGAAGAACTTGTGCCTCGAGTGTCTCAAGGTGGAGGTCGTGACTGGTGTGATATACTGTCCTAACTGCGGCCGTTGGTACCCGATAATCGACGAGATACCGAGGATGCTCCCCGACGAGCTGCGAAAGAAGGGCGAGGATCTGCGCTTCTTGCGCAAGTATGCTGATCGCCTGCCAGAGAAGATAGTGAAGGGCGGCAAGCCCTGGAATCTTAGCGAGAGCGGTGAGGAGGAGTAGCCACACTAAAGGGGCTAAGCCCGGGATACCGCACGGTGCTGTGCCGTGAGCGAGAGGCGGTGTCCGGAGGGCTGGATGTGTGTCAATCCCGGCATGGCTGTAATAATAGGTAATGAGCTGCTCCTCATGGAGAGTGTTGGTCACAACGTACTCATGGGGTTTAAGGTTAAGCGCGTCCTATACCAGGCTAAGAGCCCCTACCAGTACATAATGGTCGCGGAGATAGAAGACTTCGGCAAAGCGCTGGTCCTAGACGGGCTCATCCAGAGTAGCGAGCGCACCGAGTACATCTACCACGAGAGCCTTGTTCACCCAGCTATGGTGCTACACCCCAACCCGCGCCGGGTGCTCATCCTAGGCGGTGGTGAGGGCGCGACACTACGAGAGGTGCTCAAGCACAAGACTGTAGAGAAGGCTGTAATGGTGGACATCGACGAGATGGTCGTAGAGGCTGCCAAGAAGTACCTGCAAGAGTGGCACCAGGGTGCATTTGACGATCCGCGCTCCGAGGTTGTGATAGAGGATGGCATGAAGTACGTGGAGGAGTGCCTAAAGCGTGGTGAGAAGTTCGATGTCATCATAATGGACTTGACCGACCCGTACGGGCCGGAGGTGTCCAAGGGTCTCTACAGTCGCGAGTTCTTCTCAAAACTAAGCAGCATACTAAGCGATGATGGCGTTCTCGTGACGCAAGCGGGCAACAGCTTCTTCTACCGCGATGTGTATGACATGGTGCTAGAGAACATCAGGAGCGTATTCAAGCATGTCGAGGAGTACATGGTATGGGTGCCAGAGTTCGGGTACGCCAACAACTTCATACTGGCTTCGAAGGTCCACGACCCACGCAGTCTCAAGGCCGAGGATGTAAATGCTAGGCTACAAGAGAGAGGCGTGAAGACAAAGCTGTTCAACGGAGAGTATTACGAGGCATTGATAAAGATGCCTATAATCCGCGGCTAGGCCTTACTCCTAGCAATCTCCTCTACGAGTTTCTTCAACTCTTCTGCGAGCCTCTTAGCCTCCTCGGGACTCCTAGCCTCCACCATTATCCTGAGCACAGGCTCTGTACCAGAGGGTCTAACAAGGAACCACCATCCGTCGCCAAACACCTTGACGCCGTCGATTGTCACCATACGTTGGCCAGAGAAGTGCTTCTTAACCTCGTTGACGACCTCTACTGCCTTCTCACGTGGCATCGGCACCTTTGTCTTTACAGCGTAGTACTTTGGTAATCTGTCGAAGAGTTCGGATGCCTTCACACCCTCGTGCGCCATGAGCTCGAGGAACAATGCTGTTGTCATTGCCCCGTCTCTTACCGGTTGGTGGAGCGGGTGCATGTAGCCGCCGTTCTCCTCAAACCCGGCTATACCACCCTCTCTAATCAGCATCCTGGATATCACTACGCTCCCCACGGGTGTCCAGCGAACCTCTATGTTGAACCTCGATAGGTACTCCTCGACCAGCGTGCTTGAAGATACGCCGGTAAACACCCTCTTTGGAAGCTCTGGATGCCGCTCGGATACGTGAGCAGCTAGGAGCGCGCCGGTACGGTCGCCCCACCAGGCTTCACCCTTCTCATCGATTATGATTGCGCGGTCCGCATCACCATCGTGGCCCACGCCCAGGTCTGTGTTGAGCTCTGCTACTATGCGTCTAGTCTCGCGTAGTGTATCTGGTGTCGGCTCGGGCTCCCTGCCCGGGAAGAGCGGGTTTAGGTCGCTGTTCACGGTGTAGACCTTGACTCCCAGCTTCTGAAGGACTCTTGGTGTGGCTAGTGTGCCAACGCTATTCGCCGCGTCAACAACTACGCGGAAACCACGCCTACGTATAGCCTCGTCGTCGACCATCGATGCAACAGCATCCACGTAATCCTCTATGACGTTAGGCCACGGCTTGGCCTCCCATACGAAGCTCTTCCACGAGGCGTACCGCCAGCGTGAACCGAAGAATATCTCCTCTATCTCCCTCTCAGCCTCGCGTGGGATCTCAACACCATCCGAACCGACAACCTTGACGCCGTTGTACTCTGGCGGGTTGTGGCTAGCGGTGACTATAACGCCACCGTCAAAACCATGCTTTCGGACAGCGTATTGGATAGCTGGTGTAGGTGCCAAGCCAGCAACATACACCTTACATCCTACAGCTTCGAGACCAGCTATGACAGCATGCATTAGAGCATCGCCACCCACACGCACGTCGCGACCAACTAGAATGCGTGAACCGGTACCAAACCATGTGCCGATAGCAAGGCCGAGCTTCAAAGCCAGTTCAACGGTGAGTTCGCGGTTCACAACACCGCGTACACCGTCTGTGCCGAAGAGCCTGCCCAGGATGCAACACCCCAATAATGAATAGTTAGAGCAGAAAATGTGATATGCGTATAAACAAGTGGACGTCTTCATCTTAAACAAGGTAGTAGAGTCTGTCGTTGCCCTTGTAGCCGAGAAGCTTCAGTAATGGGACCT
This sequence comes from Pyrolobus fumarii 1A, assembly GCF_000223395.1. GTDB lineage: Archaea > Thermoproteota > Thermoprotei_A > Sulfolobales > Pyrodictiaceae > Pyrolobus > Pyrolobus fumarii. Next base: position 1,324,124 of record NC_015931.1, on the reverse strand, counting down.
TCTCTCATCGGCAGCTGCCTCGACACGAAGGGCGCGCTCATCACCAGCTAGGGTTGGGTGTAGATGGCGGCTCGGGAATCCCCTCCGATACGTCATCGGAATTCCTCAGACGCCGCTCCCAGCGGTATCCTCACAGCCATTATGAGGTGTGGTTACCCAAAGACCAGGGGTTTAACGCTTACAAAATGAGGATCGTGCCGAGTGGGTGTTCCGGCGCGCAGGGCGCCCTCATCCATGGGCCGTTGCGGCCCGGTCAGGGCCCCGGTTGGCACCCGAGAGGCCCGGTTCCAACCCTATCAACCCTAGCGGCTCTTTATAGGCGGTTGTGTTGCCGCCAAAGGGGCGAGAGTATGGTGGCTATTGAAGCTGGCATGCTCGGTGTTGTTGTGGCAGCGGCCTCGTCGCTGCTACTGTTGCTCGTAGGTGGCGTATTGGGTGGCTACCTGGCAGGCTCCCTAACCTCTAGAATCGTCGTAAAGATGCTTAGAAGGAATCTTGGTAGGCTTCTTGACGAGACCGACGTTGGCCGTGCATTGTCAAAAGCGGGTGTTGACGTTTTTGCAGTGATAGGCGGCCTTGTGAAAGCCTTCGTCTTCTCCATTGTCTTTCTCGCGGCTGTGGAGTACACCGGCGTCCACAACATAACCTGGCAGTTATTGCTCGACGTTGCGCTCTACCTTCCTAGGCTTGTGGGCGGCATAGCCGTGCTCTTACTTGGAATGCTGCTCGCATCAGCCCTCTCAAAGTACACTGGGAAAGTGTTGAGGAGTGTCGTGGGTGACGAGAAGGTAGCGAAACTTGTAGAAACACTCTTGGCGCTTAGCTTGCTAATAGTTGTTGTCACGATAGCCTTGAACCTCATGCTGCTGCAGGGCGATGTGTTCTACCCGCTTATGCTGGGCGTCATAGTGATTGGGCTAGGCGTGTATATGGGCGAGGTTATTGTCGACGAGCTCGTCAAGAGGCATCCAGATTTCTCGCAGATAGCGCCATACGCCAAGTTCACCGTATACCTAGTATTCGCGACGACGGGACTTGCCGCTATATTCGCGAGGTTCGAGACCGTAGCCTCCACGTTATCGGTGCTAGCCTGGGGAGTCGTAATGGCAATAGCTCTGACAATAGCTCCTTTGATTTACCGCGCGGTGCGTGGAGAGGGTAAGGCTCAGTAACCAGAGGCTCTAGTGTATACATGTTTGGTGGAGACCCGTGGCAGACGAGAGAAAGAAGCGTATCCTCCTAGAGGAAGGCGCAGAGGTAATCTACGACGAGGAGAAGGGCGAGGTTGTAGAGGTGAGGCTTGCTAGCGACGCGAGCGCCGAAGAGATACTCGTAAAGCTGCGTGAGGGCGAGCTTGACGAGAGGCTGCCCGAGAAGGTTAGACGCAGCCTAGAAGAGAAGCTTGAAGAGAGCCTAGGCAACTACTAGTTTTAGACCGCTACTCCTCGCATAATCCCCGATCAACATCCCTGTAGAGAATGCATGCAACCTCCTCCGGAGGGGCCATGATGTAGGTAACGCTGCGGAACCCGGCCTTCTTGGCTATAGCCTCTATCCTTTGCCTCGCCGCCTCAACCTCGGGCCAACACTGCTCCCTATGCATCAGTGTCTCGCAGCCCACTAGCACCTCTAGCTTGTTCCCTTCGCGGATAAACGCGACTGTCTTCACGGCCCCGACTAGAGTAGAATCCAGAGCCGAAGCTATGGCGTGTACCGGGTCACGAGGCTCGTCCGGCTCTAGTAGCGCGCTCTGGAAGAGCGTGTAGGGTGTGAGACCAGTGAAGTACCCTAGTCTGCTAAGAGCATCGTTAACCTCCACAGCAAGTTCAGCCACGCTGCTAGCATGCGCATCTCCATGCGTAAATCCCCTCTCATATCCCCTCTTCACCACCTCGAATAGTTGGCGCGCCCCACCTGGGCTCGTCTCCAGCACCTTCTCTAGGATGTATAACAGTCGCGACTCTAGAGGCGTCGTCAACCCATGGCCAAGACTAAGTACTCGACTAGCAGCCTCCCTAGCCGAGACGCCATCCACGATCATGAGCAGTGCAGCTGCAACGACACCCTCACCGCCAAAACCCTCGATAAGAAGCTTCTCGTGCGGTGACGGCAGCAGATCCGACAATAGCCGGAGAAGACTAACTAGAGTTGGTGCTTTACCCGCGCCGAGCGGGTAGACTACAACATCAACACCAAGCCTACGGTATAGCTCGGCGCGGGGCTCAGCCTCATACTCCTCGCCTACTATAAGCACCTTATCGTGTACAGCTGCGCGTCTTGCAACAGGGCCGCACGCGTCGCCCAGCGTGACGTTATGCGTGAGTTGCACCGGCTCAGGACACTTGCTCACCAGCATATACTTGCACCGTCTACAACCGTCCGTGATGAGCGACTAACACAAGCTATACCTATATCGTCACCGGTTGCTCCCGGGCGGCGTGGCATGAGGGTAGCAGTGGGCTCCACTAACCCCGTGAAGGTGGAGGCTGTTAAGAGAGCCTGGAGGCTGATTGGTGAGGCTGAAATAATCCCAGTGGAGGTAGACTCGGGTGTATCCAGTCAGCCTCGAGGTATCGAAGAGACATACAAGGGTGCGTTTAACCGTGCAACGCGTGCTTTAGAGAAGACAAAGGCTGACTATGGTGTTGGTATAGAAGCTGGTCTCGTGGAGGCCCCCACGCCGACAGGCTGGGTTGATGTGCAGATAGCGGTTATCGTTGATAGGAGTGGCGTCGTTGGTGTTGGGTTCAGCCCTGCCTTTGAGCCCCCGCGTGTATGGATACCCAGACTTGCTCGTGGCGAGCCGCTAGGGCATGTGGCATCGGGTGAACTCAAACGCAGTGATATAGGTAGGGTGCTGGGCATCATCGGGTATCTCACGCGCGGCGTTGTAACCAGGCTGGAATTGACATACTATGCGGTAGTGATGGCGCTGATTCCATTGCTGGAGCCGGGCCTATACCCCCGTGGAGGCTAAAAGGGAGGTTAAGCGACCGCGTTTCTCGCGGGTGGCCTAGATGGGCGTATACCAGGGCAACGACCTCAAGAAGCCAAGTGGTGGTCGTAAGAGGCCTCACCGGAAAGTGAAGAGGAAGTACTGGATGGGTAGGTTCCCGACCGAGACGCGCCTAGGCGACCGTGACGTTAGGAGGCATATCCGTGTCCGCGGCGGTAACTACAAGATAAGGCTGAAGGTTGCAGCCTACGCGAACGTCATTGACCCGGAGACCAAGAAGGCTCAGAAGGTTAGGATACTACGCGTCATCGAGACACCGTCAAACCCGCACTATGCTCGCCGTGGAATCATAACCAAGGGTGCGATCATAGAGACCGAGCTTGGCAAGGCTAGGGTGACCTCGAGACCAGGCCAGGACGGCGTAATCAACGCCATACTCATAGAGAAGAGTGAGAAGGCTAGGGCTAGAGCTGCGGGGTCGTCGGCCTAAAGCGTCCTCATCGGTTTCTCAGCAGAGGCCTATTCCACTCATCCCCCAGCTAGGCCTCTTCCCTACACAGTTCTAAACTTCAGCCTCCTGTCCTCTCAGTGCAGTGTTGAGGAGCGCGGCGACAGCCCCGCCTGCAACCAGGGCAAGGGTCAGATGCGAATGGGCCAGTCCGGCTGTCTCCAGCCCAACGCTCAACAGTGCAAGGCCAGCGGCCATCCTAGTCTCGGGCGCAAGTGCTATCGTCTCGACGAGTTTAGACGCTCTACTACCTAGCAGGAGGAACGAGGTGTTCACAGACCATCCTATGACACCAACTGTAATGTAAATTGCGAGGTTGTCCAAGAGTCTTGTTAGCGGGACATTCAAGAGCGCCGTGCTACTGCCAACCATCACTGCGATGGCTGCCCCGAGGAGAGGTATGAGGCTACACTCGTCGCTCTTCGTCGATCTGCAAGCCCCACAAGCCATTGACGCAATGTATACGCCGAGTAGCATCAGTTCGGCTGTGGTAGTCCTCCAGAGGCTGGCGCCAACAGACGACATGATAATGTAAAGAAGGGCTGCCATCGGTGCTAGAGTGAGGATGTGCAGCAGCGTCCTTTCTGCTTTTGAGCACCTGGCGTACATGTACAGCGATAACGTGTATACCGTAAGCCCGGTTACAAGCCCGGGTAGGTCGCTTACAACAAAGCTGTAGAGAGCGACGATGGACGCTAGTGTGAGAAGAGCGTAGGGCGGCAGGCCCGCTGAGACTCTAGCATAGAGAGCCTCAAGTCGGGGTTTCACGTCGGGTCTAGTGGCTAGCTCCAACAAGCCTATGAGTGCGATGCTGATGCCTCCCGGGAGGGTGAGTATAAGCAGCGTGCTAGGCTGCATTCCGAGCTTCTCCTCAACCATGGTGGTTAGTGTGGCCGCGTAGAGGGCGGCTACAAGCCCAAACCCGAGGATTAGGCAAACAGCCCTACCCGTCCTACTCTTCACGTTCAACGCGGCTAGCCACGAGCCCGGCCCGCTAACAAAGAACAGGCCCGTTAGGAGCAGGACTACCGGGTGCGCGAAGTCTAGAGTGCCTCTCAGCCGTAGGATGACGAGACTGAAGTCCAGGTAAGCCATTGTAGATAGCAGGATGAGTGCGCCAAGGCGTATTGCCATCGCCTGGCAAAGCGGGCCACACTCAGAGTATATATTGGTTGTCTAGCTGTGGTCATTCGTTGCTCGTGGGATACTTGTGGGTACATGTTCCACCAAAGTGGGATGTATATACTAATCCAGACGAGTAGCATGTCTCGGACTTAAAAGGAGCTTAGGGTCGCAATAGCTGGGGGAACCATGAGCCTACGCAAGCTTCAAGAGGCGCTAAGTGCTGCAATGCGGGCAGCCAAAGTGCCATCTAGTGTGGCTGCCAAGGTGCTTGTTGTTGTCGACGAGGCTTCATCTCGGTATAAGATAAGCTCGCTTCAAGAGTTGTTCAGTATGCCAGAGTGGTACCAGTGGCTATTTCTCATAAAAGGTGTCGTCGCGCCCATAGCGAGAATACTGAGGAGCGAAGGGTACTGCAACGCAGTGTACTACGTGGTAACAGCGTTATCCATGGTTGATGAGAGGATAGACGCGATGATAAAGGAGTGGATTAAGGAGCGGTGCAGCGCTGGTCTAGACCCCTGCTGTTCGAACCCGCCATGCTGTAACGTCCAGTGAGATGGGTACATGGCGGCTGTATGCTGTGCATGGCGCATACATGTATATCCTGCTTCTACGTGTTGTAAGATAGGGGAGTAGTATGTCTGAGACTGAGGCCCCTGAGAGAGGCAAAGCGCGGATAGAGCAGCTCGAGATAGACTTATCTAATGTGCCCCTAAGGCCCACGTCAAAGAAGGAGATTCAGCAGCTCGAGATGGCGCTCATAATTGGTACGCTATACCGTCCAGAGGTCATCGAGCTGATACGCGATCCCATGGAGCGTGCAACCTGGGTTGACAGCCTGGCGGTTGCAGCTGCAGCCCTAGCCAGGTACAAGGCCGGATACTCGATACGAGAGATTGCCGAGGAGCTTGGCCGCAGCGAGACTATGATACGCGCGCATCTCCATGGTAAAACCAAGGCTGGTAAACTGGTGTTAGAGACGTACGAGAAGCTAGCAAAGGGAGAACTTAAGCTAGTCGTGCCATTCGCGGGTGTACACCTGACCGCCGAGGAGTATGAAGAGCTTAAGGCTGCTAGGGAGAGGCTCAGGGAGCTGCACGAGAAGATAAAGGAGCTTGAGGCGAGGATAGAGGCGCTAGAAGAGGAGAACAAGAGGCTCAAAAAGCAGCTAGAAGAGTGTATGCCTCCAGAGGAGGTCCAGAAGCGCATAAGTGAAGTTCAGAGCATGATCGAAGAGCTTGAGAAGGAGAATGAGGAGTTGAGAAGGAGGCTACGTGAGTGCGAGGAGGGCGGCGGCGCGGCGGCCGAGAAAGTGAAGAAGCTTGAAGAGGAGCTAGAGAAGGTTAAGAAGGAACTAGAGGAGCGTAACAGGGTGCTAGAGGAGGCTCGCCGCCTCCTCTGCGGCCAAGCTTAAAGCCTATACAAGCGGTTTTGGTATATCCCTTATCGGTTGGCGGTGCGACGTTTACCACTAAACCCGCTTTCTCGGGGGTCGGAATAATCTGGTCGTAGAGTCTTGGTATGCCCCTGGTACAAGAATGGTATGTGTGCTTCGCCTAAGTTAGCACGTCCGACATCAGCTGTTGTACATGCAGATAGGTGTATGGGGGGACCGGAACAGTACAAGTCATGTAGCTTCTTCGTAGAACAAGAGAGTGGCGAGGAGGCAGGGGCGGGTGGAACACCAGCTATAACAAGTTTCGCGAAAAGCGGTTTGGAGAAGAAATTGAAGCCATATCCGCCGATACACCTCCTCGACTACCGTCCTAACAATGAATGCCCATTCATGAAAGTGTACGAGTACAGTGGTGGCTACCTGGCGTACTGTACGGTGCTGGAGCGGTTGTTGACGCGAAGCGAGGTTGAAACGTGTGAGCAACACTGGAAGACGTGCCCGGTAAGGCGCGTAGGCGTAATGGTAGGAAGACGGACTAGCGAAACAACTGCTTAAGCGTATTGCAACTCCGATAGCCGCTCTTTTACATAGTCACGGAGCCTCACGTATTCTACCAGGAAGGACATGGCATTTGCGGCTCTCTCGGGGGTCGGGTATGCGGCTACCCTCTCCTTCGTCAGTAGTCTAGCTGCACGTATGCACTCCGGGCCGCCAAGCAGACCCACAGTAACTGGCTTCGCGTGGCCCTCCTCGCGTATGGCATCTAGTATCGCTTTTGCAGTCTCTACAGGCCCTGATAATCCAGTCTGGGTGTATAGCACCACTATAGCGTCTACCCAAGGGTGTCTCATGGCCTCTTTAATCGCCCTATAGAACCAGTCGGCGTGCGCCATGCCAGTCAAATCTATCGGGTTCCTAGTCGAGGCGAAGTTTGGCAGGAAGCTCTTCATCCTATCCTGGAGCTCTGTTGGTGGCTCCTCGACGCGTATCCGGCGCTCTACTAGCGTGTCGACAGCTTGTATCCCCGCACCGCCACCATTAGTTATCACCAAGACCCTGTCGCCGCGGGGTAGCGGGTTCCACGCAAATGCTTTTGCAGCGTCAAACGCCTCCTCCATGCTAGTTGCTAGGAGGACACCAGATTGTCGAAACGCGGCCCTATAGACGTCGAAGCTGCCGGCGAGACTCCCAGTATGACTAGCGGCGGCCTTGGCGCCAGCCTCCGTCCTCCCAGCCTTTATGATAATCACTGGCTTTCTTAGCGACACTTTTGAAGCTACCCTGAGAAAACGCCTCCCGTCTCTCAACCCCTCCACGTACATGAGAACCACGCTAGTGTTGCTGTCAGTCTCGAAATACTCTAGGAGATCTACATCGTCGATGTCCACCTTATTCCCTACACTCACTATAGCCGAAACCCCCATACCCTCGTTTATCGTCGCGCCCATGAGTGCTATCGCAAAGGCGCCACTCTGCGATATGAAGGCTATAGAGCCTGGGATGACGTCACGTGGGCCAAAGGTGGCGTTCAGACGCGCAGGTGTATAGACTATGCCTGCGACGTTGGGCCCGATTATCCTCACTCCATACTTTCTCGCTATCCTCAGAACCTCTTCTTCGAGGTCATGTCGGCCTACCTCGCGGAACCCGGACGATACTATCACTAGGAACGGGATGCCAGCCTCACCGGCATCTTGAACAACCCTAGGTACCTTTTCAGCTGGCACCGCGACTACAGCGACGTCCACAGTCTCCGGTAGTGAGGTTAGGCTCGGGTACGCACGGAGACCTAGTATGGTAGAAGCGTGGGGGTTTACAGGGTAGACGCGGCCGCGGAAACCATACTCGAGTATATTTCGGAGGATAATGTGACCGACCTTCCTCGGGTTGCGTGAAGCTCCCACAACCGCCACGCTACGAGGGTTGAATAGACGGTGCAGCGGATGCTCTGTAAAGGTGCATCACCACTACTAGCCTAGGATGACACGAGCATCTGCAATTTTAGCGCCGCGGCCAGCCTCGTACACCATGAGTGGATTTATGTCGAGCTCCTTTATCTCCGGTATATCCATCATGAGGCTCGACACCCTCATAATAACGTCCGCGATAGCCTCTATGTCGCGTGGAGGTAGACCCCTGTAACCCTCTAACAACCTCCACGCTCTAACCTCCCTCATCATGCTAAGCGCGTCTACCCTTGCAAGCGGTGCAACCCGGAAAGAAACATCCCGATAGACTTCAACGAAGACTCCGCCAAGCCCAAAGGCTATAACCGGCCCGAACGTCTCGTCGCGCACCCCGCCTACAAGAACCTCGAGACCATCTGGTACCATCTCTTGTACAAGCACTCCAACGATACGTGCGCCAGGAGCACTCTTAGAGACGTTATCCACAATCTCATTGAATGCTCTCTTGACGTCTTCAGGTGAATGTAGGCCCAGCTTCACGCCACCAACGTCACTCTTGTGGATAATGTCTGGGCTAACAACCTTGAGTACAACAGGATAGCCTATCTCTTCTGCAGCTTTTACAGCCTCATCTACGCTCTTAGCGAGCTTGTACCTAGGTATGGGGAGGCCATAAGAACCGAGTAGCTCGTAAACCTCGTGTTCGAGTAGCTTACGTCTGCCGTCAGCCTTAGCATGCTCTACCAATCTACGGGGATGGGTCAAACCTACTCACCCATGACCTCTACTATCACGCGCCTTGTGCGTGGCCCGTCCATCTCGACAAGCATGATGTTCTGCCATGTGCCACGTACAACCCTACAGTCTTTTACGGGGAAAACGCGAGAAGCGCCTATGAAAGCAGAGGCCAGATGCGCATGCGCGTTATCGTCTATCCTGTTGTGCCTCCAAGCCCGTTCTGGCTGGAAGATCTCGCGTATCAGAGTAAGCAGGTCTTCAACGAGGCCGGGCTCATTCTCGTTCGCTATGATAGCCGCTGTCGCGTGTGGCGCAAAGACTAGAACCATGCCGTTGCAAATACCGCTCTTGTGCACAACCTCCTCAACACGATCAGTTATATCGATGATCTCGAAACGTGAACTTGTGGACACGCGTATCTCTTTAAAGAATATCCTCATGCGGCTATCACACCGGGATTCGTGGCAATAGCGGTAGGTATTACGCTCTCGGGTGTTGCGAAGCCTGGCATCAAGCCGAGCCCCTCGATAACCCATAGCAGTGCTTGTGTCATCTCGGCTATGGGGAGTCCGCACTCGGCGCTACCCTCAACCATAACCTCTGGTTCCGCATCAGGCTCCATAACCGGTATGACTATAGTCTCGACGTTACACTTGCCAGCGTAGAGTTGGACCGTGTCTCTCACCACCCTCTCGGCGAAGCTATAGACGCGGAGAGGTGCGAAAACGACCACACGCGCTCTCAAACCGGGCACCGTGCATCAGTCTACTCCAGTGCACCTACCCTAGGAGGGGGGTAGTGACACTCCGAAAACACGGACTTGGTGTCCACGAGTTAGGCTCTGTGCGTGTTGGTAGCGTGTACTCCGTGTGCGTATCGCTGGAAAACTAGCTGTTATCATGGTGAGTATGATGGCCGTAGTTATGCCTATGTCTGTGTGACTCCTTTACATCCTCTAGTGTGAATGGCTTTGCTCTGCCCTCTGCGATAGCCCTCGCGGCTTCACAAGGGTCTAGACTCTCTGCGTGGTAGACGCGTACGCCTATTGCCGTAAAAGCCTCGTAAGCGCCCCAGCCCATCTCCTTTGCCACTGCTGCATGGGCTCCATGTTGGTATGCCCATGGGGCGACTATCCTTCCACGTCCACCGATACCCGGAGGAGCCTCTAGCATGTCTACTATCTTGCACTCTCCTCTGTCAACCTCTATAATGGCATAGTGGGTTGCGCCGCCGAAATGCGGTGATACAAGTAATCGTCCATCACGAGTTCTCACTAGGGGTACGACTACACGCATCACAGCCAGCCTTGGGTTTTAGAGCGTATGCACACAAGTATATAAGCTAAGTCACGACCTTGATGCCTGCCACACGCTCGATAGCCTCTGGTGGGACGGGCCCAAGCCTCTCAATACGAGGCGGCGACTTGCACAGGTTGAGCACCGTTGAGGGTGAGCCTAGAAGTACCCCGCCATCAAGGAAATAGTCTACATCGTCGTCCCCAAGTTCTAGAAGCACAGAGTCTATGTCTCGTTTGGATGGCATGCCGCTAATGTTGGCACTCGTGCCTATGATGGCGCCCCCTGCGTACATAGCGAGCAGTCTAGGTGCCGGGTGCGCCGGCATGCGCAGACCTACGCAGCCTGTACCGGCAGTCACAAGCTCCGGTATTGACGTGTCGCGCAGAGGCACAACTATCGTCAGAGCACCGGGCCAGAATCTCTCAGCAAGCCTCCTAGCTGCCTCGTCAAACTCGCCAATCTCGAGTGCAGACTCGACGCTAACAACGAGAAGAGGTACTGGCTTATCCGGGGGTCGCCTCTTCACTCGGAATACTCTCTCAACAGCATATTCTAGCCACGGGCTACCTCCAATGCCATACACGGTATCCGTTGGGTAAACGACTATACCACCCATCCTCACAATAAGCCCAGCGTGTTCGATGGCATTAAGCCACCAAGATACGCGTCGTTTACTCGTGGTCAAGGAGCGGCCTCCCCGGCTGGTACAAGGATACCCAAGACGGGAGTGTAATGCCTGTGCACGGGTAGAATGCCTCCAAAAAGAGGGTTGGAAAGCAGGTGGCGCCCTGGTAGGGCTTCTGGTGAGGGATGGGTATTGTTCATATAGAGAGATGGGGGAGAGTCCCGTGGGTTACTTGAGGAACATCTCCTCGAACTGCTTCACGTATTGTACGCTGTCGCGCACGTCTACGAATAGTTTGGCGGCGTATTTCACGTCGTCGGCTGTGACTTTAGTCCTACCCTCTCTCTCCGCTATTATCCTGGCAGGCTCCATGAGCTGTATCGCATAGCGTAGGCTCTTCTCTTTGCCAAGCTTCGTTAGCTCCTCGAGCGCCTCGTCGGTGAGAGGTATCTCTTCCTCCTCGCTCCTTATCTTCAGTATCTCGCGTATCTCCTCCTCGGTGTAGGGCCTCGTCTTGATTATGAGCAGCCTGTCCAGCAGGTCTAGTGGTATACCGTGCGGCGACTCTATGTCAGTGCCTCTGATCTTCGCTATACCCCTGTTGGTCGCCAGGATGAGTATTGGTGCAAGCTCCGACTCCATGGCGCGCGTCAAGAAGCTGAACGCCTCTATATCGAGCATGTGAGCATCGTCAATGAACAGCACGCCTGGTACCAGCTCCGCCCTACCCTCCTTTACTAGCTTCATCACCTCCTTGTCCACCTGCTGTCGGATCTCGGGTGGCACCTCGCGCTCCACACTAAGGCCTAGAAGGCTTGCCACGGCAGCCCTCTGGGCCATCGCGCTCATGTCAAGGTCGTGTAGTGTCACTGTGTGTACGATCTCCTTCCTCTTCCGGACAGGGCCACTCGGCTTCTCGAGATACCTCTCGAGCTCGATGTCATACCTCTTCTCTCCGGCTTTGCCAAGCTTCCTCACCATACCCGTCTCAGCGTCAATCTCGATGATGTCGCCCTTTCTCACGCGCAGCTGGAGTAGCTGCACAGCCACCTCTTCGCCGACGCGTAGAGTCCTCTCGTCATCCTTAGTCTCGAGCGTGATTACAGCCTCTCTTGGTATCTTTACCCACGGGTTGTACGGGTGCTTCACGAACCTAATCTTGAGCTCCTTGACAACACCCTCATACACTTCGCGTACTTCCCTGAACCTCACGCCTATAGCCTTGCGTATCGCCTGCATGAGGAACTCTGTCTTCTTAAGCTCGGTACTGTATATCTCGCTGCCAGTTATAGCGACGAACGGCGTATCCTCACCGAGCTCCTTGGCGATACCAATGGCTATCGCAGTCTTGCCAGTGCCCGGCGGGCCGACTAGCAGGACGCCACGACCGGCCATCTTACCCTCGCGTATCATCTTCACCACTATGCCAGCTGCCTCTCTAGCCTCGAGCTGGCCAACCATGCCGTCAGCAGCGAACTTCGGCTTACCATTCTCGTCGAGACCGAGGCCGCGGATGTGGCTATGTGCGCCAACTCTCTTCAACTCCCTCTTTGGCGGCGTAACTTCTGTAATCATAGGCTTGGACATGGTCTCACCTTGTACGGTTCCAGAACGACTATAGACAGAACAGCTGATACAAAAACCTTTCTCCATTTTCCATTGTAAAGGGGCCGGTGAGGAGGGGTAGCAAGGCTGACAGGTGACGAGCCCTAGTGTGGCCGAGGCCCAGGGCTCCTACACTACCTCCTTCCCAACTCGGCGCCAATAACGGCGCCAATATACGCCAAGATAGTCGCTATGACAGCGTTTATCGTGACAAGCAGCGGGGCTGCGAAAAAGCCAAGCAGATGGTAGACATGCGTGTGGAGAACATGTGGCTTATGAGATGAGCCCCACGCAGTGATAAAGGCAGCGGCAGCAACTACACTAGCAACGAGCCAGAGGGTTAGGACGCCTAACGCTACACTACCAGCCGCACCTCTACCCCTAACATACCCCATTATCAAACCCGCTGCAAGCGGAGCAGTGATGAACCCGAGCAGGCCTAGCGGCGCGAGAATCAAGTAGAATATGAACGCCAGTGCGAGTGTAAGCGTGAACGCCTCCCAGTCCAAAACGCTTCGCCAGTATAAACTCGCGTGAAGCGAGCATAATCTAGTGTTGTGCTGGCTGTGCAGCGGTCTAAACCCCGCCGGTCAAAGGTACTCGTGACGGGTCTCGCTGTGCCGCGGTTTCCCATAGACCCTAGCGACCGTAAACCCGTGGGGAGGAGTGGAGAGACAACATCAGCCATAGGGATAGGTACGTGGGCGATCCGCGACTATAGGAGAGCCGAGGAAACGCTCGTGGAGGCCGTTGAGAACGGAATAGACCTCATAGACACCGCGGAAATGTATGGATGGGGTCTGGCCGAGGAGCTCGTGGGAAGGGTTGTTAGGAGGGTAGGGCGCGGCAGAGTGTTCATAACAACCAAGTTGCTCCCCGAGCGCTTCCGCGATGAGCACACAGCGGAGAAAGCCCTGAAAGCCAGCCTAGCAAGGCTAGGAGTGCGTAGTGTAGACCTCGTGTTGATACATTGGCCTGATCCGCATACCAGCATAGAGAGGCAGGTGAGAGTGCTAGAAAGCCTATGGGCCAAGGGATTAGCCAGGTACATCGGCGTCAGCAACTTCAATGAAAAAGAGTTGCTAGAGGCCTTATCGGCGACTAAACGCGCCGAGATAGTGGTTGATCAAGTGCATTATAGTGTATTGCACCGTGAGCCTGTAGAGAGTAAGCTGCTGCCTATGGCGGTGAAAGAGGGCGTAACGATACAAGCCTACACTCCACTCGAGAGAGGCAAAGTTGTAGAGAACCTCCTACTTCGCGAGGTTGCACGTGAACTAGGAAAGACTCCTGTGCAAGTCGCCCTAAACTACCTCATTTCGAAGCCGCGTGTAGTCGCGATACCGAAAACGGAGCGGCGTGACCATCTCCGCGAGATACTCGGGGCTATGGGGTGGAGGCTCTCGCCCCGTATACTCGAGCTGCTCGAAAACCTATAGTCGTGGTGATACTCTCGCAGAGGCTATTATGCTCGGATGGGGGCTCGCAGGATAACCCGGTAATACCACTGGATGTCGGCACAGCAAGTCGCATGGGGAGGCAAGAGGTGTTGCACCGATGCTCGCGGTGCACGAGGCTATCGCTGGCGGCGTAATGGCGCTCTACACGCTCATATTTGTAAACAGCCTATCCGTGCTACACATGAGGATGCTCGAGAAGGGTATACCCGAAAACCTAGCGGTATACATAAACCGTAAGATCATACACGCGTTTACCGCGGGCATCGTAACCCTAATCACACCCCTCATGTTCAACACGCCTTTCGTCCCACTGGCCTTGTCTCTCGTCCTTGCTGGTATACTCGCAATCGTTAGGAGAAAAGGGGGTATGAAATGGTTCCAAACCAGCGACGATGCAAACGAGATAACATTCCCAATAGCATGGGGCTTGTCAATGACCATAGTGTGGATGTTCACCCACGACATGTACCAGGCTATACTCCCGGCACTCTATATCAGCTTCGGTGACGCTGTGACCGGGTTCGCAAGAGCAGTTGTCATCAAGCGTAGAGAGAAACATTGGATAGGTAACCTAGCTATGGCGGCTGTCACGATACCCCTAGGCGTAGCTATACTAGGGCCCATGGGCGCCCTCGTAGGCATAGCTGCGGCCATAGCGGAGAGAATAGACAAACCGATAGATGATAACATAGCCGTCGCCACTGTAGCGACAGTAAGCATTCTAGTACTGTGTGCGGCTCTATGCCAACACTAGCGTCGGCGTGACAGTTAGGGATTGAAGAAGGGCGTGTCCGAGTTAAGGCTCAGAGGCTACTGAAGTGCCGTGTACACTTCATGCTAGCACATCTACCAAACGCTCCTAGTGTGATGATGGAAGCCTTCCAGATGCACGTCTAGCTTGTACATCGTTGGCCGTACTGAGCCTCTATGGTCTTGAGATGACAGGGTTTGTTGAAGCTTGAACGCTGTGATCTACTTGAAAACTGGGATTCAACAGATCAAATAGCAATGTTAGAGGTGTAGCCTTACCGTGCATGCTCGTCGTCGTGAACACGACGTAAGGCACGCTGCCAAAACTTTCATTGTGATGATGGCTGCTCGGTTTGGGCCACACCACGAGTTTCGCGGGTGAAGACATGACTCGCTAGGCTGTGAGATTGTCTACACTCGTTACGTTAATCCTCCTTCTCGCTTTCAACGCGAGCCCCTTATCCTCGGTTACGAGGGTTAACCCATGCTTCTGTGCAAGCACGACATATGATGCGTCGTACACGGTGAGCCCTAGCTCTAGTGCAATCTCTATCATCTCTCGCTCGTAGCCTCGAGGATCGAGGATAACCGTGTAATTCGCCAACTCTGCTACTATTGAGGCTAATCTCACAGCATCACTAGGCCTTATTCTTGAGAGGAGTGCAGCTTCCTTCCAGAAGGCGTTGAGCACCTCGTAGAGCGTGAGCCACTGTATAGCCTCCTCGAAGAGCAGATCTATGCAGCCAAGCTTGAGGCACTTGACTAGCGAGGAGGCGTCGAAGAGGAACCTGGGCACGAGAGTCACCTGGATTCGCGCGACTCGCGTATAATCCTCACTATCTCATCAACATCTATCTTCTCGAGGGCTTCTCGAACCTCCTCGAGACTCTTCACGAGCATTTCAAAACGTTTCCTCTTGACCTCCTCTTCCAACGCTCTTCTCAAAACCTCAGACACGTTTATGCCAAGCCTTCTCGCCTCCTCGAGAAGCTCGCGCCTAACTCTCGTGGAGACAGTCACGTATCGAGACACTAGTAGACACCCATGTATCTACACCACGGTAGGCGCACAATTATAAGCTAGGCCTCCTCTACAGTATACGTTGACGGTTCAGAGGTCTAGCTCTAGTTTACACGCAGCAATGTAACTGATTGTTGTGCGACAAATGATGAAGAGCCTATCTTTGTACATCTAGAGTAGAAGGTGTGACTAGTAGGGAGGGGAACACGGTTAACAGCTTGAATGTAACTCTGGCATGGGGATGAGGAGCCGGGATCCTTCGGCCACCGAATGGTGACGAGGAGGAACCCTACCGACCCACACCTGCAAATGCGGAACCCATAGGGCCGATCCACCAGTGTGATAGCTAGGTGTGCCTACTCCCCGAGAATTACATGACACGATCTGTAGCCATCCCGGCCGTGCTCCTAAGCCGAAACGGCTATACAACATGCAAGACTGTAATCCGGCTCGTTTGGCCAGAGCAAGTTAGAGGGTGTAACGAGTACACTCCCGATGCGTCGCATAGGGTGTGAGAGGAGGTGCGTCAAGCTGTTGAGGGTTTAGGAGCCCGTTTTGGGGTCTGGTTTGTGGTGGGCCCGCGGGGATTCGAACCCCGGACCTCCGGGTCTCTCCCGCGCCAGACCTCTCTCATCCCGCGCACGGGTCGACAGACCCGGAGCGGACCGGGCGGGTCTGGAGCCCGGCGCTCTGCCTGGCTGAGCTACGGGCCCACGCGTTCAAAGGGCCCACCATTGGCCATCCCCGGGGTTAGGCCCCCGGGTCGCCCCGGGGTTCGACCCGTGTACGTGATGGGACTCTGGTGTGGGTTTATACGCTTTCTACGGCTATGTTATCACTCCTATCAATGTAGGAGTGTGTAGACGAGGGGTACGAGGATTGGTACGAGGAGGGTTAGTATGGCTCCGTGTGTGGCGGCTGCCAGGGCTCCGCGGGGGCCGTAGGTCGCCACGTATATGGGTAGTGTCGTGTCCATCGTTGTGACTCCTCCTAGTGCTACAGCTGCAGCGAGTGGTATGCGGTGTGCAGCCAGGGGTACTATGATTATCGCTATTTGCTCGCGGATGAGGTTGGCGAGGAAGCCTATGGCGGCTAGTCGGGGGTCCCCGGACGCCGTGTACAGGTATGGACCTGTGAACGTGTACCATCCCATGCCGGCGGCTACAGCGGGGGTCACGCCGGTTAACGGGTAGAGAGCGAGGCTCGCAGCCAGGCTGCCCGCCAGGCTGGCCAGTGGTAACGTTGCAAGCCCTAGGTCAAAGCGCAGCTCCCTATGAGATCCTAGCTCGAGTCCAGCCAGGAAGACCAGGAGTAGTAGAAGCGGGTCTATCAGCCATGTAGGGGCGGGTAGGCCTGCAGCGCCTAACGCAAACCCGGCTAGGAGGGCTACTATCACGCTAGCGGCGAACCCATGGCTAGGTCTTGCAGTCTCGCCTGTTAGCCTACCGCGTGTTAACGCGAGTGCCGCTAAAGCCGAGCTTGCCATCGGGAGTATCGCATAAACAAACGATGTTAATATCACGCCTAGAGCCTCTCGAGTAAATGCTGGCGCGGCTAGCATAGCGACGATCAGTATCAACGGTACAACTGTCGCCGTGAACAGTTGGCTAGGTACGCGTATGCCAAGCCTGCGTGCTATTGCAAAACCCACCAGCATATCAACGATGTACTTGGTGGCCGTGAGTACGCTCTCGACAAGCTCCATTGCAGACACCCAGCGCCTAGGACGACCCAGTGCTAGCTGATTAGAAGCCGTGCCCCTCACACGCGTATAACGGCGGGAGTGAGGAGCCAACACCTAGCCGATAGGTGATGAATTCCCTGAGGGCCGACCCGCCCCTACCCCCTCCATGGCGGCGTGAATGTCGTGCCCGTCACCTCTATGCATCCCAACTTGTAGTAACCTACGATGCTCAGCCAAGACGGTAGTGTATCACCACCGGTATAGGCGTAGCTCAACTTGGATACATCGCCCCTATCATCGATCATCGTCAGCTCTACCTTCAAGCTCTTCAGTATGAATGTCGTGCCGGTGAAACTCAGCTCACTTCTATCCAATACTAGCGTGTAAGGCAATTCTACCTTCTTACCAGACTTGCCCTTGCTCTTTGCTTCTCCGCTGAGAAGCACGTTGTCAACAGTAATCGAGTTTACTACTTCGCCGTTAACCATAATGTCTATTGCGAGGTCTGCGCAGACTCCTTTAGTCTTAACCTTTTGACCGTTCTGGATAGTTTCAAAACTACACTTATACGCTTTGAGCAGCTTGACGCTGTACACTACGTCGTAGGTTTTGCTGGGCGCGATTGTAGTTGTTTTGCTGTTCGAGTTGGAGCTGGTGCTATCGGGTGTCAGTAACAAGAGGCTATCCAGCCGCGATGCTACAGTGCCGTCGTTGACGCTAATGGAGGTGTAGGAATCTACCTGCACATAGTGATACACTATATCGTTCGGTATGCCATACATGTGGCTGGTCTCTAGCGTCACGCTTCCCGTAGCGTCGACGGGTTGCAATATAGCCTCGATCTTGACAAGATCGTCACCGATAATACCTCTGACCTTCTTATCGCTTTTCAACACGCCACCCTCGAATGACGAGCCAGGTAGTATGCTGAGCCTTGCGTCGCGGAGTATAAGTCCGCACCCTAACACAGTCTTTGTCGCAGCTCCCTCAACGACACGAATGTTGCTGAAAGGCAGCTTAGCACTGATAGTTATGGAGCCGCTGCCTGTCCTCATCCTCTCAAGTATAATGTATCCAGATGGTATGTTATCAGCAACAGCTAGTCTAGCACCGCTCAGCACGACTGGCACGAAAGCCTCAACAACTATTAGCTCGCCGGGCTCCCATACTCCATCAGGCACGCCCTCACGCACTACCCTGGCGCTCGTGTTCACTGCGACTAGATCGCCACGCCAGTTGTAGACGTATACAGCTATGCCCCTCTCCTCAAGCTCTGCAATAGGCACACTAGTATCGCCGATATTCCTCTCAAAGATGCCAATGAATGTGCCGAAGCCTTCTACCGCGTAAGCTTTCACGGCCTCAACTTTCACCTCAGATAACTTTGGTGGACTGGCGGGCTTCGAAGCTTGGGGGTAGAGTCTCAACGCCAGCAATGTCACTGCGAGGCTAGCGAGTAGCATCAATAGTAGCACCGCGAGCACCGTTGAAGACGCCGATTTCGAGTACCTCTGCAAGGCTGCACCCCCAATATGTTAACATGTGTTTAACAGCCATCCCCTATAAAGAGTTGAAAGTTATGGGTAGAGTGTGGGGCTCGGCTTTCGTTCCCTCGCTCACCAGTCGCTAAGACCAATCCTCCTCATCGCCGTCTAGTCGGGGGTCAGTAGGGTGCCTATCGGCTCACCGCCTCTGGCGGCCTCAAGCACGCGCTCTGGGTGACGACCATTCACTATGTAGACACGTGTACCAGAGCGCTGCAATATACTCGCTGCGTATGGCTCTAGGAGCTCGTAGCGTCCCGGCTCTGTGCTAGACTCTATGACGCGTAGAGCTTCTGTGATAGAGAGGCGGGGGAACAGCTTAGCATCTGGGTGTTTAGCAGGGTCGCGGTCAAACACGCCGTCGACTACAGTGGCTATGACTAGCCTTTCGGCTCTCATAGCCTCGGCTATGAGCGCGGCAACCGCCGTGGTGGACTGGCCCGGTTGGAATCCACCAGCAACTATGGGGTTGACGCCAGTTGCCAGTTGTGTCAGGAACTCTTCGTAGCTGCGGGGCACGGGTGCGGTAGAGCCAAGCGCCAGGGCGAGAACCCTAGCGTAGAACCTAGATGCCTCAATACCCGCAATATCCATGAGCGATTTGGGCGCCTGGAGCGAGCCTAGGAAGGAGACGTACTTGCGGGCAAGTCTACCACCGCCGACCACGATAGCCACGCGATACTCGTTTATCAACTCGCGTAGGACGCCCACAAGGCCCTGGAGAGACCCCGTATCCTCCACGAGCTTCCCCGAGATCTTCACGACGATTGATGGTCTGCTCACTGTCCCCCCGCACCAGGGGAGCCACGAGAGTATAAAGCCCCGGCTAACCCTCGAGGTGTACAAGGGGGCGGATGACTGAAGGCCCCCTCGCCCCGAGGTCCTGCGGCCTCCGAACCCGGGCCTGGGATGTGGAAGGGCCGCAGCCTATTAGACGCCCCGTGATTCTCTAAGAACGCATATGGTTGGGTATCATGTGCTTGGGTGTACCGGGGCGCGTCGTAAAGATCCTCGAGGAGGGCCTAGCTCTTGTAGACTTTGGTGGCATACAGAGAGAGGTTGACGTGAGCTTCATACCAGATGTGAAGCCGGGAGACTACGTTGTTGTGCACGCGGGTGTTGCAGTGTCAAGGCTAGATCCGCAGGCGGCCGAGGAAGCGTTACAAGCGTGGAGAAGACTGCTAGATGAGATGGATAGGCTGATCGAGGAGCGCCTCTCGGAGGTGGAGTCGTCTGCACGAAGCTAGCATTGCGTATGCAATATTGAAGGCTGCTGAAGACGTGCTACGCGAGCATAGCGTGCCCGAGGATGTCAAGGTAGAGGAGCTTGTCATCGAAGTCGGGGCAATGGCTCTGGTGGATGTTGTGAGCCTAAAATTTGCGCTTGAAGTTATGTCTCGAGGCACGCGTCTCGAGGGCGCTCGTTTCAACGTGGAGATAGTCCCGCCTAAACTTGCGTGTAGGTCGTGCGGCCACGAGTGGCAGATAAGCGTTGAAAATCTTGATGACGAGGTAAAGCTATACGTGCATTTTGCACCAGACAAGATATATGAGATACTAAAATGCCCCTTGTGTGGCTCGCGAAGCATAGAGGTAGTGAAAGGGCTTGATGTGAAGCTCAAGAGCATAAAGTTATCCGAAAAAGTGGCTAGCCAGGGGGATGAGGACCCCTTGCACTCCCGAGGCTAGACGCCGGTGGGGATAGACCCGCCTGTACCGACCCGCCTCAGCTCCGTCTCGACTCTTCATTATCTCTGCAGTTCACGGCGTCATCATCGGCGTGTGTACCGTCAAGTGCCATAGGCTATGCGGTGTAGGATACCGCGATACACGGGTAGTTGGAGTGCTATC
Organism: Pyrolobus fumarii 1A; assembly: GCF_000223395.1. Classification (GTDB taxonomy): domain Archaea; phylum Thermoproteota; class Thermoprotei_A; order Sulfolobales; family Pyrodictiaceae; genus Pyrolobus; species Pyrolobus fumarii. Next base: position 1,303,657 of record NC_015931.1, on the reverse strand, counting down.
ACTTCATTCCTTGACAAGTACGCTATGTTAGTGCGGAGTGCCAGTCTCAACAGGTTATAGGCGTGTCTTGGTACGAGAGTAACCGGCTTGTGGACTAGGTCCAGGATACCTTTGGCAGCTTCGCGCACGTTGGTGCCCATCGTTGAGGCTATTAGCGCTAGTTTCCACCGCAGTCTACTCTCGACATCCTTCATCCATGCATCGAGGTTACCACGGTATTCGTGTATAACAACGAGCATGTGGAATGGTAAGCCGCCCGTTGCGGCTACAACATCATTTACCTGGTCGTCGCTTAGAGGTATGTTTGCATGTTCAGCCTCGCGCCTTACGAACTCGCGTGCCGCGCTTGGAGGCAAGCCATTAACTATGAGCGTATCAATATACTCGGCTACAGTGCCCAAGTCAAGCACGGCTTCAGAATCATCTATTGAGAGTATGACTCGCAGCTTATCACTGTAAGTCTCTACCAGCCTAGCCAGGTTGCGTATAAGGAGTGGCAGGGTGCAAGGGGATCCAGCTCTACCATCGCATACCATGCCGTCAATCGCGATGAGTATCTTTCCACTCCTCTCCTTTGCCTCGTGTAACGTCGTTGAAATGGCACTTCTCAGGCATTCATCTTCACGTCCATAGCAATTCACCTCCTCGATTACATCCTCAATGCCTAGTGGCTTAGGTGCCGGGCTGAAATCAGCATAGTATTTCACCACAGCGTTAGACATGTGTAGCGCAGCGCGTAGCAAGGTAGAACGACCGGACCCTATAGGACCCCACATCACTAGTACACGATGAGCATGCTGTGCGTTTATGTACTCCATTATCTTGTTCAGCTCAGCCTCGCGGCCTAGTAGCGCAATTCCAGGCTTCTTCACTACTGCGACACCCAGCATGCACACCCTAATTATGCTTCAACAATTGTTGAAGTTAGGTATTTTATCGTTCCTGGCCGATACTGGTACTGTAAGTTTAACGTTTCAGCCCCTCCAAGGATTACTGATACTGGGGGATGTGGATACCCCGGTGCTGAGCCCCACTAGGCCGTGAAGAGTAAACGGTCAGCCGACCCGTTTTGCCAGCTCCTCACTGAGTCTTCTCGCTGCATCAGGATCTCTCATGAACCATGTCCCGACGAGAACGGCCTTAGCACCAGCATCTTTGAGTACAAGCGCCTTTTCGACGGCATCCACGCTGCTCTCTGCAACTAGCATCGTCTTCTCGCCTATTCTATCCGCCGCCTTGCGTATATCGTCTAGCAGCTTCTCGAAGCTCAACTCGAGAGTCCTAAGGTTGCGCGCGTTTATGCCCACCGCGGCTTCCGGATAACTAGACGCTACTTCCACAGCATCGCGCCAACTACTAGTCTCTATCAGAGCGTCTAGATCCATGGAGCGCGCCTCGGAGTACAACTCGTCGAGCCTGCGCCACCCCAGCTGGTCGAGGATGAGGAGGACGGCCGAAGCCCCAGCATCAGCGAACTCAGCCAGCATTCCAGTGCATACCGTGAAGTCCTTGGCGAGTACGGGGCGATGTTGCGCGAACAACGGTATGAGGGCAGGCGAACCGCAGAACCAGAAGGGCTCCGTGAGCACAGAAAAGGCGTCAACGTATGGAGCTAGCTTCTTTGCATACTCCCACGGCTCGTGGAGACCGACAAACCGTCCTGGTGCACACCTCTTAAACTCACCTATGATTGCTAGTCCACGCTCCCTCCAACCCCTCCACAGCGACTCTACGAATCGATACCTTGGCTTGAAGCTAGTCTTGCACCTCCATTCCAGTGTTGCACTAGTCACTCTATCCAGGAAGTCCACGTCCCGAGCCCCGGGGGTTGAATGAAGCCGTTCAACCCTCGTTATATGTACGGCAGGTGTTGCAGGGAGTGGTGCACGTGGATTGAGCGTAGGCGGGCGTAGTGCTAGTAAGATTGACGAGGAGATTGTGAGGATGTATACGGAGGGTGTGCCGGTACGGATGATTGTTGAGAAGCTCGGCGTGGGGTATTACAGGATATACTCTGTGCTTAGGAGGTATGGTGTTGGGCCCGCAAGGAGAGGTAGCTACAAGCATCGCGGTAGGCTAACAGAGATGGAGCTGAAAGAAATCAGGGAATTGTGGATGCGTGGCGAGACGATATACTCGATAGCGAAGAGACTAGGCAGACCCGCCTCAACCGTATACTATGCACTTAAGCGTATGGGGCTACTCGATAACAAGGGGGATGGAGAAGCCCGCATCGGCTACCCGAAAGGATGAGGAGCTTTCCTGCGGCTGACCCCCGCTAGGCAAGCATTAACTGGTCTCACCATCTCAGATTCGTCTGCTGGAGCGTGTAGAGGGTTGGCTAGCCTAGGCGGGTTGCTACGTGGAGAGAAGAGTGCTGTAGAGGAGGCTGCAGAGCTGGGGCTTATTGTGCGTAGGGATGGAGACACCGTTGAGGTGAGTGACCTGGACTCGCGTACCCTACTAGGCCTGGTGCCTTCAAGGGCTGGCGCACTAGTCTATCATGTTGATAGTGCGGAGCATAGCTTCGAAGCAGTTATACTAGAGGATGTCATGCTGCTGGATAAGCTCGAGCTGAGCGAGATAGTTGAGCGTGACGAGGATGGTGTGAGAGTAAAGCCGCCTAGCATATGGCTTCACGAGATAGATCCCGGGCTTGAAAATAGCCGCGGAAGAATATGTAGCGTTGCACGTGGTGCAGCTAGGTGCAAGCCTATCTAAGAGCTGGTCTCTCCGCCTTCCTCGGTCTCTTCGCGCCTTTCCACCCTCTCCAATACCCTCTTGGCGCCGCTAACTACGCTCACAATAGCCTCTCGTAGATCTCTCGCGGTGCGTATGTACCTCCTAGGCAGGTCGTACACAACGGTAACGAAACCATCATAGTCGAGTGCATACTTGTAAGTGGTGCTCTTGAAGTTCTCCTCAAGGTACCAGGATAGTGCCTCCGGGAGCGGCTCTACGTCGAGCGGTGCAGCTACACGCACGGTATCAGAGACCTCATCATACGTTATCGCTATGCCTATCCTCTCCCCATCCTCCTCGATCTCCACGAGGATAGCGTCACGCTGCCTGGCGTACACGAGGCCCAGCGCCCTCACAAGAACCTCAAGCTCGTCAAGCACTGGTGTTACCATTCTTGCCCGCCCCCAGTGCCGCTATAAGCCTCTCAACCCCCTCCCTAAGAAGCCAGACTGGTACACCCTCCCTCCTCTCGCGTAGCCTCTCTTCGAGCCTGGTAGACCAGGGTAGGTGCAGGAAGACAGAGGGCCTGCCTTTCCGCCAACCCCACCGATACACCAGGTAAGCCACAACATTACAGAGGTAAAGTCCTATCGAGGCGGAAGGCCTCGCACGCAAACCTGTCTCGTTCAACACCCTTGCAACATGTACCGGGTCGACAGGGATGCGAATCGGCTCGCCAAGCGGAGCATCATCCACTACCTTACGAAGCCGTGACCCATCCCAATAGGCGTTGACAGCAGCGACCTCAACACGTACATGACTACCGCCGGGCGAGTAGAGCCCCATAGACACGACCAGCGCAGGGTCAAGCTCCTCAAGGAGCCTCACAAGCATCTCGCTTGCACGTGGGAACTCCACCGGCAAGACTATGCCATGGATGCGGCACCCGCCGACACTCTTGCCGTTGAGCTCTTCAGCGATCTCCCCCGAGGGGTTTGGCTCGTATACAACATTAGTGCCGAAATGCGCGAAGCCCGTGACCAGGCATATAGCCGACATTCCACAGTCTACCCGGGAGTGTGAGGAACACGCCCGAGTGCAAAATTCCAGTGCTAGTTAGGCCCCCGTCCACAACCCAGGATAGCCGGGGCCAGCGGTTAGCGTCTGAACTCGCTTACATACTTGCGTACTAGACTCGGATACACGCATGTGAAGCACGCGGTGCACGCGGGTCTACCTACAGCGCGGGTAAGGTTCTCAATCGTATTGTAAAGGAGGGTATCCGCGCCTATGATATCACGTATCTCTTCAACGCTCTTGTTCCGCGCTACTAGTTCAGTAGGTCTCGGAAAGTCTATGCCAAGTACGCAAGGACAGACGACCGGCGGGCTAGCGCTGCGAAAATGCACCTCTAGCGCACCGCTGCCCTTAAGAAGACTTGTTATCCTTGAGGCTGTCGAGCCTCGCACGATGCTATCATCCACTAGGGCTATCCTCCTACCTCTCACCGCGCTACGCAAGACACCATACTTACGCGCCACGTGACTTCCTCTCAGGCTAGGCGGTAGGATGAACGAACGGCCGCGGAACCGATTCGGGTATAGCACTTCCACCAGCGGCACGCCCTTCTCGAGAGCATAGCCAGTGGCGGCAGCTCTTCCGCTATCAGGCACCGGCGCCACAACATCAACGTGGGTGTCGTCGATGCGAGCTAGCAGTCTACCCATCTCAACTCTAGTCTTGTAGACCTCGGCACCCTCGAATATGCTGTCGGGCCTAGAGAAGTAGACATACTCGAATATGCATGGTTGGGGGTCGGCGCGCGGCGCCAGGGGCTCAATACTGCAGTGTGTACCTTGGCAGTAGAGTAGCTGGGCTCTACCCAATTCACGCCACTCTAGCCCAAGAGCCTCGAGGGCTGCTGTCTCGGAGGCAACGGCTGCATAACCATTGCCTATACTAAAGGCCAGTGGGCGTATACCGTGAGGATCCCTAGCAGCTAGTAGCTCTCCACGGGTAGTTGCTGCGACCAGCGCGTAGCTCCCCCGTAGCACTTCTGCCGTCCTCCTCGCAGCGTCGGCTAAGTTACCCTCATCGCGGTAATAATGTGCGAGGATGGCGGCGAGCACCCATGCATCCCAGTCAACCTCCAGTCTTCCGAGAACCTCCCGGGCAGCACTCTTGTAATTCACGATGTTGCCGTTAAAAGCCACTGCGAGTTCCACTCCATCGACGTTTACGATGAGGGGTTGGTATAGTGACCCGTAGGGGCCACTCGTAGAGTACCTAACATGACCTACAGCGAGCCTTGTAGAGCTAGGAAGACGGTGTGATTTAATAGCCTCGTATACGAGGCCGAAACCGCCCTCAAGTATGAATGAGCGTCCAGATAGGTACGCTATGCCCGCGGCTTCGTGGCCGCGGTGTTGGAGTTCCACAAGAAGCTCGTATACGACCCGAGCAGCGCCCTCGCCAAGATAAGCGGCAATGCCGCACAACCCTCCTCAAACCCTCACGTTGCAGCGAAGAAGCGGGGGAGGGTATCACACTCGCCCCTCACCATACACGCCCCTCACGTTATCAACGTCAACCTCTACCAGAGTCTTGCCGCTCAGCGTGACCCTCACTATCCCTGTGTCAAGAAGTGCTCCTACAATGCTAGCTCTCAGCCCTAGCTCCCTAGCAAGCTTGGCGGCGGCACTAGCGGCATCCGGGTGTAGCGCAAGCAGTAGCCTCGCCTGTGTCTCAGAGAAGAGTATCTCGTGGGCACCTCTACAGCCCCTCGAAGGCACCTTGTCCAGCTCGAGCTCAAAACCCATGTTGGCTGCTAGCGCCATCTCAGTGGCAGCTACAGCCAACCCGCCATTCGACACGTCATGTGCGGCGGCATATGCTGTATAGTCTATGTTGTCGTCCTCGCTGAGCTTAGCGAGTAGAGCCGAGAGCCTAGACATGTAGTTAGCCAGAAGCCTCTCTACGGATGGACGTGGTTCAGGTGGTGCTCCCTCGACCCTACCGTGCACCACGTGTAGGTACTCGCTGGCGCCCAGCTCGGGGAGCGTGTCAGCACCCACAAGGAGCAGTGTGTATCTCTCCAGTTTCTCGCGGGGTGCTAGCCCATACACTCTCCGCACATCCTCCACCCTGCCAACGACCACTATGGAGGTTACAGGGTTCACCATTCCAGTCTCGGGGTCTTCATTGTACAGGCTGACGTTGCCGCCGACGATAGGTGTGCCTAGCTCTCTAGCTGCCCAGGCTAAGCCGCGCACCATCTGCTCGAAGAACCAGTATTGCTCGGGCTTCTCTGGGTTACCAGCGTTGATGTTATCAACGGCTGCTATGGGTGCGGCGCCTACGGTGACGACGTTACGATAGGCCTCCTCTAGTGCAAGCGCGGCACCACGATACGGATCGACTCTCGTGTACCTCGGGTTACCGTCGCCCGAGACGGCTATGCCACGGTAGCCGTCAGCCTCGTAAACCCAAAGTACAGCAGCGTCTCCATGTCCTGGCGGGAGCACTGCCCTACCCTGAACGCCCCAATCGTACCTCTCATACACCCATCTTCTCGAGCCAACATTAGGCGAGGAGAGTACCTTGAGAAACACGTCACGGTAGTCGCTGGGCTCTGGTAGCCTAACGAGCCTAGTATCGGGCAAGCTACTCGGCTGTCTAGACTCCCTGGGCGGCTCCGGGGGCCCACGGAACGCCTCCAGCGGAAGATCCACTATAGTATCGCCACGGTAGAGGAAGCGGATGCGCTTCTCCCCGCTAAACTCCCCGATAACAGAATACTCGAGACCATACGACTCGAGAAGCTTCAGTAGCCTTCCTAGCTCGCCCCTATGCGGCACTAGGAGCATCCTCTCCTGACTCTCAGAAGCGAGTATCTCTTCGGGTGTCATGTCGGGCTCTCGGAGATGCAACTTATCGAGATGCACCTCGGCGCCAACCCCGTTATCATAGGCGGTTTCGCCAATCGCGACCGAGATGCCACCTCCGCCGAGATCCTTTACGTGTTTCACAAGCCCATGCTCAACCGCGTCTCTCACCGCGTCTATGAGCAGTTTCTCGATGAACGGGTTCCCGACCTGGACGGCTGCAATATCCTCCTCGAGCGGTTTTGAGGCGAAACTGCTGCCCAGCAGGCCATCGCGACCGGTAGCGCTACCAACAATTACTATCGGGTCGCCGGGCTCGACGCGCCCCGGTAGCAACTCGCGTGGCTCGAGTATACCGACGCATGCTACGTTGACGAGAGGATACTTGTTGTACCAGGGTAATCTCCAGGTCTCACCAGCTACGGTCGGCACGCCTATACGGTTGCCATAGTCGCTGATACCCCTCACTATACCCTTTGCAAGCCAGTCGCTTCTCTCGACGCCTGGCTCCCCGAGATAGAGTATGTCGAGAAGTGCAATTGGTTTAGCCCCAACGCTGAGAATGTCTCGTACTATCCCACCGACGCCAGTGGCGGCGCCATTGTAAGGGTCGACCGCAGAAGGATGGTTGTGACTCTCGATGCGAAAGGCGATATAGAGGTCGTCCCATGCCTTGACTACGGCAGCGTCCCTACCCGGACCCAGCACGACATCACGGCCTTCGCTTGGGAGGAGTCTCAGCCAGCGCCTAGAGCTCTTGTAGCTACAGTGCTCACTCCAAACAGCTTCGAGCACTATCAGCTCGGCTCTAGTGGGCTCCCGTCCTAACAGCTTCCGGGCATACTCCAACTCCTCGCGGCTAAGGGGCATACTTCGCTACCACCCCGCTCGCAGAGCCTTACCGAGCCACTCGAAGAGCTTGAGGCCGCCGGGGTTCCTCCCCGCTGGAGCCTGCCAGGGGAAAGCAGCCCTCTCCGGGTGAGGCATCATGCCGACAACCTGACCGTCTCGCACCGATACACCAGCAATGTCCCACCTAGAGCCGTTTGGGTTGTCAACATAGCGTAAGCTGGGTCCCCGCGGCTCCTCCAAGCCCCACCAGCGACCCTCACCATGAGCAACGGGCATCCAGACAATCTCTCCATCCTCATAGCCGCCTAGCCATGGGCCCTTGGGCTCGGCTATACGTAGCCTCACCCACCTCGCGACGAAACAGCCGCACTCATTCGGAAGGAGGACGCCAGGCAGCACACCAGCCTCTGTCAAAACCTGGAACCCGTTGCAAATACCGAGAACAGGTAGGCCATTCTCGACACCCTCGCGGAGAGCCTCAGAGAACTTGCTCCATGTCGCCATAACCCCTGCGCGCACGTAGTCACCATAACTAAACCCACCAGGTATTATGAGGGCATCCCAAGCCCTCCAATCAAACTCGTCGTGACGCACGATAAGCGCGTCTAGCCTCGCTACTCTACGCACAGCTTCTAGGGTCTCCCTCTCACAGTTAGTACCAGGGAACTTCACGATAGCCACGCGTGGCAAGGCCAGCTACTAGCCCCGAGGCCCACAAAACACGGGGGGTTATAGACTGGTCTAGTGCCTCTCCCCGCCGAGGAGATGTAGGAGCGTGAGGAGGTAATCCACTACATCGCGAAGGGAGAGCATGCCGACGGGCTTGCCCTCCTCGTCAACCACTGGTAGATGCCTCACGTTAGCCTCGCGCATCCTCTCGATAGCCTCTATTAACGGCTCGTCAGGCTTAGCTGTGATCGGGTTGTCAGTCATAATATCCCAGACGGGCAGCCCCCTACCCACCTTACCCTTCACAACCGCATAGAGAATATCACGCTCAGTCACAATACCCACAAGCTTACCCTCCTCGTCCACAACAAGCACGCTACCAATCCTATTCTCGTACATCTTCCTAGCAGCCTCTTCGATACTAACATCCCGGTGAACTGTAACCGGAGGAGTACTCATCAAGTCCGATACACGAAGAGCTATACGGCGCCTGCGGTAGACCAAAACTGCCACCATCAACATTCTACAATGGCCTAGATTTTTAGGAGTTGGGAGGGCTCGGCGACCAGAGTCTACATCACCTCGTCAGCCCCCGTCTAGGTCCTCACAGCCCTATCAGCAAGAACAGTGTAAAGCAGGTGATAAACCTGGCATTATCAATGATTTCGAGAGCCTATAGGCATGTGTAGCAGACACGGGCAAACCCTGCTACAATAGGAATGTAGACTGCGTAACTAGGCTCCTAACATTAAAGTCGTGCGCGTTGTCGTAACGGGGGCGCTCCTGCAACGGGCATATCCACGGGCAAGAGGGTATAGATCCTAGTATAGTAATATCGTGGTGGAGATGTGCATGGAGTATCGTGAACGGAGGTGTTCACCCACCATGTTTGGGTGGCAGGTGTAATGTGTGGCGCATCTTCAAACTCTTAAAATCAATTTCGTCTGTGGTGTGGTTACTTCTGTTGGGCGTAGAATGCGTTGAGCACTTTCGCCTGTACCTTGGCCTGCTCTCTTGGTACTCTAGCGGTCATGTACTTGCAGCCTATCCTGGAGGGTAGCTTGACGCAGGTTAGTGCCTCGTTGTCCAGCTTCGCCACTGCATCCCATACAAGCTCCAGCTTGATAGCATCTAGCTTCTTGGAGAGCCTCCAATAGCCACCCTTGCTCCTTAGTATCGATGCTGTTAGGAGTGCAACATGATCGCCTTCAACGGGCTTGAGTATCCCCTCGCCTATCAGCATCCATGCGTACGCAGCAGCAGCACGGAAGTCGCCACTCCTCTCGGCGAACGTCCTGAAAGCAAATGGGCCTCCAGCCTCGATAGCCGTGTATAGTAGGGCGAACTCGAGTCTATCTAGCTGACCTTGGGTGGTTACGTGCCACCTCTGGCTAGTAGTCATGTATCTCAGTACGCGGCGAGGCAATGCATACACAACGTACTCTACGAGTTCCTTGTCGGGCAGCCCTCTCAGCTTCTCAACAACCTCCCTGGGCGACTTCGCGAGATCCAAGAGCGATACTCTAACGGGCATCCCGGAACCCCGCGGCCCAACCATCACTCCAACCCTATAAAACACCCCGGGGGCTATCCTCATCCACAAGAAGCCGAGAGTATCTCACGAAGAAGCGCCTCTAGCGTATACTCGCGAGGTACTAGGAGCGGTTCGATACCCGCTTTCCTCAGCCTAGCAGCGGTGGTGGGCCCAATGGCCACGGCTCTAAGTGTGTCACCACGCCACTTAGATGTAAACGCCTCAACTATGCTCGGGCTCGTGAAGACAACATAGTCGTACAGGGGTGCGGCCCTTACAGCAGCCTCGACCATGCGCTCCAATACGACCATCCGGTACACGGGCACATCATAGACGATTACACCGTGTTGTCTAAGTACTTCCACGGGCTCCGGTAGACCCTTCTCAGAGCGTGCGAACAGTACACGATGTGCGCCGGCATCGAGAAGCTCCTCCGCGAGAACAGCACCGCGGTATTCACGTGGCACGAGGTCCGGCTCTACACCTATAACGCTCTTAACCTCCTCGGCGGTCCGCGGGCCAACAGCAGCTAATCGCAGCTTACCCTTAGCTACGTGCTCGCGGATAAGCCCCGCAAGCTTTGAAGTGGCTCTGACACCTCGGAAACTCGTATAGACGAGCCACTCCACATCCTTCAGCAGCTCCTTTAGCTTCTCAACGCTGTCTTCGATAACCTCCCAGTCGAGGAGAGGAATGTGAGAGATTACAAGCCTCTCGTCAAACCTCTTTGGTGGCGGCTCGTCAGCCGGACGCAGTAAGAGAACGTGTACCTTGCAGTTCAAGCTCCCTTTACCTCAGCTTCCAGAGCCTATCTCTCAGCCTAACAACTTCCCCCACAACAAGCACGGCAGGAGGCTGTATGCCAGCCTCGCGTGCCTTACTAGCAATGTCGGCGAGCGTGCCAACAACTACACGCTGCTCTGGCAATGTGCCACGCTCTATCACGGCAGCTGGTGTATCGCCAGCTCGCCCTCTAAGCATGCTCCTAGTTATCTCCTCGAGCCTAGAAACGCCCATCAGCACGACAATGGTGTCCACAGCGGCTGCTATCCTAGCATAGTCCACCCTGGGCTTTTCCTTCTCAGCAGCTTCCATACCCGTAACCACTGCGAAGCTTGATGCGCACCATCTAGACGTGACGGGTATGCCCGCATAGGCGGGTACGGCGACAGCACTACTCACCCCAGGTACAACCTCACACTCGACACCATGCTCTATCACATAGGCGCACTCCTCTTCGCCGCGCCCAAAGACGTAAGGATCGCCTCCCTTGAGCCTCACAACCATCTTGCCCTCTAACGCCTTCTCCACAAGAAGCTTGTTGATCTCATCCTGCGTCATGGTATGGCGGCCTGGCGCCTTACCAACATAGATAAGCTCGGCATCGCTCCTAGCCTCGCGAAGCAAGGCAGGATGAACAAGCCTATCATACACTATGACGTCCGCTTCGCGTATCAGCCTCAAACCCTTAACTGTTATAAGCTCGGGATCGCCGGGCCCAGCTCCAACAATCCAAACCTTTCCCCTCTTCACGCAATCATCCCCTCTTCAACGGCTCTCTTGCGGAGCTCGAGAGCAGCTTGTATACCGACAAGCTCGGGGTTAGACGCGTCACCCTCGGCGCTAACCTCGACGCGCTTAGACCCATCCTGCGAGTAGAGGACAGCAATCAATCCCAACGTGTCACCCTCCAGTCTGGCGAGAACACCAACGGGGACGTGACAGCCTCCGCCAAACACGGATAGGAAGGCTCTCTCCGCTCTCGCCTCCACGAGAGCCTTCTCATCAGAGGCTTTTCTCAAAGCCTCTACGAGATCCTTGCGCTCTGCAAGGGTATAGACGCCTATGATGCCCTGGGCTGGTGCTGGTGGTACGAGACGCGGATCAAGCCTAGCATAGCTTATACTAGAGCGTAGCTCCTCGGGTAGCTCATCCCACAGCCTCTTTAGCCCAGCCTCGGCTAGTATGATTGCATCGTACATCCCAGACACAAGCTTACGCAGCCTTGTGTCCACGTTGCCTCTGAGCACCTCTACGCGAAGATCTGGTCTCACGTGGAGGATAGCTGCTCTTCTACGTGCACTCGCCGTACCCACAACAGCGCCTTTGGGTAGCGCTTCCAGGTTAGGTTCGTACCCGTCTCTCACGACGAGGACGTCATATGGAGGATCGCGGGGTGGTACGCCTGCCAGTACAAGGCGCGGGTCTACCATGCTGGGCACGTCCTTGAGGCTATGGACGGCTACGTCCGCCCTACCGTCAAGAACGGCGAGGTTAACCTCCTTCTCGAAAACGCCCTTCCCGCCAATCATGTGGAATGGTTTGTCCTGGTGTATGTCTCCGCGCGTCTTTACAATAACGACCTCGTAGTCCAAGTCGGGTATGCTCCTCCTAAACCAGTCCATCGCGAGCTTCACTTGTATAAGGCTCAGCTTGCTGCCCCTAGCTGCTACCCGGAGCTTCACACACCAGCACCTCTCAACTCGCGGAACGCATCCTCAATAGCAGATAGGGTATCGTCGATAACCTCGCGGGTGTGGACTGCGCTTAGGAACCACGTCTCCATCTGGCTAGGTGGTATGAACACACCCTTCCTCAAGAGTATCTCGTGCAGCTTGTCGTAGAGCTTGCGGTTGCTCTGCTTAGCGTCGTCGTAGCTCCACACACCGCCAGGCTTGAAGAAGACCTGCACCATACTCTCGATGTGGTTCACTGTAACGTCGAACCCGTTCCTTCCCGCGGCGTCCAGGAGCGTATCTGCTATGCGCTTAGCAGCCTCCCTCATGGCGGGATACGGGTTCGTCTCCTCCAGTACCCTGATAGTCTCGAGGCCAGCAATCATTGTGACTGGGTGTGCGTTAAAAGTGCCAGCGTTGAACACCTTACCGACCGGCGTCACCATCTCCATTATCTCGCGGCGTGCTGCTACGGCGCCAACTGGGAACCCACCACCAACAATCTTGCCGAGAGTCACAATATCAGCCTTAACACCGAAGTACTCCTGAGCGCCGCGCAGCCCAAGCCTAAACCCAGTTATCACCTCGTCGAATATCAGGAGGGCGCCGTGCTCATCAGCTATCCTGCGTAGCTCGCGTAGGAAGCCATCGCGGGGCAGTATCAAACCCGCATTGCCGACAACGGGCTCCACTATTATGGCGGCTACTTGGTCACCATGCTTCTTCATTATCTTCTCCACAGTGTCGATATCGTTGTACTTGGCTATGAGCGTGAGTCTAGCCACCTCCTCGGGTACACCCTCGCTTGCAGGGATGCCGTACTCTGCTGCAGCGCTACCAGCGCCAACCAGTACATAGTCGTGAGCGCCGTGATAGCAGCCCTCAAACTTGACTATGTACTTGCGTCTCGTGTAGCCTCTAGCCAGGCGGATGGCGAGCATTGTGGCCTCTGTGCCGCTGTTGACGAAGCGTATCATACCGCCTGGCATGTAGTACCAGAGTATCTTCTTGGCGAGCTCTATCTCGGGCTCGTAGGGCGCGCCGTAGAGCCACCCCTTCTCTAGTTGCTCCTCAACAGCAGCCTTTACACGTGGGTGGCGATGGCCTAGGATCAGAGGGCCGTAGGCGAGCACATAGTCTATGAGTTTCTCGCCGTCAACCGTGAATATGTAGGGTCCTTCGCCGCGCTCAACATAGAACGGGTATGGCTTGACGGCCGCACGTACCGGGCTGTTAACGCCGCCCGGGAAGAGCTGTCTAGCCTCCTCGTATAGCTTGAGGCTGCGCTTGCCGGGCAAGAAAGTCTACCAGGTTACCTGTAGACACGCTAGGTTAGAAGGTTAGCCTGTGCCTGGTTAGAAGGGGAGGCCCTCGCGCAACCACTTAGCCGCGTCTATCGCGTGGTAGGTGATTATGATGTCGGCTCCGGCTCTCTTGATAGCTGTTAGTATCTCGAGTGTCACTATCCTCTCGTCTATCCAGCCTTTCTCCGCAGCAGCCTTCACCATCGAGTACTCGCCGCTCACGTTATAGGCGGCTAGCGGGTAGTCCGGGAACGCCTCCTTAACCAGGCTTATGACATCCAGGTATGCGAGAGCAGGCTTAACCATGAGGATGTCTGCGCCCTCCTCGACGTCGAGTCTAGCCTCCTTGAGGGCCTCTGCAGCGTTCCTCGGGTCCATCTGGTAGCTCCTACGGTCGCCAAAACGAGGCGCTGAGTGCAGCGCCTCGCGGAACGGTCCATAGAACCCCGAGGCGTACTTCACGGCATAGCTCATTATGCCCACGTCGGTGAACCCCTCTCGGTCAAGGGCCTCGCGAATAGCGCGTATCATGCCATCCATCATGCCGCTGGGCGCTACGAAATCAGCACCCGCTTCAGCGTGGCTAACAGCCATCTTCGCTATAACCTCTAGAGTCGAATCGTTGTCGACAATCGTGATCTCTACAGGTCCCTTCCTCCTTCTCACCGGTATCCCGCAATGACCGTGCACGGTATAGTTACAGATGCACACGTCGGTAAAGATGACAAGCTCGTCGCCAAACTCACGACGTAGAAGCCTAACAGCCTCCTGGACCACACCCTCCCGCCTAGTCGCGACTAGACCCTTCTCGTCACGGTCACGAGGGTAGCCAAAGAGTAGCACCGCCTTAATGCCGACCTCGAGAGCCTCTCTCACAAAACGTACCAGGTGCTCACCTACGGGGTAGCGATACTGGCCTGGCATAGCCTCTATGGGCTCTGGTTTGTCGATACCCTCCTTTACGAAGATGGGAAGTATGAAGTCGCTAGGCTCCAGCTTGGTCTCGGCGACTAGATCACGAATTGCCTTGGTAGCACGGAGCCTACGCGGACGGAGAGCAGGGAAACTCAAAAGACCTAGACCCCCAAGGCTCGTCAGCCCAACCACATAATAAAAACGTGTCAATTGTGTGGAAGAAAATGCGTCCCAATGCGATTTTTGTTAATCCCCTTAGCAGCATCGACATGCTCTGGACACAAAGACGCTCATCTCGCGGGTAAGCTGGTTATATGCATCTTCTTCGTCCCGCGCATACTACGCATTATCTTGCTTGCCTGCGCACTCGAAGCGCTCTATAACAATGCGGCACTCTGGTAGCCTCGCGCTAGCATCGCGGTATACAATCCACTCTGGCCGTCTATCCTCGGGTAGGTTACAGAATAGACGTGCACGTTCGGGCTTGCTAACCCATTTTGCGTTAATACCGCTACGCCTCAATATACCGGTAGTTAACCCGATGCAAACAGCGCATACTACCGGGTTCTTCCTCACCAGATCTTGATAGACACAGCTTCTGGTATAGAGGATGTACTTCCTGTCTGGCTCCTCTTCTCTGGCCTCCTCCCAAACCTGGAAGGGTACATTCATGCGCTTAACAGCATAGCTATGGCATTTGACTTCATACTCGAGTAGTTCGCGAAGGCTAACTTCTTCTAGCTTTACTCCCTCTTTTGCAGCCTCCTCCACAAGTATGCCAAATCCTCTCATCGCTCCTTTTTCGACTATCTCGGCGACTACGTTGAACCCTGTGTCTGGGCCTAATGTGCGTGCAGCTAAGCTAGTTAGACCCTCAACAACCATCGCTTGGAAATATGCGTGGTACACGCGAACCCAGTTAGCACCTCCCATTAAACCTTTAGCCTTATCCGTCTGACTCATGTTCAGCCCTCGCACTGCTAACGTTAAACTTGCTAACAAATAGGTTTGTGCTTATCAACCTGCCTCGAAGTAGCTCTGACGCCATATTCAATAGAATTGAATCTTAGACATCCAAAGCGTAGCGTGATTGTCGGGATGGTATGTTAGACTATCCTGATTTGCATAGATTCTTGATCGTTGGGGGTACTGCCGCTGTTTTCACAAAGACCTTGGTGTTGTGTCTAGTTTCTGGAATGCCTCGAGCATTATGTGGTTGGTCTTCAGTGTTAAGAATCGGAGTTGTCTACCCTGTTTAGCGGTAGAAGAGAGTGAAGACACTCGTAGTGTACCACGAGCCTGGTGTTAGGGGCTCCGAGAGAATACTAGAGAAGCTACTTGCGCTGCTGGATAGTCTCGGGCTAAAGGCTCGACTGTCGCCGTTGAAGGAGAGTATCGTGAATCGATGCTGGAATTTCGAGCGTATATACCTCCTAATGTTTGGGCGTGGTGGGCACTGGCTTGAGCTGAGAGACGCGTGCAACACAGAGCCTAGGATACTCCCTCCGTTGCTTGTGGCGGAGGGCGTCGCTAGCGTTACGCGGCCAGGCTCGTCGATAGTGCTTGTCTACCGTAGGGCTCGCCGCAACAACGTGATGTACACTCGTGACATCATGAACATTGTTAACGCGCTCCGTGCGCTAGGGCGGCGTGCGCTCCCCCTCGAGGCTAGCAGGGCTCTACGTCTGGGACCCTACCGTGCAGACTATGTAGTCCCTCTCGCGTTGCTGCCCGGTAGCCTAGCCGAGCATGCAGCGAGGATAGCGAGAGTGCTTAATGCGGAACCGCTTCCGCCCTTCGCGGTATATGCTATCGAGCATATAGCGGCGTGGATAGCATCTGAAGCTATACAATCCTAGCCTATGCGAGAATCAGGGGCAACGGTATGTGGGCACGGTGTGCTAGCTAGTGTCCCAGTGTGGAGTTAACACCGTCACAACCACCTCGTCACGGCCTATCTCACCACTCTCGAGGAGCCTGATGCGAGCCGCCTCTAGTCTCTCATCGACGTTATCCGGTAGACCCGCCTGGCGTAGAGACGACCTAGCCCTAGAGAGTAGCTCCGGATCTCTCACAAGAACCTCAACTAAATCAAGGCTATCGACGAGCCATCTTGGCACTCCTATTCCCATATCGACCGCGTAGATCCTAGGAGGTTCATCAACAAGCCCTAGCTTTATCAATCTCTCGTACCCAACACGGATAGACTCTAGGAGCGCAGGGTAACCTGGCACTACAAGAGCGTCTGGTACGCCGATTTGCTCGTACAGCTCGTATACTATCGTCGCACCGCCCTCATGGAAGAACGGGTTGTGCAACGGATCCGCACAATAGCCCTTACCAGCAACAAGTTTGTCAACAGCAATGATGGTTACGTGGTCGTCTAGATAGTAACGTAGCGCCTCCATCCACGGTCCCATCCTAGTCTCCACGAGATTCGCGCCGCACAACACTATGTGTGCAGCTAGAGTCTCGCAGCCCCGCTCCCAGAAACCAGTGACGACACCAACATGCTCCAGCTTGTAACAGTGGCTTGAGCCACCCGGGCAGTAGATAGGCGTGCCACCAGCTATACCCCTCAAAGGCCTAATTGCCATCAAGCTCTCGTACCTGGCAACGCCCCAGGGTCTAGAAGGCCTCCAGTCTAAGTCAAGTGGCTCGATGCGAACCTTGCACGGGTCCCTGCAGAGGTGTTCAGGGCTACCACCAGCCACACCTACGCCCTTAACCCGTATTGCCAGAAGCCCTCGCAACAGTCAACACCCTCTCAACCCAAGCCCGTGTCACGTAAACCACGCGTCCATCCGGATAAACAACCTCGATTCTATCACATTCTCTAAGCTCCTCGAGAACATCGCGAGGGAGTTTTGCAAGGGCGAAACCCGTAGCCACCTTCAACCTGACACCATCGCCGGATAGGGCATCCTCTACAGTCTCAATGCCCTCAATACCCTTCAGCTTCTCCGCGATGCTGCTCTTCTTGCATGCCAACCTCTGACGCACCAGGGCCCAAACTGTAAACAGCCGGTTTAACCCGACTCGCCTAGACACCTAGCCTCCGCCTTATGCACAACTGGGTTGTAGAAACGCAGCTTCTCGCCAAGCTCCAACACCCTCCTCTCAGCCTCCTCGCAATCCCTAGCCTCGAGTGTAAACCGATACACCTTCCCGACGCGTAACCCAGCGATCCACTTGTACCCCAAGCGCTTTAGCTCGGAGAGTATGGTCTCCGCCTCGGGGTCTCTAGCAAGCGGCTTAAGGAAGACCAGGAGCTCTACTACCAGCTTCACTGCTCGCACACCCTCCGGGGCTCCCCGACTATCTCGGCGAGCCGCTTGTAAGCCTCGAGGAGTTCTTGTACACTGCCGCCCTTCCTGAACACCTCCTTGTCGAGGTGCCTACCCTCACTGTCTAAGATGCGCATCGTGTCACCGCTAAGCTCATCAACCACGACGAGCTTGCCGTCAACACGGCCAACCTCTATCTTGAAGTCGATGAGGCGGTATCCCTTACTCTCGAAGAAGTTGCGTAGAACATTATTGACTTCCAGTGCTAACCTCTCAACCTCGCGTAGCTCGTCCTCGGTGAGAAGCCCGGCCTCTATCACATCCTGGGGGAGGATAAGCGGGTCGTGTAGCTCGTCGCTCTTGAAGTGTAGCTCTATGATTGGTCTCGTGAACTTCTGGAGCGGTTTCAATAGAGGCATTCTCTTAAGAAGCGAGCCGTAAGCGTAGTTCCTAACTATCACCTCTATCGGTATAACCTTGGCCTCCTTGACGATCATGTCGGGGCCGCCGCGGTAGCAGATGTAGTGCGTTGGTATACCGGCCTCCTCTAGAAGCTCGAACAGCTTAGCAGAGGTCTTAGCGGAGAGGACGCCCTTGCCCCCCGCCACCTCCTTACGCTTACCGTCAAACGCCGTAACATCATCACGAAACCTCATGAGCAGTTTGCCCGGCTCGATACGGTACAATGTCTTTGCCTTACCCGAGTAAAGTTCCTCCACGCGCATATCCCCGCGCGCGGCAAGCCCCGCAGCCTTGATAAGTTATAGTCTGTGTCCGCAGCACCCTGGCGGATGGCGAGCGGGGTCCATCAAACCGCCGCGCTGACAAGTGATGACTCCTAGTCCAGCCGACGCCTCCATGATGCCTATGAGTGGAGTCGACTGTCGTCACTCTGCGTCCGCTTAAGCCTTATACGGCGTTACTCTTGTACTCTTAGTGCTACCGGAGGCTGGGAGCAACGGTGGCGAGGGAACAGTACCGCGGCATGGTAGTGATACTATTCTACAACAATCGCTGCAGTTACTGCAAGAGGATATTGAGAGAGTGGAGGCGCTTCGTTGCCAGTCATCGCGGCGAGGCGGTCTTCCTAGCGTTGCCGTATAACCGCGCGACGAGAAAACTGTTCGAGCAGTACGACGTGTACGAGGTGCCAACGTTGATAATAGTGAAGAATGGCGAGGTGATAGCGAGGATAGACGGTGTGCGTCGTATAGAGCAGGTTGAGGAGGTGTACGCACAACTAACGATAAACACCGTGTAGCTGCAGCCTAGCCTCCTTCCTCCCATTCACCGTACCGCGTGTTTCTCATGGGGTGAGAGTATAGTCGCAACGAGACTGGATCGTTGCATACGTTGTGGCCGCCGCATCGCCGCCAGCGAGCCAGTGATAGACGGCATGTGCCTCGAGTGCTTCCTAGAAGAGCGTAAGCTAGTGGAGATACCGGGAAGACTAGACTTCGAGTATTGTCGTTCCTGTGGCGCCATCCGCTACGGCTACCGCTGGGTAGAGCAGTTGCCACTGGAGGAAGCATCGCGCCGCTACCTGGAGCTCTACCTCTCAGAGAGGGTCAAGCCAGCCCATGCTCTAGTCGAAGACGTCAAAATAGTGAACATTGAGCCTCTGCAGTACCCCTCCTGGAGAAGCGTGTACCGCGTAGTTGTCGAGGCACGGCTTAAGGGTGTAGAAGAGCCTGTACGTCAGGAGTACGTTGTAGAGGTTAGGGCTGTGCCTAGCCTTTGCCCGGCATGCAAGAACGACCGCGGAGGCGATTACAATGTGCTTGTTCAGGTTAGGGGGCGTATTGATGCAAAGCTCGTGGAGGTGCTGGGCAGGATACTTGATAGTGGAAGGGTGGCACCATGGGTAGTCGACATAATTGAGGATAAGCGGGGTATTGACATACTTCTTCGCGATAGGGGCGCAGCCTCACGCATTGTATCAGAACTCTCCAAGTATTTCGTGGTTGATGTGAAGAGGAGTGCAGAGACAGTCGGCATGACTTCAACCGGCATCGAGAGGAGGAGACTAACCATATCAGTTAGGGTTAAGAGGCCGCGCTAACCACCCTATTTAAACCCCCTTGGTGCGCCGTTGCGACGGCAATAGTAGGAGGGGTGACGCGGTAAGGTGGATAGGCAAGATAGAATAATTGGTAGACATGTGTACGGGAACCTCTACGGTATCGATCCGGAGAAGTTGTGGGATGAGGAGGGGCTAAAGAAGCTCGTAATTGAGGCTGTGCGTGTCGCGAACATGACGCTGGTAGAAGTGAAGTCCTGGAAGTTCACGGGGTATCACGGCGGAGTGTCGGTGATAGCCCTCATCCTCGAGAGCCACGTGGCGATACACACGTGGCCGGATTACAAGTACGCAACTGTCGACGTCTACACCTGTGGTGAGCGTGGCGACCCCTGGAAGGCGTTCAACTATATCGTTGAGAAACTGAAGCCAAAGCACTATGTAGTGCACTACGCTGATCGTAGCAGCCTGCCCATCGAGTAACAATATCGTATTTTGGGCCGTGGACCACCTTCTGTAACACGCGATGCTCCTACGTGGGGTCTCATATATGCTTTTCTAGCCTGGTTTGTGGCGGCCGTGGAGTACTGAGGACGAGGAGTGTTGCAGAGGCTAGCGCTCTACTGGCTGGCGGTGCTGCTGCACATAGGCGGCTGGGCGATATACTACTCTGTATCCAGGAGCCTTGAGGCTATCATAGGGTTTAGCGGTATACTCCTGCTAGCGGCTCTAGAGACGCTACCCTCTGCTCTAAGCATACCATCCTCAAGCGTGGCGGCCTCCAGGGGATATAGGGGCCTCCTCATCTTCGGTTTCGTTGAGGCGCTAGGCCTCCTATTGTTCGCCGTTATCCCATGGCCCTACTCTAGCCTAGGGGTCCTCGTAGCTTCGATAGGCTGGGCTATAGCTGGTCCTCATACAGTGACAGCCGTACTCGAGAGTAGCTCTAGCAGCAGTAAACTAGGCGTGGTATTGTCGTCCGGCGCGCTAGGCTGGTCTCTTGGTGGCTTCCTAGGCCCCCTCCTATACGACGCTACGGGGCTCACGGGCTCGATGCTGGTAGCCTTCCTAATGATAACCGGATGTTACGTCATATTCCTTGCCAACCTGCCGGAAGGCGCAGCCTCTCCAGGAGGGTCGCGAGTAGGGGCCCTCGAGACGCTCGCATATAGCCTAGCTCTATCACCGCTCATTGTAGCGATGGAGACTAGCTTCTCCTTAATAATGGGGAGGATTGCAAGCGAACTACCAAGTCTACACTATGCGCTTGTTCTGGCCGGCACCGGTCTAACCAGTGCGCTTGGCAAGGTGATCGCTGGCGTGGTTATCGATAGGATAGGCGGCACCGTGATATACAGGGCGTCGTTTGCAGCCTACTCGATATGGATGGTTGCCTCTTCGCAGCTAGGCGGCTACGCGCTTGCAGCAGCCTTCCTAACACCAATCTTTCCCTTCTACGAGATAGGCTACTACACGCATGTTTCAAGACTGCTCGGTGAGAGACGCGCAACAGCCGCATGGGCAGCGTCGTACACACTAGCCTCGCTACACCTCTTCACACTCTCGGTGCTAGAGCTTAGTTTTGTCGAGGCGCTCATCATATCATCGATTCTAGCCTTCGCCTCGCTAGTTGTGACAACCCTGGTAGAGCGTTGGATTACTAGGCGAGTGGCACCGCAGCAGCGATACTAGCGTAAGGGGAGACAGGGCTTGAACAGTGGCTTAGATGTGGCGTTCCCAGAGTTCATGGCGAGGTTCGCTGCGGCGCTGTTGGCTGGTTCTCTAGTCGGCTTGGAAAGGGAGAGGGCTCGCGTAAGAAGTAGCAAGGCCAAGGAGCTGCCAGGTTTGCGGAGTTTCGGACTCCTCTCAGCCTACGGTGCTGTAGCAGGTTACCTCCTTGATACGATGCGCGGAGTCTGGTGGTACCCGCTCAGCCTGACAGCGGGGTTCGTGCTAGTTGTAACAGTCTACACGCTGTACAGACTGTTTACGCTCAAAACGGGCGGCGTAACCACGCCAATAGTGATGCTTCTGGTCTACAGTCTTGGTTTTGCAGCCGGGCTAGGCCTCATAGTAGAGGCTGTCGCGGCATCAGCTGTCACCACACTGTTCCTCGCTATCAAGACGCCCGTCGCTAGACTCGTCAAGGCTGTGTCCTACGAGGAGCTACTGGCGATATTCGAGCTAGCATTGTTCTACCTTGCACTAGCCCCACTGGTATACAGCCTCGACGTAGAGATCCTTGGCGTGAAGCTATCGACAATATACACCTTCTTCCTGCTCGTGCTCTCGGTTAGCTTTGGCGGCTACCTAGCGTGGCGCGTGGGCGCTAGTCCCGTTGTTTACGCGTTGCTAGGCGGCATCGTGAATAGCGAAGCGGCTGTAGCACTAATAGCGCGGCAGGTGCGAGACCCGCGCGAGATAGAGACGCTGGTACCCTATGTACACCTAGGCATGCAATATAAGACGATAGCTTTGGCGCTGGCTGCAGCAGTCCTCTCGCACGGTCTGCAACTAGTTGAGCGCGTTGCTCCCCTCCTCGCCCTACCCCTACTGGTAAACACGTTACTAGTCTTCGCGTGGAGGCCAAGGAGCGCCCCTAGACTAGTGAGTGTATCTCCTCTCGAGCTGGGCGTCGCACTGAAAACAGTCGTGATGTACACGGGGTTACTCCTAGCTGCGAGTATTCTCCGTCCTCTACTCTCCCGCCCCGAGACGCTAGTGGCGTATGCTATACTGGGAGGCGTGGTGAGTGCCACGGCGACAGTGTTCGCGCTTGCCGCTTACCTTCCGCCTACACCCTCTCTGCATCTACTCGCCTACGCGGCTGTAGTGGCTGCAGCCACGTTGAACAAACCGCTTTACGCGAGGATGGCGTCCATTGAGGCTGCGCGGCGTACACTACGAACATCCCTTATCTTCTCGGCTGGCTTCATAATCCTGGCGGCGATAGCGTGGCTGCTGCCAGAGCGTATCTAGGCGGCTCGTCTTTCACCGCATCTCTCACCAGCCTAGTTGGCCTCTATGCGCTAATCTACTCGATAATCCTGGATTTCGAGCCGCTAACAGCCATAGCGGTACAGTTGCTTCTCGTATCGCTCATAGTGCAGGTCTACACGTTGGTCACAGCATCGAGGATGCTAGCTGCGACCCCCGGCTACGAGGATCTGAGCAACGTGGTAATCGTTATGCTCCTGGTCTCTGCGTTGACACTCGGTATCCTCTACACGCCTCTCATTATAGCGCTAGGTGAGGTTATTGGGAGGAGGTCGAGAATGCTAAGCGAGGCTGGGGTCTTGCTAGACCCTTGGCTCTGGATACCCTGGAAACTCCTGCTAGCACTATGGCCTGTTGCTGGTCCACTAGGTGCCTTGGTGGCTGGAGAGCGTATAACCGGCGCTACGGGTGTAGCAGTAGTAGCCGCGATGCGAGTTGGTTCACAAGAACACCAGGTCTAATCGGGCTCTAGTCTCTCTACTTAGTAGTGGCGGGGTTGGCATCTGATGAGTGCAAGACAGCCACGAGTGTGTATCATTGGATGTGGCGCCATGGGGCTCTTCTACGCGGCAAAGCTTGCATCCGCAGGTGTGGATGTTGCGCTTCTCTGCAGGCGTCTAGAGCAAGCCCAAGTGATAAACAGTGAAGGTGTGATAGTAGAGGTTGAAGGTGGGTTTGAAAACGCGCGTGTCAAGGCATACCTCGCTGTATCTCCACCTCGTAGCCAGTTTGACATAGGCATAGTTGCCGTCAAGGCGTATGATACCCCCGCAGCGATAGACCTGCTTGAAGTCACGTTGCGACGTAATGGTGTCGCGGTTAGTGTGCAGAATGGGCTTGGGCCCCTAGAGGCACTCGAGAACAGTCTTGGCGCTGAAAGGGCGGCTGCCGCGGTGACATACTACGGTGTTACGAGGCTCGGGGACAATAGGGTAAGGTTTGAGGGCGGGGCAGCCGTCTACATAGGGCAGCGTGAGAAGCTACATGACCGTGTTGAACACCTTCTAGGTTGGCTCGTTGACAAGCTGAGAGAAGCTAATCTCAACGCATACCTGGTAGACCGTAGCATTGAACCGTGGCGCTGGGACAAGCTTATCGTTAATGCCGCTATAAACCCGGTTACAGCGATAACTGGCGCGCCAAACTACATCGTGTTGCACTCTGAGTGGGCACAGAGACTAGCATATGGTCTCGCCGAGGAAGCGGCTACTGTTGCGAGGGCGCATGGTATCCCCTTGCCTAGAGAGCCGCGGAAAGCAGTTGAGGATACGGCGAGGGCAACGGCTTACAACAGGTCCTCGATGCTCCAGGATATAGAGGCGGGTAGGAGAACCGAAATAGACTTCATAAATGGCGCGGTCGTCGCGAAAGGGAGGGAGAAGGGCGTCGAGACGCCCCTGAACGAGGCGATGGTTTACGCCGTGAAGGCTCTTGAGGATGCTGTGGCGAGCCGCTAGCAAGTGCTGGCAGCCTAATGTGCAGGTATAGTGTCGCGAGGAGTGGCGCTACTAGTGGAAAGGCTGCCAGGAAACCCCATCGATACCAGGCTATGGCGCCGGCGAGAGCAAGTAGAGTGGCGTAAATAGTCTCTAGGCGTCCCGGTCTCTCGCCTCTACCTGCTCTTCTAGGCGTAACGTGAAAGATGCCCGGTGCGCCGCTAAACCCTCTCAGCCAGTGAAGCAAAAGAATCGGTTGAAGGACTATGCCGAAGGCGCCAGCAGTGGCCATTGACCTAGCTCTCTTTGCCACTGGGGCGGTGCGCGCGTGAAGTGTAGCCAGCATAGACTCCGTTGTCATGACGAGCGTGTAGGCATAGAGTGGTAGTGGTGAGCTGCCGACAACAGCCACGAGGGCAGACGCAATCGAGGTCAATGGGTCGAGGATATAGTTAGCCAGAGTGTATGCAAGCTCTAGACCACGAGGACCGAGGCGCGCCAGTATACGCGCTCTCTTTCTCAAAACCCACGCCACGCCGTAACTCCATCGGGCTTGCTGCCTCCTGAATGCCCTGTACCCTGGAGCACCTGACATACAGAGAGCATCTGATAGTAGCGCAGGTCTTATGCCGAGCTCCGCTAACCTCACAGCAAGATCGACATCTTCGACAGTGGCATTCTCGTCAAACAATAGGCGCCTGGCCAGCTTAGCGTCTATAAGTAGGCCCGAGCCTACAAGAAGCAGACTAAGACCTAGCCGGTGTCTTCCTTCGTGCATCACGCGGAAGCCTGTGTGTATTGCTAGCGCGGTGGGCCTCTGCAGGTGATGGAAGGGTGCAATACCAACAATACCGAGTTGGACGGCGTGGTGCTTGCGTACCAGCTCTGAAGCCTTGCACAGCACGTCAGCGTCACATAGTCTATCGTCAACGTCTATCACTAGTAGGGCGTCACCGGTAGCCAGACGTGCCGCGAAGTTGAGGACTGACGATTTGCCTCTACCATGCCAAGGTTTGGCGACGACGCGTAGCCTCAAGCCGAGCCTATCAGCAAACTTCCAGAGGTTCTCGGCAACCTTCTCAAAGTCGTTTCGAGGCCAGTCCCACACCAGTATGACCTCATAGGGTTTACACCTCTGCGTGGCGAGGTTAACGAGAAGCCCCTTTATGAGGTGAATCGGCTCCTGCTTCGCAGCTATAACCACACTTAGACGCACATCTTTACCATGGTTTTGTAGGTGTTGCTTGCGTCGTGCAAGTCCTGCTATATTGTAGGCGAGGCGTGGGAGGTGGAGTAGTACGAGGAGCCAAGCCAGCAGCGTAACAACAGCCACCGCGTCCGGCACGGTCTAGTGCACCTAGCTCTGGCTCCTGCGACGAGGCCAGATATGAGAGAGTCTAGCTCAACTATAGTGGAGTGTGCGCAGGCTTGTGGGTAATAGTAACAAGGTGCAATACCCAACCAGAGGCTCTCTACGTGTCGCTGCTGGCTGCGGCGTTGCGGAGAGGCGGGGTCCCGGTGGCGGGAGAGTGGGGACGCACAGTAACTGTCGTCCACGGGCCATTACTACCTAGCGTAAGGTGGGGCTCTAGGAGGAGAATATCATTCCGTGTTCACAGCGAGGGTGGCACGTCTAGGATAGAGGCGGTGTTGGAGCAGAGGATGGGCGACTTCTATGGCCTCTTAGGCGTAGCTGGAGCTGTTATGACGCCACTGGTCGCCGGGTTGTCTCTAATACCCGGCATCGTGATGGGCATAGCTTCGGCCTCCCTTGTATTCACGTCACTCCTCTCTCACCACATTGATGTTAACTGGCTCTCCTCGCTACTAGAGGAGGCGTGCACAGACGCGCGCGACTACCAGGCAGGTATCGGCTCCGAGCTACGGTGTAGAATAGAGTGTGAACCTCAGGGTAGAGATGTGAGTTGCAGTCTTGAACCAGTTGACTCGCCTGAAGTCCTCGCAGCAGCGCTATCGATTCTAGGGTTTACCGTACACGGTGAACACGCTACTAACGGGTCGTTGTACATTCGTTACCGGTGCGAGGATGGCGTGAGGTGCTCGCTCGTCTACTCTAGCAAGAGGTTCAAACCAAAGCCGAGTATAGACACGGCGTCCCTGATAACGCTTCTCGCGGCACACTTGGTATGCTAGTGGTGGGGAGGGTGGGGGTGTCTTCTTAGCCTACTCCCCTGGAGCGCATAGCAACCCGGGCGGGTAGAGCTTTGGCGGCTATAGGTAAGAAGACGTGGGTTAGAGAGTACGAGTCTATCGGCGAGATACGAGGCCCCCTTCTCATCGTTGAGGGTGTGCGTGACGCGGCTTACGATGAGATTGTTGAGGTTGAGTTGCCTACTGGCGAGAAGAGGAGGGGCAGGGTACTCGACACTGCATTTGGTATGGCCGTAGTGCAGGTGTTCGAGGGTACAACGGGCATCCCCAAGACCGGCACTAAGGTGAGGTTCCTAGGTCGTACGCTCGAGGTGCGCGTATCCGAGGAGATGCTAGGCAGGATCTTCGACGGCCTCGGCAACCCCATTGATGGCGGCCCGCCAATAATCGGCGGTGAGAAGCGCGACGTTAACGGTGAGCCTCTAAACCCTGCCGCTCGTGACGTGCCAGAGGACCCGATACAGACTGGCGTATCGGCCATCGACGGCATGAACACTCTGGTACGCGGCCAGAAGCTACCGATCTTCAGCGGCAGCGGTCTACCACACAACATGCTCGCGGCGCAGATAGCGAGGCAAGCTACCGTCAGGGGCGAGGAGGAGGGCTTTGCTGTCGTCTTCGCAGCCATTGGCGTGAAGCACGACGAGGCAATCTTCTTCCGCAAGTTCTTCGAGGAGACGGGCGCCCTCAAGAGAGTAGCGATGTTCATCAACCTGGCTGACGAGCCACCAATGGTAAGGCTTGTGACACCAAGAGTCGCCCTAACTCTAGCCGAGTACCTGGCCTTCGAGAAGGACATGCACGTGCTAGTCATAATAACCGACATGACAAACTACTGTGAGGCTCTCCGCGAGATAAGCGCGGCACGCGAAGAGGTGCCGGGCAGGCAGGGCTACCCAGGCTACATGTACAGCGACCTAGCGAGCATCTACGAGAGGGCTGGAAGGGCTATCGGCAAGAAGGGCAGTATAACCCAGATGCCAATCCTAACGATGCCCAACGACGACATAACCCACCCGATCCCAGACCTAACGGGTTACATCACCGAGGGCCAGATAGTGCTTGACAGGAACCTCTGGAACAAGGGCATCTATCCGCCAATCAACGTCCTAATGAGCCTCTCGAGGCTGATGAGGGATGGTATCGGTCCAGGCAAGACTCGCGAGGACCACGCCGATGTCGCCAACCAGCTGTTCGCGGCTTACGCTAGAGCGCAGGAGCTAAGACAGCTCGCCACGATCGTAGGCGAGGAGAGCCTCTCCGAAGTAGACCGCAAGTATCTGAAGTTCGCCGATGAGTTCGAGAGGAGGTTCCTAAGCCAAGGCTTCTACGAGAACCGTAGCTTCGAGGAGACGCTAGACATCGCTTGGGAGGTGCTGAGCATACTACCAGAGTCCGAGCTAACCAACATCAAAGAGGAGTTCATCAAGAAGTATCACCCGAAGTACAGGGGTCAAAAGGCTGGGCAGTAAATTGTCCCCCGGGCTAGTTTTGCCGCGTAAACCCCTCCTATACCCCAACGAGTGTGTCTCTCGTATTTTGGCGGCCATCCCACCCGGGCATTACCACCTCAGACTCGTCCTTGAGTTCAAGGATGGTACCCGGGTAGTGCTTCACGAGGCTACTGTAGCCGCTATAGTGAGGGCGTATGTTAGTATCGTGACGCACCCCTCTAGGAGGGGCGTTATGCTGGTGTCGCGTAGGTTGACGCGGGCGCAGCGCAAGATAGGATACGCAGAGTGGCAGCTCATTGAGGGGGATGCTAGCGAGGACGAGGCTATCAGCGAAGTTGTGCGCGTATTGAGTGATGCTGAGGTACCGCGGGGCTGTCTAGGCGAGAACGAGGCCCGTGAACGCTAGTAGAGCTGCCGTGCTGGCCGCGTCAACCCCGGCAGTCATCAAGGGTATGACAATGTTGTCGGGGTCTAATCCTGCCCTGTAACTCGCGAGTGACGCGATATGCGTGAGTATGGTGAAAACCATGGCTATCAATGCGCCCGTCGATGCTAGCAATGCGAGAAGTGATGGCATAGCATTGAGGCGATAGAGTGCCGTGGATACGAGGATGCTTGTCAGCATATATGCTGGCAGTAGAGTTGTGTATACTCGCAGTGCATCTCTGAGGATAGTCCTTGGGTTGGCCTCGTAGAGGCCCAGGTGTAGGCGTGTTGCTAGCTTTGAGGCAAGCACGCCTATTGCGGCGCCATTCTCGGCATTGAATGAGGGTATTGCAGCCAGTATCAGGGGGTTAGCTGTAAGCAACTCTAATTTTGATACCAGTGTATAGCTCGTGAGAAGCTCGACTATCGAGCCGGTAAGTACCGCCGCCGTGTTCTCGGCAAGCGCCCTCTTACCCTCACGGTCTAGTACCCTATAGGCTATGAAGGCGACGGTTAGTGGAAGGAGAGCAAACGGGCCTATAATGGCTGCTAGTACAGCCGAAGCCGCTAGCGCCGGAAGAACAACTATATCGCCTACCAGTGTTATGAGGGGTGTGAGGTAGTTGTCAGGGTCGATGCTCCTCCGGAAACCCAGCGTTGCAGCCATAACCGTGAAGCTAGTCAGTATGGGCACGATTATCGCGGGGAGCAATACAGCGGTGCCAAACACTTCGAGCGCGGATATTCTCCCCATACGGCCCGCCGCTAGTAACGCCAACAGTGCTATGGTAGCGGAAACAAGTGCCGAGAGTATAGACTGTATGTAGATGCGGGGGGCTTCCCGCTTTACTATGGACCCGGGGCTCCCAGGGTCTACAAGACCCAGATGGAGTCTAGATGTTATCCTCGAGCCCAGCGTGGCATAGATGTTACCGCGTGCAGCAGCCATTATAGGGTAAAGAGCGAGGATATGCGGGTAATGCTCTATGAGGCCGCTGAGACTCGAGAGTATGAGCCCAGCGATAGTCTCGCCGATAGCCACTAGACTCAACGATATCATCGACTCGAGCGCTGCACGGCTTGGCAAGCCCTCCTCCTCTTCACATTCTCTCGGGGGTCGGCACGCCTAGCAGGCTAAGGCCGCTGCGCAGCGCCGCCCTAACGCTATAGACTAGTGCAAGCTTGAACGCCTTAGTGCCAGGGTCCTGCTCGTGTATAACCGGGTCCTTCGGATACCAGCGGTTGAACACATCGGCTATACGTAGGAGATGCTGGGCTAACAGCTCTGGCCTAAGCTCGTCTGCAGCTTTTGCGAACACGTGTGGATACACAGCGAGGAGCTTTACAAGCTCCGCCCTCTCTGCTGGCTCTCTCTCAACGGCAGTATAGTCAACCTCGTCCCATGGTATTGGTTTGCCCCACTTGGCTAGTATGTTGTGCGCGCGGGCGTACGTGTACTGGAGGTAGGGTGCACTGTTACGCTCAAAGTTGAGCGCCTCCTCCAGCCTAAAGGTTATGGGTTTTGATGCTGAGACTGATACTAGCGTGAAACGTATAGCGCCTATGGCTATTTGCGAGGCTATCCTCTCTTTCTCCTCGCGTGGTAACTCGGCATTCCTCTTCTCAACCTCCTCCAAGGCTCTCACAAAGGCTGCCTCGTAGAGGCCGTCAAGGTCGACATACTCTCCTCTTCGTCCACTCATGCTCCTACCCGGTAGGTTCACCATCTCATACGCATAGTGTACGGTGTTGAGTGCCTCGCGGCGATAGCCTAGTGCTATCAAAGCCAGTCTAACTTGGAGCTGCTCGAGTCTCTGCTCAGCAGCTATAACGTTAATGACGCGGTCTGCGTTGAACTCCCTGAACTTCTTTAGCGTGTAGGCGATGTCGCGGGTAGTGTAGAGTGTCGTCCCGTCGCTCCTCTGGAGGATTAGAGGCGGTATCTCAAACGTCTTGGGAAGTTCTAGCTTCTCCCTCACCTCTGGATCCTGCTGAATCTCGCGGAGATCTAGGGCGGGCGCGCCCTTGTGGATCGTAAAGTAGGGACTCTGTCTAGCCCTCTCGAGTATCTCCCCAACGAGTCCACCCCATACCAGCTCGCTCTCCCAGTCCCACACTTCCGGCAGCGCATCGAACCTCTCCATTGTCTCCCTTATGCCCTTCAATACAGTCTCGGCAACCCACCTCACAGTGTCTACAGTCTCCTTGTCGCTGCGAAACTCATACTTCCTTACAATCTCGTATATCTCGCTCCATGGGTCGCTCCTCTTCCCTATGGCCTCAGCGAGCCTATCGAACAGCTGCTCGTCCCTTTCCCGTAAGCGCGCAGCCGCAGCAACGAGCTTGTCAAGTTCCTCCTGCTTCTCGCGTATCTCTTCCTCGTTGCCCCTCCTCTTAGCCTCCTCAAGCTCCTTCTTGACCTTCTGGATGTCCGCAAGCGTGTGTGTAATAGCGTAGACAAGACCCAGCCAATGGTCAGGTTTTACACCCTCCGGTACCCTCCGCTCACCGAGAAGCATCACGCCATACGCTAGCACAGCGACTTGCGTACCCATGTCGTTCACATAGTACCTGGTCTGGACGATATGGCCACGCGCCCTTAACATCCTGGCGAGGGTGTCGCCCAGCGCCATGTTACGAGCATGGCCTATGTGAAGAGGATGCACGGGGTTGGCACTCGTGTGCTCAACTACTATGCGCTCTGGCTTCTCCGTCTTAACCTGGCCGTAGCCATCACCCTCCAGCCTAGCAGCCTCAAAGACAAGCTTGGAATACTCTACAGGGTTGAGGCGTATGTTCAGATACGGACCTATACTCTTGACATCCGAGAAGAGATTGCCTGCAGTCTCGCGGAGCCTACCGGCTGCCTCCTCGGCTAGCACACGCGGGTCTGTACGAGCCTCGCGCGCCCAGCGATGAAGCGGTATGCCAAAGTCGCCGTAATCTGGCCTAGGGGGCTCAGCGACAAGATACTCGACTATCTTCTCGTCAACGTTTACGCCCTTGGCTCTAAGCGTCTCTACTACTGCGCGTGCCAACAGCCTATGAGGTATAGCGTCGTAGAGTCTGGGCTTGCTCTCCAAGACCTACCATCCCGCTCCACAGAGTAGTGTTTAGGGGAAAACAACCCAGCGCCATCGTCGCTAAACACGGTACACTAGCGGCTCGCCGACGTACGGCGAGCGTATCACAACCTCTCTCTGTTCCGACGCCTCCACTCTGCCAAGCTTAACAAGGCTAAACCCGTGCTTCTCAGCTATCATTGCAAGTGTATCCTCTACGCCCGGATCGGGCCTAGCCGCGACAACAAGCCCAAAACCCATGTTGAACACGCGGTACGCCTCGTCAACCGGGACACCAAGCTTCAAGAGAAGCTCGAAGATTGGAGGCGAACGTGGCATGTCAAGAACAGCCCGCGCACCCTCCGGGAGTATCCTTGAGAGTTTCGTGTATGCACCGCCAGTGATGTGCGCAGCTGCTGTGATGACGCCTTCACGCCAGGCTTCAAGCAAGAAGCCCGTATAATCAGCAACGGGCTTGGAGAGCTCCTCTGCAAGCTCGACACCATCTATGACAGCGTGGTAGTCTCCTCCGAGCTTCTCCTCGATGAGCCGCCTTACAAGACTAAAGCCGTTCGCGTGAAGCCCGTTACTAGGGAGACCGTACAACACGTCGCCTATACCCGCCCGGTTCTCCACACGCTTATCCCTAACAGCCAGGACAGTACACACTACATCAACGCCCTGTGCCAGCCCCGGCAGTATAGCAGTCTCGCCGCCAAGCACGGCAATACCGAGTCTCTCTGCGGCCCTCGCAACACCCTCAAGAACGGGCTTGAACAGGCTCTCGTCGCTCCGCGGCAATGCCACGTAATCAACTAGGGCTACCGGACGGAAGGCGTCACAAGCAACATCATTAGTGTTCATGACTACGCAGTCCCACCCGGCGACATCAAGCCTGCCAAGCTTCTCGAGCACCAGGGTCTTCGTACCAACACCATCAACGTGTAGTGTTATCTCGGTACCGTCCAGCAGCATACTGGACGTGTACGCCCCCCGGGACCCGCTCAGCACCCTAGCCGCCACAGCGTGCATAGCGCGGTGTGCATCCAGGTCAACACCAGCATCGCGATAACGCAAGTTACGTCCCCGATGCGGAGGAGGTGCAATAACACCTTATAGTCGCGGGCCCTCGGCTCCTCCGACTCTCCTCACCCAGAAACTCTCGGCGAGTATTCCGCTCCTCACCAGGCCCGCCAGTAACTCCAGTGACAGGCACACATCCTTCTATGCCAGACGGTGCCTACCAACCTGGGTCCAAGACGAGCTGCGCAACAGTTTAACCGTGTGAAACTCCGCACCGGCGCACCAGGGGACGCTAATCTTGCCGTGTAAGGCTCGTGTTGCTGTGATAATCGGTAGTGAGCGGGACCGCGAGTATGGCGAGAAGGCAGTAAAGCTCCTGCAGGAGCACGGTATTGAGGTCGTGTTCAGGGTTCTGAGCGCACACCGTAACCCTAAGGAGCTCGACAGGTTCATCGAGGAGAACGATGAGAGCATAGACGTGTACATAGCGATGGCCGGGCTGGCTGCACACCTACCCGGATACATAGCATCTCGTACACAAAAGCCCGTGATAGGCGTCCCGCTGCCAGCCGGGCCGCTCAACGGGATCGACGCCCTACTCTCGATAGTCCAGATGCCTAGAGGCGTCCCAGTAGCAACGGTGGGCATAGGTAATGCGGAAAACGCGGCGCACCTAGCACTGAGGATACTGAGGCTTGCTGGTCGCTGCGAGTGATGAGGGCTCAGCGAGGGTGATATCGATCACCCCCGGCTGGGTCACCCAGCCGAAGTCTTCACCATCGCCTTGCTGGTGAGTATAACTATAAACCGGTTATAAACCAGTTTTACACGCTTCTCAACATGCTGGTAATGTTTCATACTGGTCTCGAGCCATGGTTCCGGATGGTGCTCTGGTGTAGTTGGTGGTGTTGTAACTGGGGTGTTGGATGAGGGAAAATTGGGTGAATGCTAAGCCTCTTTATGTGGGGTTGGTGACCGTGCACCGGGCTAGGCCTTGATAGACGAGAAGAGCGTCTATATTGTGAGTGCTGTTAGGACCCCCATTGGTAAGTTCGGTGGCGTGTTCGCTAACATACCGGCACCCGACCTAGCTGCACATGCTATACGAGCGGCTGTAGAGAGGGCAGGGTTGGCACCAAAGGATGTGCAGGCCTATGTGATGGGTCACGTCATTCAAGGTGGTGTTGGACAGCATAGTGCTCGTAGAGCTGCTCTCCTGGCAGGCATACCGGAAAAGGTCAATGGTTTCGTCGTAAACATGGTGTGTAGCTCTGGTATGCTCGCGATATGGGAGGCAGTGCGAATGATCAAGCTCGGCGAGTATGACATTGTGCTGGCTGGCGGTATGGAGTCGATGAGTCGCGCCCCTATTGCACTACCGCCCGAGGCGCGGTGGGGTCTACGCCACCTGATAACCAGGGAGGCCAAGCTCATAGACCTCATGGCTCACGATGGTCTCACGGACTCCTGGAACTGGAAGATGATGGGTGTGGAGGCCGATGAAGTCGCATGGGAGAACAACGCGCCACGAGAAGAGCTGGACATGATAGCCTACGAGAGCCACATGAGGGCCGCGAAGGCCACCGACGAGGGATGGTTCCGCGAGGAGATAGTCCCAGTCGAGGTTGAGATACCCAAGAAGGGGCGTGTGACCGTCGAGAGCGATGAGGGTATCAGGAGGGATACCAGCCCGGAGAAGCTGGCCAGGCTACCTCCCGCCTTCACACCCAAGGGTCCACACACTGCAGGCAACTCCAGCCAGCTTAGCGATGGCGCAGCCGCCCTCATCCTGGCGAGCGGAAAGGTGGTGAAGGAGCTCGGCTTGAAGCCCCTCGCTAAAGTCGTAGGATTCGCGTGGGTAGGTATCCGCCCAGAGAAGTTCGTCTACGGGACTGTTGAGGCAGCAAAGGCGCTCCTCGACAAGATAGGCTGGAAGCCAGAGGATGTAGACTTCTGGGAGGCCAACGAGGCCTTCGCCATTAACATATGGCTGTTCTACCGTGCATTCCCCCAGGTGCCAAAGGAGCGCGTCAACCCGCACGGCGGCGCCATAGCACTGGGCCACCCGCTAGGCTGTACAGGCGCGAGGATAGTAGTGACGCTCATACACGCGCTGCGTAGACACGGCGGTAAGAGAGGCATAGCTACACTCTGTCACGGTACCGGCGGCGGCACTGCGCTCGCAGTAGAAATAGTCTAACCTTTTAACCACTTGTCGAGAGTTTGTTGCGCAGCCGCCCCCCTCCTAACAAGCCTAAGCTTAGCCTCTACCGCCTTCTTTGCATCAACCATTCGAAGAGCCTCGCTCAGAGCCTCGTTGATACTAGAAAAGGTAGCCTGGGGTTTACCCTGTAGAGCGCGGCGCAGAGTCTCACGGATATGCCAGTTGCCCACCGGCGCATAATACTCGGGGAGAATCTCGCGTATAACGAGAGCATAGCCCTTCCTACGCCTAGCGGCAAGAGCCTCGAGGATAGCCAGACGCGCAGCCATGAAGCCACCATCCATCTCGCTAGGTTGCCCGGAGGGACGCTCCCAGACGCGTATCGCGACCGGGCCGCCGCTCCTAACCCACGGAGTAGACGGGTGCCACACCTCAATCATCTCTACACGCAACGGGCCCGGGGCGAGTATCACGATAAACCGGTTTCCAAGATAGTATGCCTTGTAGAGCTCCACCTGGCCTAGTTCGTTGCCGGTGGCTATTAACGAGCGAAGCCTGGAACCGATTATGCTGTCGACAGCTGTTATCGCCCACCTTGTCGGCACTAGACGCCGTGACCTCAACCTACCTATGAACCCGGCGGAGAACGCACGTATCAACGCATAGTAGTCGACACCCGCCCGGTAAGCCTCCCACACCCCATCAGCGGCAGGCGCATCATCGAAAACCAGCTTCTCTATCTTCCTGGGGGGCTTAGGGTTACCAGTCACGCGTATCTCGCGTGCTGGAGCGGCAGGACCCTGGGGCGCCGTCATACCGTCAAAGACGAGACGTGGAACTGGCCGCCTTGCTAGCAGTACTTCCGATGAGACTGGCGTCTCGGATACAGCGGCGAGGCCAATCTCCTTCTCGTAGAGCACCCAAGGCTGTCTAACATCGAGTCTCTCGACTCCACCCACGAGCCTCGAACGTAGCTCGAGAATAACATCAAGCTTTACGCGCTTTCCAGCCCAGTCGACCGGATCATCATGCCATTTTGCGCTGTCCCCCTGCTCGCCCGGAGGCACTTGGTACAGCACGGGAACCCTAGGGTAACCCTCCTCACCTACAACCAACGAGGGCGGAGTGTCACCCTCGACAACATCGCCGCTAGTTATCTTCGCAACTGCGAATACCTGGGCACGAAACCTGGCAAGGATGGGACACTGGGGCAGGCCGCAAAGCCGCTTGTATCCCTTGCAACGTGCACACAGAGCTGCTGGTACCTTGCCCCCAGGCAAGTCTAGCGGCGCTCCTCGAAGATAGAAATACCAGACCAGTATAAGGGGTTAAAGCCATGGGATGTCCCCGAGGCTAGAATCACAGCAAGGATATCAGGCACATACCGTTGTGCAGGCCTAAGCAGGATGGTACACTAGTGTCTCGCGGCGCAGATACCGTTGCTCTACGGTTTACGCCCGGCTGCATGCGCGTCTATAATCTCCTTTGCGACACGCTTTGCTTCCTCGACGTCACCCCTCCGCACAGCCTCCATAAACCTGGGGTCCCTCTCTATCTCGAAGTATATCGGGAACCTCGCTCTACCATCGGGTATAACACTCTTCATATACCTCTTTGCCCACCAGAGAGCCTCGAGCATAGTTGCAAGCTCTCGGTCGTTTTCAAGCAGCTTTACTATCTTTTGGAGTGCATGTCTAGCAGTCACGCCACTCTTACCCTCAGTCGTAACTGCTACTCTTATGCTGTTCACACTAGCCTCATACGGCACGACAACCTCAGTAGCTTCAGCATCGGTAGCATCGTTAACAAGCGCATTATTCCTCTTTGCAGCCTCCCATATGATCCTTCTAGCCTCCTCATCGGGGACCGCTATCACGACTATGTGCGCATCTTTCAAGATACTATCCAAGTCTATTGTGCGTGCGTCTCCCTTTATGAGGCAGAGTCTATCACTAGCCGAGGCGGCCTTCAACAACTCGTCGCTAAACTCTAATGAGACCACAGTTACACGTGCACCGGCATCGAGGAACTTGAGTGCCCTGCGTGTGCCAACCTTACCCCCGCCGAACACGACTACATTGAGCGCCTTAGCCTCTATCCACAGGGGCAGCCTCACGGCAAAACTCCATGATTTGCCACCATAGTAGGGAAACAATTTATTTGTTTAACCAGTTTTAGCTTTACTCATGGTCTGGAAGCATTCCGAGGCGATAGTACTTGAAGACTCTCGATAGTCTCTATATGGTTGGTGTCGATTGGAAAATGGTGGATACAGCGAAGCTTGCGGTACTAGAGGGACGTGTGGACGACGTATATGAGCTACTATACCCGCATGTCGATGAGCTCGTAGTCCTCCCAACCTGTAACCGTTTCGAGGTGTACATGGTACGCGGTAACGGGTGCAGCATGTGCATAGAGGAGGTTTTGCGCTTCATACGTCTACATGTCGGTGTGGAGAAGCCACGCGTTCTCCGCGGGGTCGAGGCGGCGCGGCACCTGTTCCGTGTTGCATCGGGCCTCGAGTCTATGGTTCTAGGTGAACCGGAGATACTAGGGCAGGTTAAGCGTGCCTTCGAGTATGCGTTGAAGAGGGCGTATACCGGTAAGCTTCTCGATCTTGTGTTCCGCTATGCGATCAAGACCGGGAAGAGGGTGCGTAGCGAGACCGGGATAGGCAAGGGTAGCATAGGTATACCCGGTGCGGCGGTCATCCTCGCCGAGGAGAAGCTGGGGACGCTCAAAGACAAGATAGTTGGCGTGATTGGGGCTGGCGAAGCTGGCTCGATCATAGCGTCGCTTGCGGCCAAGAAGGGTGCGGCAAAGATACTCATAGCTAATCGTAGCTTTGAGCGGGCACGTAGTCTCGCTAAGAGCCTTGGCGAGATAGCCGAGCCGGTAGAATGGGGCTTGCTCGAAAGACTCATGACGGAGAGCGATGTCGTATTTGCAGCGATCACTGTAGACCGTCCTGTGATACCGGCTAGTGTTTCGCGGAGTGCACGTAGGGGCTTGGTTGTGATAGACATCTCCAACGTTCCTGTTTTCGAATCCCTACCGGAATGGGTCGAGTATCACGGTTTCAACGAGGTTGTTGAGGTCGCGAGGAGAATGGCCGAGGTTAGGCGTAGCGAGGTGCCCAAAGCGGAGAAGATAATTGAGGAGGAGCTAAACAAGTTGATGAGAGCCGTTAAGAAGAGGATAGCCGATGAAGCCATAGAGACTATGATGAAATTTGCAAAGGCGATGGTTGACAATGAGGTTAGGAGAGCGGTCTCGGTGCTTCGCGGCCGCGGTATAGACGTTGGGGCGGTGGAGGACGTACTCCGTGACCTGGCGTGGAGTAGTGTAAGGAAGTCGCTAAGGCCGCTTATCATAGCGTTGCAGGAGGCTGCCGAGGCCGGAAGAATAAGGATGTTGGAAGAGGTGCGCACTGTCTTCGAGAAGGAGTATGCAAAGGTTGTCGCGAAGATAGACTAGCTCTTCATGTAGGGCGCTAGATCCTCTGGGAGTATGGGCTTGCTTGGGTCGAGACCCCACTTTCTCGCTATCTCGATCGGGTCTATGAAGCATGCAGGGTCGTCGCCCCACTCGTCGCCGGTCACTATTCTCGCCCGGCTTCTCGAGCCCCCGCCGCAGACATAGCGGAATGGGCACTTGCCGCACTTCTCGCCTCTAAGCCTCTTGTGTATCTCGAGGTATGGCTGCAGGTTTGGGTTGTCGGGCCTCAATATATGCCTAAGATCTTGCTCCTTCACGTTGCCTAGTGACACCCAATCGATAAACTGGCATGGCCTAACCTCGCCATTCGGGTAGATACTCACGGTCTTCCTGCCACAGTCACCCTGACCCTGAAGCATCGCGAGGTACTCCATGAACTCTTCTTTGGTTGAAGCCAGCTTGTCAGCTAGGTAGATGCCCACAAAGTTAGCCCTAACTATCTCTATCTCCACGTTCTCGTGCTTCTTCGCCTCTTCCACCAGGCGATCCGCAACCCATTTGAGTTGCTCTGGTGTCGGGAGGTATTCGCGTAGACCGACACCTCTCCCAACAGTATCGAGTATGTAGTATGATAGCCTCTCGGCGCCTAGCTCCTCGGCAAGCTCGAGGACGCGTGGGACTTCCTTCGCGTTCTCCCTGGTTATGGTTGTGCGTAGACCCGTAGGGATGCCAGCCTCGACGGAAGCTCTCACACCCCGTATCGCTGCTTCGAACGCACCCTTAACACCCCTGAACTCATCGTGCCACACGGGGTTGATGCTGTCGATACTCACGCCCACGTACACGAACCCGGCTTTCTTCAACTCATTTGCTACAACCTCGTCTATGAGAGTCCCGTTAGTGCTCAGCGCAGGCCTCGTCCTCGTACCCCTAAACACCGATGCTATCTCGAAAAGGTCGCGTCTCAGTAGGGGCTCGCCACCCGAGAATATGACGAGGGGTGAACCAATCTCCGCTATCTCCTTCGCAACCCGGACAGCCTCAGAGGTTGAGAGCTCGTCTGGACTCTTCTCGGCCAACGCGCGTATATAGCAATGAGCGCATTTCAAGTTGCACTGGTAGGTTATATTCCAGAAGACTACGGGGCGAAGAACATCCGTGAACCTACTAGGCCTCCCACGACCGTAATGCCCCTTGAGCCTCGTGGAGACCGTGCCACGCCCGGTTACCATGACGGTGACGGGTATCAAGCTAGCTCAACTCCCCTCCGTCCGCCGGGATAATCGACATACACCCACATAATTGTTAATGTTAGTCCCGCTGTGAACCGGGTGTAGCCCATCCCACGATACCCGCATAGGCTGCCGCTTGGCGTCGTTTGTCGCCTCTCACCTCTCGGCCCCTGGTTTCAAGTCACGAACAGAGTAGAGAACCTCCACACGGTCAACACTATCCAGCTGCTCTACACGTCTTATCACAGGCTCGATAACGTCACGCGAGACGCCGTGCACCATCGCGTAGCACGTGGGCGCCCAGTATGCTTTCGTGTCGCTCGGGTAGGGCAGCCTCTCAACGATATGAGTAGCCTCGGGTATGTTGTCAACGATCTCTTCGCATAGCCTCTCGGTGCTAGTACGAGGCCAAGCCACCACCATAGCGTTGTACCTGAAGCCGATACGGTGACCGTCTAGGACTGCGCCCGGGTCGCCAAGCACACCCCTCTCGAGTAACAGCTTCACACCCTGCAGCACATCCTCCTCTCTCAACCCGAGCCTCTCGGCGATACTCGCGTAGGGCCTCCTAGAGAGGGGTAAACTCCTAACCAGTGCTGGAAGCTCGGAGGGCAAGCCAAGCTCCTCCGGCGAAGGCGGGTTGAGGACAACACGTGTATAGGGGCCAGCTCTACTAACACCACGATACAAGTCGTACTTCACGCTAAGCCTATGCACCCTCCTAGCAACGAGCACCTCGAAGCCATCGGCCCCAATGTTGCGCGCGAAGCTCGCCGCCCAGGATAGAAGTTCGTCGATACTACGAGCCCTACGCACAACCCACACTCTCCACTCGCCGCCATCCCTCTCATAACAGTGAGTCACCTCATCGTCGCTAGCACAAAGAGAAGCAGCCTTATCCACATTGCCACCACGGAAAGCTACGAGAGCTACACTCTTCCTCCTACTCCGCGGGTTGACATAGAACCCCACACGCTTCAGGATACCTTGCTCAGCGAGCCTCTGCAACGCCGAGAGAAGATGATCGGTATCAACCCCGAGCTTCACCGCTACATGCTCGAAGGGGTCGAGAGAGTCGAGTGGAAACTCGTACTGAAGCAGCATCAATGCACGACGCTCAAACTCGCCAAGCCCTATATGCACGAGCCGCACCGTTACTCCAAGAGCGTAGAATAGAAGGTTAAAGCGCAATACGCCGCGTCCAAGAACGGCTCGGCAAGAGCGTCCTCATCACACTCTCAGTGGTTAAGGCCCTCCTCACAGCCACGGTTAGAACACGACTAGCGTCATAATGTCAGCCGTAAGTCCCATCCCCATTAGACTGTCGGCGCGGCGAGCTACTCATCACCCAGGAGTCGTGGCGGAGCGTCGGACGTAGGGGGTAGTCATCACCGCCCTCGTTTCAGCATGGGGCGAGGTGTCCCCACAACCCCGTATAGGATGGCAGCTCGGCTCCCACTTAACGGGCGGTGAGGAGGGCGATTGGGGCCGAAGTGTGAGGACACCCCTAGCCCCACCGAGCCCATAGATCCGACCAGCGCGACGAGGTCGAGGGTAGGACTGTGGTAAGTCGCGTTGAATACGTGAGAGAGGAGGTCGGATCTGGTGCGGGGGTGTGGGGAAAAATAGCTCGAGATGCGAGTCTCTACCTGGGTGAGGTAAACGTGTATCTTTAGCTCTGCTCCTCCTTCTCCTCTGGGACAGCGCCGCCTAGGCCCTTCACGTACTTCTCGACGAAGCGCTTGACGCCGCTGGTTAGAGCATCGGCGACCTTCGGGTGTAGTAGGGTGTGTATCCTCTTGGCCTCCTTGGGGTACTTCTTGCTAGCCTCGATACCGGCCTCCATCATCTTCTCTAGCGCCTCTGGTAGGCCTGGGTACTTGCCCTCAATGATGCCACGTAGGGTTGGTATCCACTTGTCCGGGTTCCTGCTACGCCTCACGAGCAGCAGGTAGGCGGCAACAGTGCCACCAAACTTCTCGTCAATCTCGTAGCTCTCCTCGACCTCAGTCTTGGAGAGTGGCTTCGCAGCGCCTAGCTTCTCAAGCTCCTCGGCTAGTAGCCTGAAGATCTTCTCGGCGCCCCTGCCGCTCATGTGGATGACAGCGGCGCCGTCACGCAGGAGTACCACATCAAGTCCTCTGGCACGCCTCCTGGCAACAAGCTCGTACCTGGGCATCCCGCTATTCACCGGGATAGTGTGGCGCACGAGCACTGCAATATGACTTACCCACGGTGAGAACGGCGGGATGTCAAGGGGTCCGGGTGATACTCGGAACCCCCACGCAAATAGGGACACGAGATGCTGATAATACAAACGGCAAGCTAGACGCCGGGCGAGAGGAGCATCAGCCCAGCCCACAACTCCTCATCCGGGTGCCCGTCAGCGTCTGGCGTCCACATCACCCAACGAACCGTGAAGGTAAAACACCGGTCCTAGTATTAGGGGATAGCTCGGAGCGGGGGTGCCCGAGCCAGGTCCAAGGGGGCGGGCTTAAGACCCGCTGGCGTAGGCCGGCGTGGGTTCAAATCCCACCCCCCGCACCACACGGACTCAACCCCATAACGCGCGTCAAGTGCACGTGTCACGCGTGTCTCCTCCGTATGGAGCCTCAATCATCACAATAGGGGTTGTGGTGACGGTGTCCCGGCTTGCAACTATGCAGCCTAGCAGGTGTGCACTGGCTTTGTCCCGATGCGCGTCTTCTCCTCGCCTCGCTTGCCCTGGGATTGTTGCTGGATCGGTTGTATCCGTGGCATAGCGGTCTGCTCCTTGCTATACACCCTGTGAGGACGACATATGTCCTGGCGCTTAGGCTTGCGCCACCGGGCTCAAGCAGAGCGCGTGGTGTGATAGCGTGGTTTGTCGTTGTGGCGGGCCACCTAGCCATATACTCGTTTGCGTTGTATGTTGCGTGGATGGTATCGCCTCTCGTGTGGCTGGCTATAGCCGCGTATATCGTTAAGGTATCGTGTCCTCTCTACCCGCTCTTCGACGTCGTCGAGAAGATACGCAAGTGTATGTACAGTGGCGACTGGGTGTGCGCCAGGCGCTATACCCAGTGGATCGTGAGGCGTGATGTGGCAAAGCTTGACGAGAAGCATGTGGTTTCCGCGGCTCTCGAGTCGCTCGCCGAGAGCCTCGTTGACGGGTACACCTCTCCCATAACCTACTATGTGCTGTTCGGGCCGATAGGTTCCCTCTTCCAGCGGCTCGTCAATACAATGGACTCCGCGTTGGGTTACAAGACGCCAGAGTACATCGAAGCCGGGTGGTTCTCGGCGAGAATGGACGACTTGATCAACTACCTACCGGCTAGGCTGACGGCACTGACTATGATAGCGGCGGCTCTAGCTCTGCCAGGCTTTGATGCAGGGAGAGCCTGGCGGGTATGGCGCAG
Source organism: Pyrolobus fumarii 1A (assembly GCF_000223395.1). Taxonomy (GTDB): domain Archaea; phylum Thermoproteota; class Thermoprotei_A; order Sulfolobales; family Pyrodictiaceae; genus Pyrolobus; species Pyrolobus fumarii. The sequence goes on along the minus strand of NC_015931.1, from coordinate 1,261,249 downwards.
GTGGGCAAGTGCCACTGAGAGCCCGAACGCCGGCCACCCTATGGCGGCTTTAGCCGGTGCACTTGGCGTATGGTTAGAGAAGCCGGGCCACTATGTGATAAACCCTGAGGGTGTCGATCCGGAGCCTGGCGATTTACCTAGAGGCCTAAAGCTGGCTAGGGTAGCGGCGCTGCTCTACACTGTTGGCGCGGCGGCTCTACTCTTATTCTGATCTGGCTGGGCTCCCTGCCCAACTGGGGCTCCGCCATGCAGGGATATCGAGTTGTGCGCGGCGACGCCAGCAGGGCTCTAGATGCGTTGAGGAACGCCCCTACAATGTTCTTTGTAGTGTTCGCGGCGTCGAGCAAGACCTCGACAATACCGGGGATTACTGCTGCCGGGCCTACACCCGAAGCGACGCTATACACGCCAACGCTTGATATCGAGTATCTCGTCACGGGTAGGCCGTTGACTATGGACGTTATCCCGGTGACGCCGGAGGGCATCCCTACACCTGCTGTTGTAACCAGAGCATCGCTCCAGCTGGTCAACGACGCAAGAATAGTCGTTGTCGATGCTGGCGTCTACCGCGAGCCGTTGATACCGCATGTCAAGCTGCCTTCAAGGCGTGTAGGTGGACGGATAGACGTGGAGCCAGCCCTGCCACCAGGCACAGCATCAAAGCTCTACGAGGAGGCCAAGCTTCTTGCTCACATGCTCGTGGGGAAGGCGGGGAACGCCACCACCCTAGTGGTTGGCGAGACTATACCCGCGGGCACGACAACAGCCATGTGCATCATGGAGGGTCTCGGGTTTAACGCTGCCGGTAGGGTCAGTAGCTCGATGCCAGGCAACCCGCATAACCTCAAGCAGCAGGTACTGAGAGCTGCACTCGAGAGGAGCGGGTTGAGACGTGGCGACAATCCATTCAAAGTGATCGAGGAGGTTGGTGACCCGCTCCACGTCTCTGTTGCAGGCTTCGTGGCGGGCGCGGTCGAGAAGGGAGCCACAGTGATACTAGCCGGGGGTACACAGATGGCATCCGTGCTAGCGATACTATCGAGGCTCGGCATAGACACGAGTAGAGTAGCCGTGGCCACCACAAGATGGCTAATTGATGACCCCTCCTCAGACCTCCCCGGGCTCATCGCCGAGATAGCACCGGACACCCCCCTCATAGCGGTCGACATCTCCTTCCATGACGCGCCGTACAAGGGTCTACGCGCCTACGAGGAGGGCTATGTGAAAGAGGGTGTAGGTATGGGTGGGGCTATGCTCGCGGCACTAGTGCGCGGCGGGAGAGCGCCACGAGAAGTAGTAGAGGCTGCCTATTCCGAGTACGCGAGGCTCGTGGGCAATGATAGCAAAGCTAGAGGTTGACCGTGGCATCGTCGCTCTCAAGCTCGCTACAGAAATGGTGGCTATCTCGACGGTACCCCTACTACACGACAAGATCAACACGATAGCCGTTATAGAGGTTGACAAGGGTTTCAGGTGCAACGACCTGCTAGGATTCTATGAGCAGGTTGAGCGGGAGTATGGACTCGATAAGGCCGCGGTACTCCTCACGGCTGCTAGGCTACCCTCTAGCGCCGGCTACGAGAGCATAGAGTGGGAGCAGGAGATACACGTGTTGGTAACGCTTGGGCCGAGACCAGTGATATGCACGCGTCCCGGCAAACTCTACGAGCCGATAGCATCAACGATAAACATCGTTGTCGTGACGACAGCACCTCTACGCACCGAGGCGATGGTGGACCTCCTACGGGTGGCTGTAGAGGCGAAAACCGCGGCGTTAAACGAGCTCATTCCCTGGTGCAGGAGGAGGCCCCTCGGTACAGTCACGGACGCCGCTATAGTCGCTAGGCCAGCTAGCCTAGGGGGCTCTATCCTCACAGCAGGAGCAGCCACAACAATAGGAGGACTAGTGGCAGACGCGGTAGAGACTCTGGTAATCTCTCTATGGAGGAGGCTCGTACGCGGAGAGGAGCTTGTAGAGACACTCCTAGGCCCCTACGCCGAGAATCTGGAGGTTGACGAGAAGAAGCGGCTGGCAGAGCTACTGGAAAACCCAGACATACTCGCTCTGCTGTTGGCGGCCCGTCACCTAGACTTGCACGTTGAGTATGGGACTCTTCCCCGTGGTCTCCGCACACCCGACCTAATAGCCAAGGGTGTAGCCGAGATGCGCAATGTGAGGGTGAGCAGCGCATCCCACACCGAGAAACTAGTGAAGACGCTCATTGTGGATGGTGGGAAGAGCAGGTGATGGTAGTGAGTGGCGTGGCTAGAGACGAGCATGGAGCAATCCGCCTTGTGTGCCTAGTAATGGCTGGGGGTAGGGGCTCGAGACTAGGCGGGGTAGTGAAGCCCACGCTGAGAGTCTGTGGCAAGACGCTCATCGAGCACGTGCTGCACGCCCTGCAAGGTCTATGCCGTTCCGTGGTTATCGCAGTGAGCGGGTACACCCTTAACGCGGTGCAAGGCTACTGTGTCAATCCGAACGTAGAGTGTGTCTACACGCCGGGTTCGGGGTATGTTGAGGATCTCAGGTTATGCCTCCGGCTTGTGAGAAACAGGCCCCTACTAGTGGCGCCCAGCGACGCAATCGTGGACCCGGCGTGCCTGGCTAACGCCGTAGCACAAGCACTCAATGCGAATAGCGATATCGTCACTTTCGTTGCACGGGGCGAGCCCACGGGCTTCTCACTATTCCTAAGCGGCGAGGACGGCACCTGGACAAACATGCAGCTAACATGCGTGCTTGACGTAGACGAGCCGCGTGACCTCATGGAGGTCGAGAAGGTATGCGATTCCATGGCGGGCGGCCGCCGCCAGGAGTAATCGACTTCAGTGTGCCTGGAAACCCGCTAGGCCCGCACCCGGCGCTACACAAGCTACTAGAGGAGGCTGTTAGAGAGAAGGTGTACGCGACATACCCCGACTACAACTACACCAGGCTCCGCGAGTCACTAGCGAGCTTCTACGGGCTAGACGTGAATAGGATAATAGTGTTCAACGGTGCAGCCGAGGCCCTCTCGCTAGCCATACTAGCCCTCAAACCAAGGGCAGTCGTAGTAGCAGAGCCTAACTTCGGCGACCATCACCTACACACACTGGCGGCAAGAACACCGCTCCTAAGGATCGCTATGAGAGAGGAGGGCAACAGGTACAGGCTAGAACCCGACGATATACTCTCGGTGCCACAGCGTATCCTGAGAGGCTCACTCGTGATACTATCGAACCCCAACAACCCTACCGGCTACTGTACACCATCCGCACACATCGAGAAACTCCTCGAAGAACTCCCGGACGACGCGATGCTAGTGATTGACGAGTCATTCATCGATATCTCCCCGGGCTGCGAGAGCGCGACGAGAATAGGTGACGAACGGCTAATACTCGTCAAGAGCCTCACAAAGAGCTTCGCGGTCCACGGCCTCCGTATAGGCTATGCGTACACGACTAACAAGCGTGTGTTGTACAAGCTTGAGGCTGCGCGGCAAGCCTGGAACGTCAACAGTCTAGCAGCACACGTGTTCGAGAAGTTCTTAACAGCCTATGCTGAAGAAGCCAGAGCATACCTTAGCAACGCCCAACGTGTAGTCGAGAAAGGGCTGCAGCAATTAACAGCTGGGCTCACAAAGCTCGGCCTCCTGGTATACGAGTCTAGCGCACCACTCCTGCTAGTAAGACACCCGAAGCCCCACCCGGCAATACAAGAAAAGCTTGTGGCGCACGGAGTCTATGTTAGGGATGCGTCAAGCTACCCCTTCCTAACACCCTACCACTCAAGGATAGCAGTGAAACTCCCAGAAGAAAACAAGAAACTCATAGACGCGTTCTACGAAGTCATTGAGCGGTGAATAACCAGGCAAAGCGAGTCAACAATGGGAAACGCGTGGGGCAGGTCAAACCGGGCGTTGCGCCAGGAAACTACTACCCCTCCACGATGGTATCAGGCCATAGCTCGACGCTGAATGATATACTCGCTTTATCACCGGTGTTTAGCGTCGTCTCAAACTCGTGAGAGACGATCATCGGCAGAAAGCCGCCATCCCTGTTCGGGTCGAGGAAGCCTATGGAAGACGACTCTACAGTGAACAGCACACCGCTCAACTTAGACTCGTCAACGGTACTCGGTACTTTCAAGTAGTGTTTTGCAGCTGCAACGCCTAGAGGCGGATCGGAAATATCGTACCACTCGTAGTATGGACTGACGGATGTTGTTGAGACGGCAAGAGCAGTGTATGAAACCACAGCTTTGGCTTCTCCGCCTAGCTCTAGATCCAGTTGCCACGCTATTGTGTACGTCACTGTTTTCGCCGTGCCGGCGTTCTTCGGCTGGTGATCGTCTAGCACCTGCCCAGGCCACATGTCGGTGTTCCAATCGGTTTTCGAGACAAAGACCTTCGGATAGTGGTTATATGTGAAGCAGAAAGGCCATGGATTACAACACAGTGTTTGGTAGCCTTTAGCCGAGTGCTCTATATGTGCAAGCCAAGCATGATACACGCCAATGGATGTACTCCTATTAGCATAATAGTAGTCAACCTTTACGGCCATGTACCCTGTTATCTCGCCGCAATCCGAGCCAATGAAGTTACTTGTTATCCACCCAACATAACCAACGTGCTTAAAGTTCTCGATACTGAGCATAGACGGAGAACCAAAGATACCGCTGAACGTAGCGTTGCCCTCCGCATCTTTGATGTTTATCAGCCTTGCCCACTTGACTACAAGTAGCAGCGTCTGCTCAAAATCAGTAATATCGTAAACAACAACCATGCCTATGGGGTTTATAGAAAACACTAGCGCCTGTGCTGTAAACACGCTACGTTTAACCTCTAATGCGCGGTGACTCTTGCCACTATCCTTTGGCGGCTCGAGTATCAACAACGGCCTAGTGTGCCTGTAACCATAATACTTAAGCATTACTTGCATTGCTTTCTTTGAAAGCACTTCATCCCTATTAGGATTCAGCACGACAATCACAAGGTGTGATGTGTTACGTGATGAATCAATGAGTTGTGATAGTATTGCAGCAGGGTTGTGTGAGAAGTCAGTAACGTTTACTATGAGAATGCTCTTTTGCTCTAGCTTAGGAAACGTGTTAACATCGAAAATTGTAACATTAAGTCCAAGCTCTTCCAGGCTTGTAATGTTGATGTACCTAGCTGCATCGAGGGATATATACACGTGGATACCGGATTTACGCACCAGCGGTGTAACCTCGAGGTATGCACGGTGCCTGGTGACGTCCACACTAAATCGGGGCATTAAGATTGTTATGACGAATAATGCTACAATTGCTAATACAAACGCTAAGATAACCTTGTTACCACTTTTATTGGTATTGTGTAAGGAAGGTGATTGTGCAGATTTTTTCATGCCCCTTATTCCCGGATTTAGTTTTTATCACTTCCGATCTAGATGTTAAATGCTAGTTGGTTAGTACAGTTCAGATAATCTTTTGACGGCTGCGTGCTTAAATCTGATAAACAAATGTATAGTGTTCAAAACATGATCTTGTGATATGCGTCTCGTCAAATGTTGCTGAAATCCCGTGGCTAGAGACGTTATGGAAGTGTGTAAATGGTTAAGATGAGTGGCATGTAATCGGGGCTTTTCGCTTACGCCCCTTGTAGCAGGTGATGTAGGCTCTTGGCGTGTATGCGTACTCTTCTAGCACTCTTGACGCGGCTTCCCGTAGGCTACGCGAGTCTTGATGAGGTAGCAAGATGCCTGCATCTTGTGCCGCTCGTGGGGTTGATCGAGGCTTTGATTGTTAGTCTGGCGTTTATCCTCCTGCTAGGCAATCCGGGCATTGCAGCAGCAGTATACCTTGTGTTGCACTTGCTGGTTACGGGTGGTCTCCACCTGGACGGTTTTGCGGACTATGTTGATGCTATTGCCTCTGGTAGGAGGGGGCTAGAGGCAGTAAGAGTGATGAAAGATCCGAGGAGGGGCTCGCTAGCCGCAGCTGCCCTCGCGATACACTCTATCCTGGTATACGCCTCCGCCTCTACAATAGCATCGGCGCGGCTAGAGACAATACTAGCTGCGATGATATCATCGTATACCGTTGCGTGCTACACAATGGTGTATCTACTTGCCTTCACGAGGCCGGAGCCATACGCAGGCATGGCTAGGGCACTGCAAGAAGCCGCGCCAAAGAGCATAACAAGAGCGATGATCGTAACGATAGCGTGTATAGCGTTAGCAGCGCTCCTTGACCCACTGGCAACCGCTACGGCTGTCGTGACGGGGATTGTCACCGGCGAGTTCGTGAGGAGGGATGTAGAGAAGCGCGTAGGATTCTCAACTGGGGACACGGCAGGATTCACGTACGAGACCGTAAGAGCAGTTGCGTTGCTAGCAGCAGCCATAGCGGTAAGCGCGCCCTTAGGGTTGAGGCCGCACATCGGACTGCCGCCTTAGGAGGCATGACAGTTGGTTAAGACGCTACGCAGCTCGACATTAAGCCTCGTGGGTTTGTTGCGAGATGAGACGGCTTCCTGCGCCTCGGCTGGTACCCGTGAAATAGTCTAAGCTGGTTGAGTTGCGATAGACTGCACGGAAGGTGTAGTGGTTTGCGCGAGCTACTCGCAATCGAGGGTAAGCCTGTGATAGGCGTGGTGCATCTTCCTCCGTTACCAGGGTCGCCTCGATTCAGCGGCAACCTGGAGGATGTAATCGAACGTGCGGTATCCGACGCGAAGGCTCTCGAAGAGGGCGGTGTCGACGCGGTGATAGTAGAGAATTACGGTGACGCGCCTTTTGCTGTCAGGGTGCGTGAGCCCGAGACCATAGCAGCGATGACGGTGGTCGTTCGAGAGGTTGTAAGGAGCGTCTCGATACCCGTGGGTGTTAGCCTACTGCGTAACTCGGGCCCAGAGGCCGTAGCAGTAGCATACGCCTCTGGCGCGGCATTCATACGCGTTAACGCTCTTTGTGAGGCGCGGGTCGCCCCCGAGGGTATACTCGAGCCGGTTGCAAGAGAAGTCGAGCTGAAACGGCGTCTGCTCGGGTGGAAGGGGCTAGTGCTAGCAGATATCGACGTAAAGCACAGTCTCCCCCTAGGTGAAGGCTACAACCCTAGGCTCGCAGCACGAGAGGTACTGCATCGCTGCAAGCCAGATGCACTGGTGGTAACAGGAGCCAGGACGGGTGAGGCCCCCGAGCCGGGCTACGTAGCGGTTATCCGCGAGGCCGTGCCACACGCTAAGCTATTACTCGGGAGTGGAGTCACGCCCGACAACATAAGACTATACTGGAGGCTCGTGGATGGTTTCATCGTGGGCTCCTACTTCAAGAAAGACGGGGTTACAACCAACCCCGTTGACCCCCAGAGAGTAGAGAGGCTCATGAGGATAGTGGAGAGGCTAAGGCAAGGCTAAAACACTTGATTATAAGAGGGCATGGGTGTGTTCTAGCGGTTCAGGTGTATGGAGAGATCGGTTGCATGTGAAAACGCGCCCAGGGAGTGATGCACGGTGAGGAACTGAGCCTCTGGGAGGTTTGCAGCCCGCTACGCGTAGCTGATAGACACGTTGGTGTACTTTATCATCTTCCTGACGGTTATAACAGCCCTGAGCGTAGCTTCAACCCTAGTCTTCCTCACCTTGAAACAAGCTATTATTGACGTTTTGTGTCCATTGGTAGTGTGGGTTAGGCATTGGGCAAAGAGTATACTCTGCTGGAAGCCCCTCTGCCGAAACCTACGAGCGAAGCGTATGCCTCAGCCCGTATTCTTGAAGCTCTTGCAGAGGCCAGGCTTGCATTAAAGTTCCTTAACGAGGGGTTGACGAGAAACGCTGCCGGAAAAGTGTTCCAAGCGTGGAGGGCACTGCTTGCAGCTTTGCTAAGACTCGAGCTAGACAAGCTGATGAGGAGAGTGAAGAGCGAGGAGGAACGGAAGTGGTTAAGTGAGAGAGCTGTGCCACGCTTACCCACAACAAGGCTCAAAGTACTATCACAGCTGCTTGAAAAGATAGGCCATACGTCGATCTCCGCCTGGACAGATAAAGCACTAAATCTTCACGACTATCAGAATCATGGTCCCGATCCCGACCTAGCTCTTTCCAAATACCGTAGTAGGGAAGAAGCCGCCTACGACATCATAGCTCTTGCATCAGAGATTATAAGGCGCGTTGAACAACTCAAAGCAAGACTAGCATGGAGCGACGAACACGAACGTGAACTGGAGATGCTCAAACGAGAGCTAAGGGAAAGCCTTCAGGGCGAAATAAAACAATGAACGTCATATCCTAGTTTTCAACTCGAAGGCTTTTCAAAAGATCAGCTGCGGTATGAGCAAGGCTAGTATTATAGTCTTAATTAAAAAGCATAGACAGCTGGCGAGGCACCGTCAAAAATCGTTTAGAATTTGTGCTATTCAAGCGGGTGACCAACAGATGCTACTCTTACAAGCTTGATAGCCTCTCTGCCAGGGCATCCAGGAACCTTAGACGCTTCGGTATTGGCGGGTGCGTCGAGAATAGCTCCTCTAATACACTTGGCTCTGTCCTCTTCAACTCCTCTACCAGAGTGTCAATGTCGCCACTCCATGGGGTGTATAGGGGCTCAAGCAGCCCCGAGACTATGAAGAGGTAGGTTGTGAAGCCCTTGGCGCTTATCTCGTCGCGGTAGCGTGGCACAGAGTGATACGCTGCGTATAGACGCGCCAATGCCCTCTGTAGCAGCCTCGGGGCGCCCGTGACAAGCGCGGAGTGGGCATCCGCGTAGTACTCGCGTAGCCTCGAGAAGTGCTGTACTACCAAGTGTAGAAGGAAGCCTAGCGCCACTAGCGCCGCGCCGACAGCAAACAGTGTAGCTGGGCTTGCTCTCTCGTCGCGACTACCGCCGGCCCACCACGCGTAGTGTAGCAGGGCGCGGCCCATGAAGTAGACGATTGCCGGTATTGTTGCCAGCGCGAGTATCGCCACCACGTCACGGTGCTTAAGGTGGCCTATCTCATGCCCTATGACCGCGATAATCTCCTCTCGCGGTAGTAGATGAAGCAGGCCTCTAGTCACAGCAACGTAGTTACCGAAGAGGGGGCTGCCATAGGCGAAAGCGTTAGGCGCATCCATGTCGGCAACTACTAGCTTCGGCGGGGAACGTAGCCCCGACTCTCTAGCCAGCCTTTCGACCTCCACGCGCAGCCATTCTAGCTCTGGCCCTGCTTCATGCACTCCATAAATCGCGTTGATTATGACGGGCGAGAATAGCCACTGAAGCAGCATAAACACGGCTACACCTGCAGCCAGTAACGCCGGTGTAACACCAAGCCCTAGATACTCGGCGACAAGGCCAACGAGACCAACGCCAACAAGGACGGTTGCAACAGCGATCACTATCATCATCAGTCTAAGCTCTCCTAGACTTCTCGGGTTGCGTAGCAAGCCGCGCACGACGCTAGAGTTGGCAGCGAGGCCGACGACAAGCCCTAGTACCAACCCTAGCACTAGCATCTCCAGCCAGTATCCAACCACCCAGAGCACCACAACCCCACCCAGTACGACAAGTACAAGGGGGGTTATAGGAAGCGACGAGGGATACAAGAAACTATCGTAATGCGAAACTACGTTGACGAAAGACGTGGTGAGGCAGGCTGAAGCTAGCACCACGCTAGCCCGGCTTCCAGGGCTAGAAACGCGGGTACAACCAATCATGCAAGGTTATGCCGCGGGTATGGTGCATACCTCGTCGAAAAGGGAGAAGCTTGCAAGGCAAGCTGTAGAAAGGGGGAAAAAGAACGCGGGCGTGGGGAGTATCGCGAAATGATTTGCTTACTTTCCGTGCAGCTCTATTAGCATCTGCATCTCGCCGAGCGTCCTGGTTAGCTGGTACCAGCCTCTCTTGAACGTCGTCCAGTCTGGGCCGTTCATCGCGGCGCCATATCTGATGCTGTTAGCGTAGAATAGCCAAGTCTCTATCCACAGTCTCTCGATGTACTCGTCGAACGGGTTGTCGCCGGTCAGCAGGCCCTTGGCGACACCCTTCTTCCATGCCTCTACGAGTAGCTGGGTGGACGCCAGTATCGCCTTGTTAGTCTCGTTGACAACGCCCTCGAACCACGCTATCCTCTCTCTAGCGTAGTTCTCCGAGTGGCACGCACTACAAATCTTTATCATCTGCTCGCGTCTCTTCGCCATCTCCTCCTTGCTGATCACATAGTCCCAGGCTGGCTCGGCGTCCAGCAGCGAGTATGGGAGCGGCAGACCATCCTTGTTCTTAATCTTCCACGTCTCGCCAATCTTCGGCTGCGGGTGCGCATAGACGCCGAAGAGCCTAATCCATATCCTTGAGCCTACGTCGTGCGTCCTGGGAGCTATCACGTTGCCATTCTTATCGACTAGTAGCGAGAAGTGGCAGACCGCGCAGGATGGCGCGCGGAAGTCTCTGCCAGGCACCCATGGCACAGCAGTCATGTTGTAAGTCTTCCACTGTGCTAGGAATATGTTGCCGTGCTTGCTCTCCTTCCAGACGTCGAAGGCTGGGACGTCTGGGTCTAGGTGGCACTGGGAGCAGGTGTATGGGCTGCGTGCAACCTCGATGCTAAAGGCGTGTCTCGGGTGGCATGCTGTACAAGAGCCCTCGCTGCCATCCGGGTTTACTCTGCCCACACCGTGGTTCGGCCAGCCCTTGTAGACTGGCACCTTTAGCTTGAGATTGCCCACCTGGATCTCCTTCAGGCCGACGAACTCTACCTTCGCACCGTGGCAGGCGAAGCAGGCGCTCTCAACAGCCAGATGGTAGCCCGCCTTGATGCCAAACATGTTTATCTGTGTTGAGGCGTTGACGAGCAGCATGTACACCGGGTTCTTCACCAGGTTGTTGTGAGCGTGTGCCTTCACGCTCCTGCCGTACTCCTCGACCTCCACGGGGTGACAGACGGCGCAATCCGGCGGCGTCACTATAGTGTGGATCTTAAAGCCAAAGTGCTCGAAGGTATCTGGGTGCTTGTCCGGGTTTAGGCCGTGGCACTCGTAACAGCCGACGATGTAATCCCTCATGTTCTCCGGTGGTAGGGCGGATATCTCACGCTGAAGCTCCGGCTTCTTCCAGGCCTCGGCTGGCGTTACACGCGCGTGCTTGCTCATCAGCCAGTCGGCGACTATGCCGGGAGTGTATCTCATGTGGCAGTTTACGCACGCCCTGCTCTGCGGCGATAGCTTATTCATAATCTTCTTGACCTCCTCCTGGACGTTTATCTGTTTTGGCATGAAGCCGACTCGCTTTACAACCGTATGTGTTGTAGTCACTGTCACCGTGCGGATCTCCGAGTAAGTCTCTGTAAGCATTTGCGTTTTCGTCACTGTCAAAGTAGCTACCGACTCCACCGTGGATGTCACTGTCTTTGTCGGGGCAGCGCTATAGCCAGCGAAGTATGCTGCGGCGGCAACGATTACCGCGACAATAGCAAACACGAGAATTTGCCTTGCTTCCATACCCTTCAACACCTGTGAACGAAGACCGTTAGTAGGCAGATTTAATGCTTATTCTCATTTAACCATAAAGCAAAGACCATTAACCGGCTCATACTCCTACTAGAGAGTATAAGTTAGGAATTCTAACCATGGGATTTGAAACATGGTATGTGGTAACGTCGTCTCGTGTAGCCGAACAAGTTGGAAGTAGAAGGGCTTCGAGTAATAGACGGGAATTTAGGCTTTGATGTAGCCCGAATGGCGAAGGAAAGAGCTATAGCTTTGCAAGGCGGACTAGTTAGGAGGTCGAGGGGAACGCCTTGACTCAGAAACAAGTCGAGCAGCATGAGCATAAAATGACGGTTGCGCAGGCATTGAGAACCGCCATAATTGCGGAGCTTGAGGCAATAAACCTCTATGAAGAATTGGCGTCCCAGATAGAGGATGAGGGTATAAGGAGAGTCTTCCTGGATATAGCGCGTGAGGAGAAAACGCACGTTGGCGAGTTCCTACATCTCCTCCTACAGGTGGATCCGGAGCAGGCTAGGGAACTGGAAAGGGGCAGGCAGGAGGTAAAGGAGATACTAGGAGAGTAGAAAGGGACGGAACCGCGACCCCTCTATTTTCTCCACTCGTACGTAGTATGTGATGCACGAGAGTAAAGCCAGGTCAACTCGCTACACCTCATATAGCTCCAGTTGTACGTGCTTGTTGTCAGGTAGTGGTGTAGAAGCTCATTGCTTGTTGAGTGCCCAGCGTAGAGCCTCGACATACCCAAGTATCGCTGCCAAGGCCATGATTGTCAATCCCGGCTCTATGAGGAGACGAACCCAGAGATTATCGTAAGGGTTGGGGCTATAGGCCCCCGGCGGCGCTGTGAGAGCGTAGAGGTTTACCCCTGCGCTAGCCACCAGGAAGCCAACTACAGCCAGCCATGCTGACAGTACGGCTAGCCTACTCCTACCTATGCTAGCTAGCAGAGTGATTAGCAGTGTAACACCCCATGCTGCTAGTAGTATATGCCAATGGCCGATACTGTAGGCTAGCTCGGCCCAGTCGCGGGAGGGGTCACGCATAGGCGGGTCAAAGAAGACGGGCTTGTGTAGGCTAACAGCGACGATAGCCCCTGGCACCACCACAAGAGGCCACATTGAGACCAGACCTACACGTAACCCGTGTACCAATGCGCCATCAGCGGTCATCGGCGGGGGCGCTCTAAGAGCAAAAGCCGCTAGAAGACTGGCAATGAGCAGCACCAGACTAGATGGTGTGATTATCTTGTGTGCGATGCCGCCTAAAGGCCAGACAAGATAGGAGCCTACAGCAGTCGCAGCCAGGGAGAGCGTTACGGCCCAGAGGCTGAGCTTCGCCAATCTCGGCCTAGCCCACCGCGGCCCGGTAGCTGCAAACCCAACGAGCATAGAGCCGGTGAGAACAAGTGTAACCATTGCATGCGCGTGGCCCGTCATGGCTCTCCAAACTTCCACGTGCTCGCCAAGATCCGGATCGAACCTGGATGCTATCTTCGCCTTCACAAACGCATCTGCGAGGCTATCGTCCATGTAGCTACTTCCAACATACCCGCCCACGACACCGCCAATAAGCAACAAGAGTACAGAAGCAAACAACCCGATCTCAATCTCACTTCGCGGTTTCCAGAGACTCTGTGCGACAAGCACGCCAGCCGCGAAGAGAAACGCGAGCCCAGCTATGAATAAACCGTGAAGATAGAACAACCTGGCAAAATACGCGTAACCAATACCACCAACCGCCGTCATCAAAGCACCGACTAGAGCCAAGGTCAGCGTGTTCAGAGGTATGCGGTCCCCGAGTACACCGGCGCTGAGAACTAGAGACGCGTAGAGTAGAGCGGCAAACACAACGTGATAATAGTGAGAAACCCTTGCAAGGTAAAAACTCGCATCTTCTATATCACTTGCTATAATCTCAGCAGCCCATCCGTTAAACCTCGAGCCGGGCAACTCAGCAGGAAACCCAAGCGCTACACGAAGCTCTCTAAATGGCGGGGAGAGCAAGACACCCCATAGCAACACCAGGGCGACCAATGTGTATGCAACAATAACGTGAATCTTGACTATGCGGCCCCTCGTCACAATCAACGCCCAGAGCCACACAGAACCAGCGCGGCAGTTTAATCGGGAACAACATGCACTACAACACAGGTACTACACGCGTAATCAAGACAGCAAGGGCAGTGTTAGTGCGGATATATAGAGCTTTTTTCGAAAAATCGAGGCCGTGTTTACTTCCTGACCAGTATAGCCCGATCCTCTTCAACGGCTTTGTGAGTATCCTTGGGTGTGCGCCTAGCGTGTTTACCTACAATGTCGCTAGTCTCAGATCCTCTCCTGATTATATGCTCGACTAGATAATGCGGCAGCTCGTGTCTAACAAACGCTTCAACCACCTTAGCCTCAGCCTTCCTAAGGAGTTCGGCTAGCGACGAGACGCTCATGCCAAGCTCCTTAGCAAGGTCCTTCATGCTAATCTTGCGGGGGAAGCTGAAATAGCCGCGCAAATAGGCTTCGATGAGAATCCTTTCCTGCTTCTCAGTCAGCATATAGTCGTACTCGTCGACAGCATGTGTTAGTATGAGCTCGCAGTCCCAACATGTTTTCTCGAGCTTCTCTAGCACACTTCTCTTCGACACCACAAGCTCGTATACCGCGCCGCAGGGAGTTATGATTGTCGTCTTGGCCATTGACCCTACTGGGGCAGAGAGTAGAGGACAGCAGCACCACCCGTTGTCGCCTCCCAGGCTAGCGATGCAATTCTTACAATACTCTCTCGGCACTAGAATGCGCAATATCCTTCCAAAGCTGTTAGCATATATCAGTTGAAAGTAAATGCCCTTAGCCTTTGTAAGCGCCTTTACATAGCTCTCGACAAACTGCTTTTTGCCACTAACTCTCGCCCAGATTTCTGTGAACCCATCGTTCACGGATATGTTAACCCTGAGGATGCGAATAGCCAAACTGGAGAACGCGCCATTAAAACAGGCATCCTCGGAGAACGGAGTATTCATTGCTAAGGTGTATGCCTCGCGGGTGAGCGTGAAAAGGGGACACCTAAACTTACAAACGTAATATGCTACCAGTGGCTTAGAAGTAGTGTACGACATTTCAGCCTTGCCCCGCTCCGCACTCTTCTCTTTAAGCTGGATACATAGGTTTCCCTATAGATAATCATTCACGGTTTATTCTCGCACGAAACGCAAAAATGCTAAACACCGCTATAAAAGCTAGTAGCGCGAGATATGGTATTTGCCCGTAAAGAGAACTGCTAGGCTCTAATGAGAAACTGCCAGCTGGTCCGCCCCTCTCAACGTTCTGTGTGCGAGTAGGCGATTGTGGGGCGTGTGTAACGCTCTTCTCGGTTGAGGTGCTGTTGAGGGTAACTTTTTCGCGTGGCATTTCATTGACACCTGTGCGTGTATGGCTAATCCTCGCTGGTGGCTCCTCTAGCGGCTGTCCTCTACACGTCCCGTTAACGGTGAAGTTTGAAGAAACTGGACTGTTGAGCAGCCTAAGGGCATCCTCTATCACAGTAGTGTTCACGAACGGCCAGCTGCTACTACCCTCGGCAGCGGATAGTAGAGTAGGGCCTAACAGAGACCTGAGCCTCTGTCTACAATATTGTGGTGCGTGTGCCACAAGGGAGTTAATCAAATCGAACAATGTAACGTACTTGCCGTTCTCCGCGAGAGCCTGGCGGAACAAACCACGTAAGAGATCTGTGTATAAACTCTCGTTGCACGCGTATATCACAGAGTACCATATGGCAGCATGAACCTTGAGCCACGTCGCGTACCTATCGTCGCTCTTCAACGAGAATAACACATAGCGTTCTGCTATCCCGAACAACCTTGGCGCATATACACGGAGCGCGTTCAACGCAAGGAACTCTGCAAGACCCTCTTGGAACCCAAAGTCGCCGTACAATAGCCCAAAGTTGAACCAACCATGAGCAGATTCATGCGCAACAGCATGGATTAGACCAGCCAGGTCGACATCAATGTCAGGTTTTATGTAGAGCATGGCTCCTGTACTATGCGCGGTACCGGGAGGCATGTAGTCACTCTCCTCTGGCGAAGCGATCACGATTACAACGGGGCTCCTAGGACTGGGGCCAAGCCACCTGCTCAGCCCGTTTCTAACTGCGGTTACAGTCTCGACAACAGCATCAAGCTGTGCAGTGTTAAACCCTCTCGGCAGAACTATACTCAGGTTCAACGACGGATTGTCGATCGTCTCGTAGACCCTAGTATAGGCGACCACAATGCCGTCATACATGTAGTACCTCTTGAAAAGGGTGACCGGTAGTAGGTATGGCCCGCCGGGTGCCCCGTAACCCCGCCAGTCTAGCGCGCTCCTTACAACATAGTCTTTGGGTGCTGTCATCACAAGCTCCAGTAAGCCGTTTTTCGCGCTCTTCAAAACATCTATCACTTTTGGGCACACGCTGTCAAGCACATAGTATAACGACGTGGCGATTAGTCGAGGGGAGATACTCCTAGTCTGCATGTAGAGCGGGTTAGGCTTCAGAGACGATGAACACGTGAAATTTGCGTTGTATCCTACAAGTTCAATGTGAACGCGCCACTCTTGTGATTCTGAGGCGTGTGTAAAGTTGATCACGAGTTCATACGCTATGGGTTGACCCGGATAGTTCGATATCAGAGACGCAAAAGCATACTGCGTGAATACCAGTATGAGAAGGATGGTAAAAAGATGAGAATAGAGGATACGCATCCCAGGTGCAGCCCCCCAAGGAGGATCGTGTAGGGAAAAAGAGGGTGGGGCTTAAACCGGGTGGTACGTGTGAGTTTAGGCTCCTCTGCCTCGTATAACCGCTAGGCCTAGTGCGATAGCAGCTACTGCTAGTGCGATGCCGGCTAGCGTGTAGCTGTTGGCGCTCACGGCACCTAGCTGCTCGGTGACGCTGCTTACCTCCTCGCTGACCTTCTCAACCTTGGACTTGACGGTGCCCACCTCCTCGCCCATCTTCTCGACCTTGCCGCTCACCTCCTCAACCTTCTTGTTGAGAGTCTCTAGCTTGGCGACAATGTCCTTGACCTGACTGACAAGCTCGGTTATCTTCTTAGCCTCGGGTGCAATGGTCTCTAGCTGCTTGCTAAGCTCCTCAACTCTCTTCACGATCTCGCTCACATCGCCTTTGAAGCTCGTGTAGTCGCTCTCAAGTGCAGACACGTCGCTGGATAGCTCGGTTAGCTTAGCCTTTAGGGTCGGCACCTGCGCCTCTAGGGCTGCTAGCTTGCTCTTCAGCTCCTCTATCATCCTCTCTAGCTTTGCAATCTTCTCGACCAGCTCTGGCGCGTATGGCGCGCCAGCAGCCTGCTGCTTGAGGGCAGCTAGCTCGGTCTCGAGCTTCTTGACCTTGAGTGCGGTTGCTAGGTAGTTTATCATCCTGCCGAGCTTGTCCATCACAGTGTCAACGATGCCAAGCCAGTGTGCATAGTCTGGACCCATCATGGTGGCGCCGTTCCTCCACCTCCTACCGTCGTGGTGCCAGATGTAGTACCACATGATCTCCATGTACTCGTCTAGCAGGTTCTTCTTGTCGTGGATGCCCTCGGCCCATGCTAGCTGTAGTAGGCTAAACGCGAACCTGGCGACAATGTCGTACTCGATTATGTTCTGGTCGGCGGTTCTGAAGTAGTTGTCGACCCACTGGCTTGCATGGCAGAACCTACAGACCTTCTTCATCTCCTCACGGTGCTTGGCTAGCTCGCCGGTAAGCTCGACCTTCGGTAGCCTTGGGAAGCACACCTGGCCCGGCTGACACTCGTCAACGATCTTTAGACCCATGAAGACCGGATACCTGCCGGTCTGCTCATATGCCTTCATTACATCCTCTGGGTACTTGCCCTTCAGCATGCTGAACTTGAGGAAGGTGGCAGTCTGGAAGTTGTCTGGTATCACTGGCTTCGGGTGACTGAAGAAGTGCATCTGGTCCCATACTAGCCTCTTCACTAGGTCGTGAGTGCCTGGCACGATAATGTTGCCATCCTTGTCGGCTAGCGCACTCATGTGGCAGGTTGCGCAGGTTGGCGCGTTGAAGTCAATGCCCGGCCTCCACGGTATCTGCTCCCAGTTCCACTCCTCGCCATAAGCGTCGTAGATGTTACCATGCTTGCTCTCCTCGTAAATCTCGATGTGTGGGTGGTCGTAGCCTAGGTGGCACTGGCCACAGGTCCATGGCTCCCTAGCCTGCTTCACGCTGAACATGTGGCGTGGGTGGCATGCAGTGCAGGTGCCAATGCTACCGTCCGGGTCGATACGGCCAGCACCGTTGTTCGGCCAGCCCCATAGCTTGACTATCTTCACCTTGTAGGTTGGGTCCTCAGCATAACCATAGGGTATCACGGCAGCGCCGTGGCACTCTAGACATGCGTGATAGACATAGGCGTTGCGGAAGGTTGGGTGGGACATCACGTTGCTCACAGTTGCGACAGTGCCGTCCATCGCGGCAATGGTTATCTTAATGCCTAGCTTGCCGAGGATAGTGTTGTTGAGGACGCCGCTAGCTGGCCATAGTGGGCTAATCCACTTCTTCCAGTCAAGGTCGTACGGCGTTACCATGCCGGTGGCCTCCTTGAGCATCTTCACTATGTCGTTCTCCTTGCCGGTCATCATGTACTCCATTACGGCCTTTGCAATCTCCTTGTAGAAGTTCCAGTAGACTGGCTCCTTGTCGCGCTGCTTGGTTAGGAATGGTGGCAGGTACTTCTCGTAGAGCGCCTTTGCATTCTCATCGCCAAACGGGTTCGCGCCCTCGCTCACAGCGTACTTGATTATGGCAGTGTACCATGGCTTGATAGGTGCGAATGCAGCAGTGGCGTGCCAGGTCCAGCTGATCTCAATGTTTTCCTTCGGGTGGCACTGACCACAGTCCTTCCTAGTCACAACTGCGACGATCTTGACGCCAGGTATGTGCTCGACGGCATCGGGTCTGTCGGTGTCGGCGAACATGCCGTGACACTCGTAGCAGCCGACGACGTACTTGTAGTTCTTGAACTTCTCGGCAATCATGTTAGCCCACTGAGGCTCGCCAAGCTTCTTGTACAGCTCGGCAACCTGAGCTGGTGTCATCTGAGCGTGTTTGCTCATAGCCCACTCGTAGACGATCATCGGGGTGACTGACAGGTGGCACTGGATACACGCCTTGGTCTGTGGGCTGACAATGTCGCTCTTAAGCAGTTCATCTACCTTCTTGACTACCTCGTCACCGAAGGGTACGGTTGCTGCGGCTGCCGTAGCGCTGACCGCTAGAAGTGCTAGGATCGATACAACGAAAACAAGAGTTACAACACGGCTCATACTCATGGTCACCCCACTATTCCATAAGGCGGGCGGCGTGACGCATCCAGTTATATCTTCAACCATAATTTTTCGGACTCGGATGTTAACAACAATAATGTATAGCTAAAGAATATTGCAAATCTATCGTAGTGGCTCGCTTCACCACAATTGGCTAGAAAGGTGATGGTATGCTTAATTGTCGTTAATCATGCAGATATTATGATGACTATCAAAACCAAAGGAAAAAGTAAAAAATATCCGAAGATTTGAGGCATAATACTAATTTTGTCTGATCTATGCCACTGAGCCTCGCATTGGAGGAGTGAGCATATTGATGTTGAAGAAGTACGCATTATTGACTGCCCTGGTGGCTGTACTAGTAGTTGTCGGCCTAGTTGCAGTGCATGTTGGCGCGATGAGCAGCGGCGCCCCAAGACTAGAATGTAACCAGTGTCACCAGCCAGCGGGAACTGCCGAGTTTACTGTCACCGGTTTGCCCAGCAAATACGAACCCGGTAAAGTCTACAAGATAACGATAAAGATAACGAAAGGGCCCAAGTGCCCCGAAGGCGCCTATTGTGGCGGCTTTGCAGTCCTGGTGAATGCTGGCGAACTAAAGCCTGTCGATGATACGACTCAAGTTTCCGAGACGCCAGATGGCAGGATGTTGACTCACACCGCGCAGGGTGCCACTAAGCGCGAGTGGACATTCGAGTGGAAAGCCCCTGAAAAACCAGTGCCAGTGACCTTCAAGATAGCTGTTCTAGCGGCTGATGGTAGCGCTAGCGTCGTTGGCGACTATTACGGCTTCAAGGAGATCACTGTCGAACCAAAGGTAACCACCACGACAATCGTGACAACCACTCTAGTGACAACGACCAAGCCGACAACGACGGTAGTCACCAAGGGCGAGGTAGTAAAGCATGATGTAACACTGGCAATTGCTATCGCTGCTCTATTGTTCGTGATAGGTGCTGGCGGGTATCTAGCAGTATCTCGTAAGTAATAGAAAGGCCCTCCTCCATTTCAACTTTTTAACATAGTTGACGTTCTTGCCCCTCTACTCCTTGGTGTCCCGCCTACCCTGCTAGGGAGCTCCTACAACTTGAGGTTCTCGGAGAGAAACGCCGGGCTCCGATTACGGTATGTAAGCGGCCCAAGAGATGGAATGGTTAGACATGTTCGATTCTGCTTTTAACTTTTCCTGTACAATCTAGCGCTATTCTTAGCTCGTTGAACCTGGTCGCGTCAAGATACTTTGATGCTTTGTTGGCAGCGTTTACGCACTCCTTAAGAGGTTCGTTGTACTCGCCGCAGCGGCATACAACCACTAGCTTATCAGACATTGTATCTATGAATGATACGTAGGGCATGCCAGGCTCTAGGCTCTCTACGAGTCGTAGTATTCTCGCTTCACGGCGTTTAACATCCTCCATAGCATAGTCTCGTAGAATGTCTATGGCTTCCGTCAATTGTGTCTCGTCAATAGCGTATGCTAGCTCCTTGCCTATCGCCTGTAGCCTCATATCTAGCAACTTGCGTGGCTCGTCGGCACCCTCTGTTAGGAAGTGAAGGGCACCCGCCAATAGCACGGTCCACTCTTGCTCTACGATGTAAAGCCATGATAGGAACTCGCCATAGTGCAATCTCCCCTTACCGTAACCATACATTTCTCCTGCTCCTAGCAACACTGATACGATATCCCGGTTCTTCGCGGCTTTTAGTAGCCCGCCCAGCGCCTCTATAGCTGCCCTGAGCTGGCGTGTGATACGCCCAACGCCATAGAGGCTTGCAGTTGCATGCTCGGCTTTTTCGATAGCCTCTTGTGCACTCCACCCCTTATACACGAGGATTGATGCCGCAATCCCGGCACAGAGCACACTATTAGACCCGCATACTATGACGGCAGGATCGTCGCCAACGAAGCTTGCAATGCTATAAATGCCTACGAGATCAGCCTTATTTTCGTTCACGTCTGCGTTCATCACATCAAAGCCTCTAAACAAGTACTCTTCGTAAATATCAACGTACTCGTCGTCGGCGAGTACTATTTTATAGCCTGGCTCGAGTATATCGTCAATACCGACACCCCTAACCAAAGCCACGCTTCCAATCCGGGCGAAATCGCTCATCTCTGGGCAGACCCCACATTGGATCGTAGCTAGTCGTCGTTAACGAGCCTTAATCATGTAGGGACCGAAAACTTTTCAGATAATGTATTTTTATAGAAGCATCGTTATGTGTCATGTGGAATTAGGAATAGTTGCGCAGCAGGAGGGGTAAGCTTTGCCCGACCAAACGCGTCGTGATATTCTAAAAGCAATTGCCCTTGGTGCCGCGCTAGCAGCTGTGGGCGGAGCCGCGACCTACTATATGACCGGTCGCAAGGAGAAAATCGTCGAGACTGTAACGACCACACTTACAGAGGTTCTAACCCAGACTAAGACTATCACGACAACCGTGGGTGCAACTCCAACAGAGACCGCGACGACAACCGCCAGGCCGAAGATATCCACCCTTCTGCTCGGTCCCTGCAGGTACTGCGGTACTGGTTGTGGCGTGAAGCTCCAGGTAGTAATGGACCCGGCTACTGGCATGGCTAAGGACATTCTCGCGGTTATCGGCGACCCGAACTACCCGGTTAACAGGGGTGCCCTCTGCGTCAAGGCCTTCTACATCCACAAGGCTCTAGGCTACGGCGGTAACAAGAGGGCTATGGAGCTACGCTTCAAGAAACCTCTAGTCAACAAGGACTGGATAATCCCAGGTAAGAACAGGCCACCAATAACCCCCGAGGAGATACCCGAGGCGCCTAGGGTCAAGAAGCGCCAGGTAAGCAAGAACCTAGATGCAACCAAGACCGTAGAGGAGCACGTCAAGGAGAACTTCGTCGAGATCGACTGGGACACCGCGATCAAGTTCCTAACCGCGGTGCTAAAGTATGCTCTGAACAAGTATGGTCCACACAGCTTCGCCTACTATGGAAGTGGTCAGCTTGGCACCGAGGAGAGCTACGTTATCAACAAGCTGACTAAGGGCGGTATACACACCAACAACCTCGACGGTAACCCAAGGCTCTGTATGGTTAGCGCCGTTGGCGGTTACATATCCAGCTTTGGTGCTGATGAGCCTGAGGTAAGCTACGACTACATAGACGTGCCGGAGCCCGATCTGGGCGTGCATGCAGATACATTCATGATAATCGGTAGCAATACTGCTGAGGCGCATCCAATACTCTTCGGCCGCATCTCTGAGGTGAAGAAGAAAAACCCGAATGCCAAGGTGATACTAGCTGACCCCAGGAAGACCAGGAGCGGTACCATTGCCGACCTATGGCTGCCAATCCGTTGGAGTATGGACGTTGCGCTTCTCCACACGCTCGCCCACATAGTGGCGTTCGAGCTAGACAAGTGTAAGGTGATTGACGTCAAGGAGGGTAAGGTTGAGTGCAAGGGCGAGTACATCGACCTAAAGTGGCTCAAGAGGCACGCGGACTTCGCGATACCCGTTGAGACCGCGAAGACCTGGGCACTCAAGGATTACAACACACCGCTGAACAACCTTGGCGACTTGAATAAGGTCTGGGACATGGGTACCACTGCCAGCAACGCTGCCAACTACAAGGTGTACCCGAGCATCGGTAAGAAGTACACGAGTGAGGAGGAGATAGAGAAGGACTGGTGGAGAGGATTCGCGCTATACCTCAAGTTCCTTGAGTTCTACAAGCCGGAGGTTATGGCTAAGATACTCTTCGGCGACCAGAAGCCACTCATCAACAAGGAGACTGCTGAGAAGCTGATCAAGGCTGGCGAGTTGAGCCCAGACAAGGTGAAGATGGAGGACACGCCATTCATTGAGATCGACCCGGTAGAGGCGCTTAGGCTTGCTGCGAAGTGGATAGCGAGGGGCAGGATCCTAGTCTTCTGGACTATGGGCATCAACCAGAAGATACAGGGTGTGCACGCTGTTAACAGCATAATCAACCTACTAGCGCTCACAGGCAAGATTGGCAAGTATGGTTCCGGCACTTGGAGCTTGACTGGTCAGCCGAACGCCTGTGGCGGCATTAGAGACCAGGGTGGCCTGGCTCACGTCCTGCCATACGGTAGGCTGATCGCCAAGAAGGCAGCAAGGGAGCAGGTGGAGAAGATCTGGAGGAAGCTCACCGAGGAATACCTAAAGGAGCGTGGCTACTCGCCAGAGCAGATCAAAAAGGAGATCGAGAAGGTATATGTGCACCCGGTTCCGGGTCCACACGCTGTTGAGCTATTCCGCAGGATTGGCGCGGGTATCATCAAGGTAGTGTGGATCGCTGAGACGAACCCAGGTCACAGCCTACCAAATGTATACAAGTTCAGGCTTGGTATGGTAAAGCCGCACGACGATGATCCCGCGTTCCCATTCGTTATAGTGAGCGACATCTACCCAACAAGGACCACCGATGTCGCAGACCTGATACTCCCGGCGGCGGCCTGGTCCGAGAAGGAGTTCAAGTACGGTTGTAGCGAGAGGCGCTACAGCGTAGCAAGGTACCTGATAACACCGCCGGGCGAGGCCGTAGCTGACCACATAATCTTCGCGATGGTCGGTAAGGCGCTTGAAGACGAGGGTATAATTGCGAAGGGTCTTGTGAGCGGCTTCTTCCCAGAGGATGTCGACAAGGCGGCCAAGGCTGCAGGCAAGAGCTGGGTCCAGTACATCGTGGAGAAGAGCCGTGACAAGAAGTGGCACCAGGAGTTCGTCACTAGGATATGGGACCGTGACATACTAAGCCTAGCCAAGAACACCTACTACGACTTCAGCTACGTGAAGCGCGAGTTATTCAGGAAGCTGGAGGCTGGCTTCAGGTGGCCATGGCCAGAGCAGTATGCGACTAACCCGAGCGTCAAAGCGAGGTATGAGAAGTACAAGTCCTGCGGCAGGTACTCCTACCCGTACGACCCGCTAATGCCCGACCCAGACGTCATCAAGAAGATATACAATGACATTAAGAACATGAACAGCCCCGAGGAGATACAGAAGTACATAGAGAGCCTCGACGAGAACGTGGTGCACCCGATACACAAGCACAAGTGGCTTGGCAGCCTAGCCAAGAACCCAGTGCTCATGAAGTGGGTGCTCAAGCACATCGTAGAGGAGATAGATGACATCGAGTACAAGAAGGCTAGCAAGGTGCCAGAGAGCTGGTATGTGGTGTTCTACGCCAAGCCGACCGGTAGGATGACCATCTGGGCGAGGCCATGGCTACCAATCAAGATGGACCATGAGACTGGCGAGGTCAAGATCAACAAGGAGGTGATAATACAAGAGATGAAGCTAGACGCTAACCTAGTATTGAAGCAGGGCAAGATATCGGTATTCGCGGCGCCCAAGGGACCATTCACTGTCGTGAAGACGTACAAGGCGTACCCAGCCAGCGGCGACCCAGAGAAGGCGCTAAAGATACTCGAGACGATGAGCTGGGGCGAGGCTGTAAAGAAGTACAAGGGTGACATCCAGGCGCTCTTCGAGATTGCGTTAGCGCCTGCTGAGGTGCCGGGCTTCGCGCTAAGATACAGGACTGAGGACGGGCGTGTCATCACTGTGAGGGATGCGACGGAGTATCCACTTGTGGTAACCACAGGTAGGATTGTCGAGCACTGGCACACGGCGACAATGACCGGCAAGGTGCCAGAGATTATGAAGTCGAAGCCAGAGGCCTACGTCGAGATACCCAAGGAGCTAGCCGAGAAGCTCGGTATCAAGAAGGGCGACTGGGTGACGATTGAGAGCCCACGCGGTAAGCTGACCGTGAAGGCGGTCATACTAGACCCGAAGACCGGTCTAGGCGGCCCAAGAATCGACTACGTGTTCGTGCCATGGTTCGATCCGAACAAGCTAGCCAACGCGCTAACACTAGACAACTACGACGTGCAGCCGTACTTCTTCCAGCCAGACTTCAAGACGTGTGCAGCGAGGATAAGGAAGGCAAGGCCCGACGAGATACCAAAGTCCGAGGCCGAGCAGACTGGTAAGCCCAAGTACAGCTTAGCCTACTAACCGGTTAGTTTCGCACACTACATACTTTTTTTTTAACTAAATACACTTTTTGGTCTCTTTCCTGCTTTTCGTTATCCTCATCTACATTCCTCCCGATGATAAACTACTGTCCTATCTGGGGAAATGTTTTCAAGACAACCTTCGACATTGAGAGAGTCGTGAAAAACAAGCGATGTGGGGGTAAGAGTAATGGATAAAAGTGGTGTTACACGCCTTTCACGTCGAGAGTTTCTGAAGGCAGTAGGGGCTGGTGTAGTAGCAGCTAGTATTGGAAGCGTGGCATCCTCCTTCGCGGCTGGAGAGGGGACTCGCGGCGCCGGCAACGAGAGAAGCGGAGAAAATGTATACTATGTGGAGTTTGAGATTGATGCGGAGCGTGATAGGGAAAGGTACGAGTATTACAAGTCGCTTGGACTACTTATAGAGCGTGACGGTAAGATCTGTGTTGCTAATCCTTTGCTTCCCGACCGGTGCATGACATACGTGAAGCCCTACGAGGAGGATAGGTTTGAGCTTTTACCGCCAGGTGCTGATGAAGACTTTTATGCAAAATGTGTACGTTGCGGGTTGTGCTACTATGCCTGCCTGTACGAGGGATACTATGCTATAAGGCTCGTTGGCGTTGAGGGCGGGCTTGAGCGTGTAGGGACGCCCATAGTGCCAGATGTTATGCATTACCCGTGTACCCTGTGCATGAAGTGTACTATTGTGTGCCCCACTGGTGCATTGAGAGAAGTTAAGCCCAAGGAGGTTAGGATGGGCGTCGCTATGATAGACCCGGATCTATGCTGGGCTTGGAACAGCGGCGAGTGCTACAGCTGTGCAAAGGCGTGTCCCTTCGGCACCGAGGTTTTCGAGTTCACGTTTAACGAGTGGGGTGTCCACACGCGGGTGAGGCCAGAGAAGTGCACTGGTTGCGGGCAGTGTGTGTCGGCCTGCCCGGTAAACGGTAGTGCGATTCACGTTCTGCCTAGGGAGGAGTACGAGAGGAGAGCCAAGAACTTCAAGAATACTGGTATGAGCTATGAAGAGTATCTCGAGTTGATACTTCGTACTGAGCGCGAGAATCCTGAAAAGGCGACGTTCAGGGCGATGATAGTCAATAGCGACTATATCATAAACATTAGGGGTATTGTCTCCGAGAAAGTTGTTGAGACTCTCGAGACAGAGAATGAGGAGAGTTGAGGGTGAGAGCATGGTTAGGAAACTCTTTGCTATCCTGAGAGGCAGGCCGCCTAGAGGCAAGTACACGCTACTACGACGCTCTATGCAGGTAGCATTGCTGTTGCTGTTTGCCACGCAGGTGTTGTTCCACGGGGCAATAATAGAGGGTAGCCTAGCCTCCTCGAGGATACTCAAGACGATACCAATGCTCGATATATTCGCGTGGCTCGAGCAGCTCGTAGCCTCGCACCAAGCGACGCTAGAGTCTATCATTGCTGTTCTCGTGGTGTTCACCCTCTATAGTGTGCTCGGGAGATTCTTCTGCGGGTGGGTCTGCCCGATGGACATGCTATTCTCGATATTCGAGCGTAAACTGGCAACGCCTAGAAGCCCGAGATTCGCAAGGCCACATGAGGCCGGGCGTTTAGAGAAGCTGGTGCCAGTTGCGGCGATGATAGCATTCCTACTGCTTAGCGTAGTGTTCGCTCAGCCATTCTTCACGACAATATCGCCGATCGCAGGTACCACGAAGCTAGCTGCGACGCTAGTCGGTATACTGTATAACGTGCCCGGGGCGACAATAAGCCTGGCAATCGCATGGGTCACCACAACGCTAGCGGCGCTCGCGATCAACATTGTTGCTGAGAGAGTGTTCGGCGTAAAGAGGCTATGGTGTAGGTTCATATGCCCCGCGGGCAACATATTCGGCCACGTGATGAACAAGTATAGCCTGTTGACCGTAAAAACAGTAGCCAGTAATAGGTGCACATTCTGCCAATTGTGTAGCGTAGTGTGCCCAATGACAATAGATGTCGCGAATATCGCGAAGAGAGGTGAGGATATCAGAGATTACCGGTGCTTCAGGTGCGGTAGGTGCGTCGAAGTATGTCCAGAGAGGGTACTAGCCCTTACAATAGGCCTGCCTCGGCGTAGAACAAGAGGAGGAGACGAGAGAAGAAAGGCTTAGCCCTGAGCTTTCAGCCTCGAGAGTATCCACTCTATAAGTTCCCTTGTAGACTCGTCTAGCTCAGCCTCTCCACTCAGGAGAGCCTCGTTTATTCTCCTCTTAGTCTCACTGTCGCCCAGGAAGCCATAGACTATGTACGCCTTCGCGATACCCTCGTGGGTCTCGGCAGCCTTTATAATCCGCTCTAACCCGCCCAGGTCGTCGACCTCCACGTAGAAGACTATACGGTAAGGGTCGCCTATGTCATAAACCTCGAACCCCAGACTCTCCAGGTGCTTCTTAACCTCGCTTCTCTTCGGCTCATCCTTGTACTCTGCCGTTAGTAGCACAAACCCCGATGCGAAGGGCAAACCCTAACCCCTAACTAGCTCTAAGCCCACACCCATCCTTATTATCAATGTACTTTGCCACAGAATGTGCAGATGGGTGGACAAAGGCAAAGCCAGGTAAACAGCGAGCGGCTATCCCGCGTGTTTCTAGGGGCAGAAGGCGTGTGGTGCGGGGGGTGGGATTTGAACCCACGCAGGCCTACGCCAGCGGGTCCTAAGCCCGCCCCCTTTGACCTGGCTCGGGCACCCCCGCAGCTTCCGTGGCTCCTCTAAGACAATAGGTCCCCGTTTTAGGCTTTCTAGCTTCTTAGGTTGATGCGTCTGCCGCGCGGCCCCAAGGCGATGATGCTGAAAACTGGTCGGGCTATACCCTAGTGGGTGGACCCCGGGACTCCCCGCTACTGGGCCGTGGGCCCTGGATGGGCGGGGGTCCGGCGAGGCCGGTGTCAACCTCCTCTCGTCACGCCTCGTCTATGTAGAAGGCTGGTGGGAGTATCCTCTCGCTCTTGCATTTTGGGCATCTGCTGGGCTTCTTAGCCTTCTTTAGGTCTGTGAATGTGTAGCCGCATTTCGCGCACCTCGGGGGCACCATGTATATCCTGAGGTTCGTCTGCCTAGCTAGGCTCTTGGCTGCATGCATAATCTCCTCGTATACCCTCTTCTCCTCCCTCGGGTCGAGGCCTAGGAGGTCCCCGATCTCCCTGGCGGTCAGAGGCCTGCTAGACTCCTTTAGGAGCGAGATTATCCTCTTGCGTAGCGTCTCGCCCTCATACTCGGCGATGGTAGCGCACCCCTCTTGGGTGGTTGACCCCAGCAAGCTATACACGCATTGTTGCGCTCTTCCACCTTCCACCATTGGACCTTGGGGCTGACGCGTAAGGATGGGCCCCGCTAGTTGATGATAGCCTCCTAAATTAGGGCCGAGGCGGTGCATGGTACTTGACGAGTAGGGCTGGGGTGCAGCATAGTTGATACTGGCGTCGTGGAAGACCATTGCGTGGCTCGTGAGGAGGGCTGACGTTGTACTGGAGGTTGTTGACGCGAGGGATCCTATGGCAACCAGGAGTAGGCGTCTTGAGCGTCTAGTAGAGGCTCTTGGCAAGAAGCTCATCATCGTGATAAACAAGTCTGACCTGGTGCCCCGGGAGGTTGCTGAGAAGTGGAAGAGGCTCTTCGAGGATATGGGGTACACAGCGGTCTACATGGCGGCTAGGGAGCATATGGGTACGCGCAAGCTACGAGTGGCGATAAAGAGGGCTGTAGAGGCGAGGCCCATCATCGTAGCTGTGACCGGATTCCCGAAAACCGGCAAGTCCACTGTGATAAACGCGCTTAAGGGCAAACACGCGGCATCAACGAGCCCCATACCCGGTAGCCCAGGGTACACGCGGCACGTGCAGCTCTACCGTATCGGTCAGAGTATGTACATGCTCGACTCTCCCGGCGTGATACCGGTTGAGGGTGGTAGCCTCGAAGCCGTGATTCGCGGTAAACCGCCGGAGCAACTGAAGGACCCGGTAAACCCTGCGATAGAACTGCTCAAGAAGGCGCTCCGCTACAACCCGCGCGCAGTTGTCGACGCGTACGGCATCGAGGAGACGGACCCCCTTCGCATACTAGAATTGATAGCCATCAAGAGAGGGTGGAGGTACAAGACGACAGGCGAGCCGAACATAGATGAGGCGGCGCGCCAAGTGATAAGAGACTATCACGAGGCAAAGCTGAACTTCTACGTGCCACCCGAAGAGTACATGAGGAAGTTGAAGAGCGAGACTAAAGAAGAGGTTTGGCTCTAAAGGCACAATACAAGGGCAAAAGTATTGCCAAAGAAGCTCAAAGTACTTGTGGTTGGCCTTGATGGGTTGTCGCCAAACTTTCTCAAACGGAAGCTATTGGCGTATAAACACCTTCGCATATTCGCTTCAAATGATGCGCTCTTCGCTGTAAATCGTGTGTACAAACCGGTACCCCCCGATAACATGGCCTTCTTGGGCAAGCATAGAGACTGGGCTACGTCCGTCGCAACATGGAATCATAGATTTCCACACGTTAGATGGGCAGCTTGTGACGGCATATGATCTTGAAGTACCGCGGATATTCGAAGTGGCTGCTATGATGGGTCGTAGGGTGTTGGTTGTTAACCCAGTGCCAAGTACGCCAATAATACCAGTAAAAAACCTCAATGTATTGTCATTGGAAATGTTTTCGCACAAGTTAGTCTACCATGGTGAATTTGTTAAGAGATATGCCCGGCTATTCCCTCGCGAGGCACCAGCTCCCGAGAAGTGTGATGTAGAAGATTATGCTGCTATTGCTAATGGTTATCTCGAGCTTCTAGAGAAAGCTGAAAACTTTGATTATGTCTGGATCGCGACTAACTATCCGGATAGGCTTTTGCATGTATGTCCGGATGCAGTAGAGAGGTTCGTTGAGGGTGAGAAGCTATTCCTTGAAGCTATCGATGCAATTGTAGAGGAAGGTCTATCGAAGTTCGATGTGGTAATGGTTGTATCGGACCACGGCTTTACACTATACAAGCGTGTTATACATGTCAACGTGGCACTGCACAAGGCTGGATTGGCGCGCTTTACCAGTGACCCCACCAGGGCACCCCCGCATACACCTGAGCTGCACAAACGTACAGTGCTCTGTGTCAACCCTAGATTAGTGTATTTACTTGAGAGGCTTCGGCTTAGAGGTGTAGCGAGGCGAGCTGCTAGACTCGTTTCAAGGATGACGAGAAGCAAGGTGGTGATGCGTAGTATGTTTCTAGATTGGGTTAATTCTGAAGCCTTACAACCATGTCATATGTATGGTGTTGTTGTACGTAAGGCTGAGCTTATAGATCATGTTATCCGCATATTGTCTGAGATAGAGGGTGTACGTCTTGTCGAGCCACGAGAGTTCTATGACCCGGGCCCGTTCAATGAGAGGTATCCGCATGTTATCGTGTTACCTGATCATGATAAAGGCTATACGATATCTCATTACTATTCAAGTGACATTATAACTGAAAGATTGACTCCCGATCATCACCCAGATGGTGTCTTCTCTGTGTATCCCATGGATGCTCTTCAGGATGCCGGGTTCAATATTAACATGAAGCTTCGAGTAGTTAACCCGGTTATTATTGGGGGGGTTCAGTTCGCTCTTCTCGGTCTGCCTTTGCAACGTGGCACGCCGAGACGAGCTATAGAGAGGATATTGGGTGTAAAGCTCAGCGAGGCAGACTATACAGTAAAGTGGAGAATTGCAAAGAGATTCGCATCAAGGACGATACACTAGACTTTCTGTTAATTCTAGTAGTTGCTTGCCAGCGCTCTAGTTGTTGCACCGCATATATGTCTGTCTGATGCTCTAGCTGCTGTGGAGAGCTTTGTAGGGGTTGGCTAGGCGCGGTTTTGCTACTGTGTCATACCTTAGCTCGGCTATTGCGACTGGGTAGCGTATCTCTAGCTTCTCTAGGTGTGCTGGGTGTACCTCGCCTAGGATGCCCTCCAGGCCGTCTCGTGTCTTTATCCTCGCGGCCCTACCTGGTATCAACAGCGGATGGTCTACCTCCTCAACTTCCCTTATCTCGTCGCCCAGGAGCCTTACAAGACCCCACACGTACGACTGGATATCCTCATAGCCTACGCGCTCATCCATCAATAGTATTGCTAGATGTTTCTCAATCCTTACCTTCTCGGGTCGACTCTCGTCCACGAGGGCCACATCCCCCATCTCGAATATGCGGAGTGGCACGATGTGCTGGTTCTGGGCGGCCAGCTCTAGGAGCTGGGGGGTTATCGAGGCGCGCAGGCAGGCTAGCTCCCTGCTGACTGGGTTTGCGACCCTCACGAGCATCGTTGTAGGTACTGCTCCTAGCTCCTCTTGTCTCTCGCAGCTTGTCAGCGTGAAGCTATACACCTCTTGGAACCCGTACCCAGCTAGTATCACGCGTATGCTCCTCTCTAGGCCTCGAATCGGTGAAAGAGAGCCCCTGGTGGTGGGGGGCGGTGCCTGCCACCCTACCCTATCGTACCCGATGCCTATTGCAACGTCCTCCGCCACGTCAACCCATGTGGAGACGTCTACGCGGTAGGGTGCAGCCTCAACCGTGTACGCGCCTGCGTCGTACTCGGCATTGTGCCTCATCCTCTCGAGCGCATCTACCACATCACTGGGTTCTAGCCTCGCTCCCAGCCACGCCACGATCCTCTCATGGCTAGCTGTGATACTCCTCGTCGACCATACTGGGGTCTCCGACTCGGGAGCACCGACAAGCCTGACGATGCCGACTCTCTTCGAGCGGCTCCTCTCGGCGAGGGTATAGACCAGCACGTTTAGAACCTGCTTGACCGCCTCCCATGATGTGCCCGTCACGTCTATGAGGAGGTGTCTCGTGCCGGGCTCAACACGTGTCACATCCGCGTTTATCACCGGAGGCAGGCTGAGCACAACCCCATCCTCCGTCGCGAAGACCGGGTGTCTATCGCCGCGTAGCGATATCGCCCCGTACTTCCTACCCTGCTCGGTCTCCGCGAGGATCTCACGCACGCTCATCTCCCTATCTCCGTGGAGGGGCGTGAAGCGCACCTCGTCTATGTTCACCTCGCGGTAGACCAGGTTCTTTGATGGCACCTTCTCCAGGTCGTGGATGCCTATCGCTACCCTCCTCCTGCCGCGCCCCAGGGTCTCGTGGAGCTTCTCCTGGAACTGTATAAGCTCCTCCAGGAAAACCCCGTCGACATACACGTCGTAAACCACTCCAGCGGCGATAAAGGGCCTAGACGGGACGCTCTCGACCCTAAGCGTGAACCCGGACGGCACGTGCTCATAGCTAGGCAGACCCGTCTCGATACCCAGAAGCCCACGAACAGCTCTCGCGATACCCTCAACGCTAAACATGTCCGGGCGGTCAGCGTTAACCTCAACGTAGACCTCGTCGCCCTCCCCCCATTCGGTCTCGCACTTCAGCCGGAACAGTAACTCCTCCAGCTCCTGGCGTGTGACGCTAGAGCCTATAGCCTCGAACAACCTTGGTGCAAGGAAACGCAACGTGGGCAACCGCTACCCTCCCCAAGGCGTCCACAGGACGCCTACACTATAAGCGGGGATGGCGGGCGCCCAAAGGACCCCCGCTCATAGACCCCCCGCGGGGGCCTCG